>NZ_CP141048.1:2174375-2502500 GCF_034627025.1 Microvirga lotononidis | reverse complement strand
ACAGGGCTCGCCCTCCAGCCTCAAGAGCGACGGCGAAGACATCTGGCCTTCCGCGTCGCTGCGTCTTTCCTTGCCGGCCGGCGGAGCACGGCACTTCTGGGTCTTCCACTATCCGGCCGACGACCGGACAAGCCTCGATCTGCGCCTCGACACGGGCAGTTTTGGAACGTCCGTCACCATCGATCACCATCGGACGCTTGCCCCGGCGGATGCCGAGGACATGATCGACGGCATCGACAGCCATGGTCGCGTGGCCCTCGTATCCGCCCTGTTCAACGTATGGGGTCCGATGTTCCGCCTTCGCCGGGACGCAACTTTCATCGAGCTTCTCAGCGACCTTCTCTTGCAGATGGCACCTACGCCCGGACAGGCGGTCGCCATCGCGCAGATCGCCGATGATTTCGTCCTGACACGGACGTCGCTCGTCACGGGCTTCGGCAAGATCGACGCGATCTATACGTTCGGCCGGAACGGTCCGACGCGCATTCATGCCCTTCCCCACAGGATCCGGAGCGGGAAGGATGGACGGGATGTCGTTCATCTTCTGATCGATCGCGCGAAGATCCCCGCCGACGATCCTCTCCTGATTCTGATTGGCCCAGGAGGTCTGTCCGTCCGACGTCTGATCAAGCAGGACGCACGCGTCCCTTCCATCGAGCATTGGTTCCGCGCACAGGGGCATGCGGCTCACAGCCTGCGTGAGCACGTTCTGAAAGAGATCGCCGGACGGTCCGAGGCGGGGCCTGCTTATGCGCTCGAGCTCCAACTGCGGTCTCCCCTGCGCCCTCGCCGATTTGTGAGCAGCCACACGGCTCCTTCGGCCGAGATCGTCTCCGCGCTGGCGACCTCCGCCGGAACCTTGGTGACGGGATGGTATCGCGATCCGGTCAGCCTCTTCGCGGGAATCGAAGTCGACGGCTCCGAGGGAGAACCGCTGGATCTGACGAAGGATCTGTTCACGTTCCCCGTTGAAGTCGCGGGTCCGACGAAAGGAACCCGCCTCGGCGCCACGGGCTTCGCGGTTCTGGCTCCGACAGGCACGGGAGCGGCGCAGAACCTGCAACCGCGTTTTCATCTTCGCCTGAAATCCGGCGCACGTCATTCTCTCGTGCCGCGTCCTCAGCCGGCCGATCCGGCCGAGGCTCGCGCCATGGCCTTGCGGGCGATTCCGCCGCAGCACGTGGATCGATCCGTCCTGAGGCAGGTCCTTCGTCCGGCCATCGCCGATCTTCACGGGCAGGTCCGCAGCCGGATCGGGCACCCCACGATCCGAAGGATCGGTGCCGCTCAACAGCGTCCGAAAGCGTCGGTGATCATTCCGCTTTATCGGAACCTGGAGTTCCTTCGTTTCCAGATCGCCGCGTTCGCAGCCGATCCGTGGCTCCGCGCGAACGCGGAACTCATTTACGTGCTCGACTCCCCGGAACAGGCTCAGGAGGTCGAGCATCTCCTGGGCGGGCTCCATCTCATCTACGGCCTCTCGGTCGTTCTCGTCGTCATGGAGAGAAACGGCGGATATGCGCGCGCCAACAATGTCGGCGTATCGGTTGCTCAGGGCGATGTTCTGGCACTGGTCAATTCCGACATCATCCCGGTTTCTTCCGGATGGCTGGAAGCCATGGCCGCGCGCCTGAACGGCCGCCGCCGTATCGGTGCCGTTGGCCCCAAGCTTCTGTTCGAGGACGGATCGATTCAGCACGCCGGCATGTACTTCTCGCAAGACCATCGCGGCGACTGGCTCAACCAGCATTTTCACAAGGGCATGCCGCGCGACTACGCTCCGGCCTGCGAAGAGCGCATCGTTCCCGCCGTGACCGGCGCCTGTCTCGTCACCACGAGATCCCTGTTCGAATCCGTTGGCGGTTTCACGGAAGATTATGTGGTCGGAGATTACGAAGACAGCGATCTCTGCCTCAAAATAACCATGACGGAGCGCAAGATCGCGTACCTCCCCGACATCGAACTCTACCACCTCGAACGGAGGTCGATGTCTCTCAACGCCGAGTACATGCGCGGGATCGCCTGGCAGTACAATTGCGCTCTCCATACCGAGCGCTGGCGCGATGTCATGATTGCAACAATGCAGAACGGACGTCCTCGCAAAGGAAGGAATGCCGCCATATGAATGCGCAGTTCGATCTCACGAACGCTTCGCGTGCACCGACCCTCGATCCGGATTCCGACGTGATCCTTCGGAACTTGATGGAACAGATCGCGCAGGACGATTCCCTGCCGGCGCCTCCACCGGAGAACGTCTTCGTCGGCGATGGCGATTATCGCGCGATCGGTGTCGAATATCTCGGCCACTTCGTTCGTCTCGGCGGCCTGCGGCCGACCGATTCGGTGCTCGACATCGGATGCGGAATCGGACGAATGGCCGTTCCGCTGACGCAATACCTCGATCCCGATAAAGCCTCGTACGAGGGTGTCGATCCCGTGAATGCCGGAATCGAGTGGTGTGTGCAGAACATCACCGCATCCTACCCGACCTTCCGGTTCTGCCGTGTGGATGTCGCCCACGAATTGTACAACCCTGGCGGAGCGATCGCAGGCCATGAGATTGTACTGCCGTTCACCGATGCGAAGTTCGACTTCGTCACGATGGTATCCGTCGCGACCCATCTGCCCGAAGCGGAGATTTCCGCTTACGCACGAGAGGTCATGCGCCTTCTCAGGCCCGGCGGGCGCCTGTTCCTCACGGCCTTCGTGGTCGCCGCGGGAGATCCGGATCGGCAGAATGCCCGTCCGCGGTTCACCCGGGGAACGAAGCCGGGCACATGGTATGGCGACCCATTGGCGCCGCTCGGCGCCATCGGCTTCGATGCGGGAATCATCGAGAACGTTCTCAAGAAGGCCGGCCTTCAGATCCGCCGCCTGAGCCTCGGCCATTGGCGGGGCATCGACAGCAACCACTACCAGGATGTCATCATCGCCGTGAAGCCGGAGTAGATCACGTGACGACGCGCGTTCTGATTGTTGCCCACAATCATCCGGATTTTCATCCCGGCGGGACGGAAATCCTCGCCCATGATCTCTTCCGTGAGTACCGCTCGCGCCCTGACGTGGAAGCCCTGTTTCTCGCCGCGACGAACAATCTTCATCGCGGTCAAAGGCCGGGAACGAGCTTCCAGTCGCCTGGAGGCGCGCCGGACGAAGTCGTCATGTGGTGCGGGCATTTCGACCAGTTCAACCTGAGCCAGATCGATGCTTACGGTGTCGTGCCTCATCTCGTCAGCCTGCTCGAGGATTTTCGCCCCGACATCGTCCACATCCACCATGTCCTCCTCATGGGCGTTGAGTTCATCGCGCTGGTGCGCCGCATCCTGCCGAGCGCGCGCATCGTCATGACGCTTCATGACTACTTCCCCATCTGCGCCCATGACGGGCTGATGATGCGCACGGCGGGAAAGGAGCGATGCGACCGCGCGACACCCCATCGCTGCAATGGATGCTTCCCGGACATCCCGGCCGACCGGTTTCTCCTTCGAGAGAAATATATCCGGACCCATCTCGACCAGGTTCACCGGTTCATCGCTCCCAGCCGCTTCCTCAAGGATCGTTTCGTGAGCTGGGGCCTGCCATCCGGCTCGATCGAGATCGTGCCGAACGGTCGACCGGCCGTCACGCCGGCCGCTCACCGATCGACCCCTTCGGGCAGGCGATCGGTGTTCGGGTATTTCGGCAATCTCAATCCTTGGAAGGGCGTTCCCGTTCTCCTCAAGGCGGCTCAGCGCCTCATCGCCGACGGTGTCGAGGATTTCGAGCTTCGCCTGCATGGCGGTGCGCCGTTTCAGGCGAAGGAGTTCGTCGAGAAGATCGATGACCTGCTGAGCGAAACGGAGCCTCACGTCGTGCGGCTCGGGCCTTACGGGCGCGAGGATATTCCCGGCCTCATGGCGGCCGTCGACTGGGTGGTGGTGCCGTCGATCTGGTGGGAGAACGCTCCCCTGGTGATCCAGGAGGCCTTCGCCCATCGGCGCCCCGTCATCGCCAGCGGGATCGGTGGAATGGCGGAGGCCGTCCGGGACGGGATCGACGGCCTGCACGTCCGTCCTGACGACCCGTCCCTGCTCGCCCGCACCATGCGACGGGCGATCGAGACACCCGATCTCTGGGAGACGCTGATGGCCGGAATCACGCCGCCGGACGACATGACGACCGTCGCGGATCGTCATCTCTCCCTCTATCGCAGCCTCCTCAAAGGCGCCGACATCATCGAATTGAAGGCGAACGCCGCATGAGCACAGCACAATCGAAGAATGCAGTAGCCGTTCCGGTGGGACCGCAGCTTCAGGGCCGCGTCGATGCCATCGAAGGGCGGCGCCTGTTCGGATGGGTCTGGGATCGCTCCCGCCCGACTGAGCGTCTCCTTGTCCGGATCGCCCTGAACGGAGAGAACCTCGCATCGACCACAGCCGACATGCCGCGCGTCGATCTGCGCCGCAACGGGATCGGCGACGGCGGCTACGCCTTCGAGATCGAGCTGCCGGACGGCGCCGGACAGGGCACGGCCGACCTCTCGGTGGTGGCCATCTCCCCGTCGACCGGCGAGGAACTCGTTCTGCAGGCTCCGAGCCAGGACGAGCGCGCCGCCGAGGCGGCGATCAACGCGCCGCTGAACCGGGTGTTCGATCGGCTCGAACTGCTCATCGAGGCGCAGCGACGGTCGCAGATCCTGCAGCGCGAGGCCGTCGAGAGCCTCCGGGGAACGTCGACGCAGATCAACGAGATCGTCGCCGAAGAGAACGGGATCGCGGCAGCCCTCGACACCGTCCGGGTCAATCAAGCCGACCTCGCCAAGAAGATCTCCGACATCGAGGTCTTTCATATGCGCTTCGACAGGATCCTGGCGGATTTCGGAAAGCAGATCGATGACCTCGGATCCTCGGTCGATCGCCCGATGCGAAGAGCCGTCGCGCTTCTGATGGCGTTCGGTGGAATCTCCGCCGTGAGTGCCATCGCGGCGCTGGTCGTCCTCCTGCGTCATCCCCCCTGGTAATCCGATCCCTCGAAGCGCGAGCGGACACGGCCCTCGAACGGAAATTCAGGTCTCCCATGCAGTACAATACGCAACAGGTGGAAATGCGCGAACTGCCACTCGACGGCGAGAGCGCCCTCGTCACTCCGATCGGCGACGACCTTGCGCTGATCGCCGGCGTGGCCGACGCCATGACCGATCAGGTCGAGACGCTGCTCAACGGCGATCCCTCCATGTCGATGAAGGCCGATACCATCTGCTGGCCCCGCAAGGATGCGTCTGCGGATGCCGCGACAGGTTTCGTCGCCATCGTGCCGATCCGCCTCGCCGCCAAGGTCCGCCTGCGCTCCGTAGTGATGCGGCGCAGCGGGCCGCCGATCCGCTACACCCTGATCAAGCCGGCGGTCCCGCTGGCCACGTTGATCCGGATCGTCTCCGCCGACGCGGGTGATCGCTCGTCGAACGTCATCGACCGCATCGCTCAGGCCCTGATCGGCGGCAAGACCAGTCAGAAGCGCCTGGAAGCCGCCGTTTCGGTGCTCGGCGCCGCCGGTCCGACGGACGGCTGGATCGAGGTCATCGGCTCGATCGATACGGGACAGGTGTTCCTTCAGGGCTGGGCCACCGACCTGCCTTGCGACAAGGTGCGCGTCCTTGCCGCCCACGAGGGGCTCATCGCCGGCGAGTTCAAGTCGGCGTCCGTCCCTCGCAGCGATCTCGGCGAGCAAGGCAAGGGCTTCGTGGGCCTGCTCGACACGGGAGCATCCGCGATCGATCCCGGCACGCTCAAGACTTTGTTCTTCCGTGGACGGGACGGGTGGCGGAGCCTCGAAGTCTACGAGCGCCGCGTTCTCCTGTCCCCGACCGACGTTCCCGCGCATATCCGGGACGGCCTGGTCAGGGCGAATGCAAATCCGGACACGATGCTGACTCTCCGGCGGGCCGGCGAACGGTTCGACGGCCGGGACACCGTGTCGGATCTCAAGGTTCCGGTCCGCATCGGCATGGACATGGTCGCCGAGATTCCGGGCGGCGGCATTCTGGTGGCCGGCTGGATGCTCGATCCGGAAGGCCACGTGGATTCCCTCACGCTGCGCACAGGCGCGACCCAGCAGCGGATCGACGAGACCTGGACCCGCCTTCCGCGCTCCGACGTCTCATCCGCGTTCCAGCACAACAGCCTCTTCGCCGGACGTCTCGATCCAGCCCGCAACGATCACGGCTTCCTGGCCTTCATTCCCGGTCCGCCGGCGGCCTCGGACGGACCCGTCTATTTCGAGATGGCCGTTGGCGACAACGTCGCGTTCTACCCTCTCACGCCTCTTCGCGGCATGTCGCGCCGATCGCTCGAGCGGCTCATCTCGCCTCTCGATCCACGGACGGCGGCGGCAGGCGCCGCGATCGAGCGTCATATCGGCCCCATGATGCAGGCCATGGCCGCGCCCGCGCCGGCGGTCACGGAAATCCGCGACTTCGATTTCGACGATTCCGAAGCCGGACGGGCGCTGGTGATCGGAGCCGGAATCGATGTCGAGGAAGCGGCCGTGACGTTGTCCCTTCTCGCGCTCGATGCCGAGACGAAGGAGATGCCGATCATCGTCGCGGCTCCCCTGGAAGCTTTCGACAGCATTGCCCCGGAAGCGGAACGGCTCTCCCGTTTCTACGGCATCAAGGTCCGGGTGATCGGCGCAACGGGCGTGCAGGATGCCTGCGACGCATTCGAGGCTGCCATCCAGGCGACGAAGGCGGAAACGCTGATCTTTCTGGCCGCTGGCGTCCTGCCTCGGCAGGCAGGATGGATCTCGTCGCTGGAACGCGCCTATCGCAACCGCGGCGGCAAGGCGCTGATCAGCCCCACGATCCTCTACGAGGACAATTCCATTCGCTTCGCGGGAACCTGGCTCGACCAGGAGGAGCAGAAACTCGTCGACCGCTATATCGGCTACCCGCGCGACGTGGTGCGCGGATCGCAGCCGACGGAGGTCATCGCCGGATCGCTCTCGTGCTGCATCGTCTCCCGCGAATCCATCGCGTCGGTCGGCGGATTCACGCGCTCCTATCTGGGCGCCGGAGAGAAGGGGCGCGATCTCTGCCTCAAGATGAGGCTCGGAGGGACGCCCGCTGTCTGGCTCCCGGATGTCGAGATGATCTCGGCCGACAACGATGTCGGCCCCTCGACCTTCCCGGCGCACCGCCTGGCGCAGAAAGTCGATCGCTGGAGCTTCGACCGCAAGTGGTCGCTCCTCATCAACAACATGAGGTAGTCAAAGCATGCCCAATCCCTCTCCTCGCGTCCTCATCGTCTCCCATGGCCATCCGAGCTTCTCCCTCGGGGGCGCCGAGATCGCCGCGTACAATCTGCACAAGGGCCTCAACCGGATCGGCAACGTCGAATCGCGCTTCCTCGCGCGCGTCGGACACCCGGTCGCGCGGCACAGCCGGACGGCTCTGATGAGCCTTCGCCAGACCGAGGGCGAGTTCCTCTATCACGCGGATGAGTACGATCACTTTCTCATCTCGAACCGGAACACGGAGGAGATCGAGCGCGACTTCCTCCGGGTCCTGAAAGACCTGAGGCCCGACGTCGTCCATTTCCACCACTTCATCGGCCTGGGTCTCGAAATGATCTACGCCGTCCGCCGGGCGCTTCCCGATTGCGTGATCGTCATTACGTTCCACGAGTTCCTGTCGATCTGCAGCCATCACGGGCAGATGGTGAAGACCGGCGGCACGAAACTCTGCCACAGGGCCTCGCCATCGGATTGCAACGCCTGCTTCCCGGAGATCTCGCCGGCGCGCTTCCTGCGCCGGGAGCACTTCATCCGCGGTCTTCTCGACGTGGCCGATTTCTTCGTGTCTCCCAGCCAGTTCCTCGTCGACCGCTATGTGGATTGGGGCCTGGACCGGTCTCGCTTCATCGTCATCGAGAACGGCCTGGACATCGCCGAGACCGCGCCGCCGCGAACCCTGCCCCAGCGAGGAGGCCGGCGCTCCCGGTTCGGCTATTTCGGCCAGATCACGCAGTTCAAGGGCGTCGACGTCCTGCTCGATGCCGTCACCTGCATTCCGGATTCGGTCTGGGGCGACGATGCCCAGCTGATGATCTTCGGCGGCAATCTCGAGCGGCAACCGGAAGCGTTCCAGGAGAAGATCAGGAATCTGGTGGAACGCGCCGGATCGCGGGTGCGGTTCTACGGCTCCTACCAGAACAGCGAGATGCCGCGCCTCATGCGCTCGATCGACTGGACGATCATTCCCTCCATCTGGTGGGAGAACTCCCCCATCGTGATCCAGGAATCCTTCCATCACGGACGTCCGATGATCTGCAGCAACATCGGCGGCATGGCCGAGAAGATCGTCGACGGCGTCAACGGGCTGCACTTCCGCGTCGGCTCGTCCCAGGACCTCGTCGACCGCATGACCGAGGCCTTGACGTCGCCGAAGCTTTGGAACGACCTGCGTGCGGGGATCGGGCAGCCGATCACCTACGAGGAATGCGCCCAGCTTCATCTCGATCTTTATCAGGAACTTGCAGCGAAAAAGGCGACAAGCCCGTCAACGGTCGCGCTGACGGCCTAGCCGCTCCTGGCGGACATACTTGGAGGCATAATCATGAAGCGTATTCTCGTCATCAGCCCGTCGGGCGAAGTCTACAATCACGACAATGTCCGCTGGTACCGGCACAAGGACATCCAGCGCAGCATCAATCATTACCACAACATCGGCGACGCTTTCGTCTTCGACTCGTCGTTGAAGCTCCTGAACTACGACAAGCTCGATGCGCTGGAGATCGCGAAGCCCGACCTTGCCCAGATCGACCGGATCAATGCCGAGTACGATTACGTGTTCCTGCGCGGATCGAACTACGTCCACAAGGACATGGTCTGGGACCAGGCGGTCGACGTCCTCAAGAAGCTCAAGATCCCGGTCATCGCCTGGGGCATCGGCGCGCAGGCTCCGGTCAAGGGCAAGATCGAGCTGTCGGAGGAAACCAAGACGGTCCTTCGCATGATGGCCGATTCCACCACCTCCATCGGCGTGCGTGGGGCCTATTCGGCACAGGTCCTTTGGGATCTCGGAATCAAGAACATCCGCATCGTCGGCTGCCCGACCGCGTTCCGCCGAAACAACCCCGACCTGAACATTCAGCTGTCGCCTCTGGAGAAGATCCGGACGGCCGGCATCACGGTGCGCCGCGAGGTGTCGTCCACCTATGCCCGCGACATCAAGCAGTACCTGACGTTCCATCGCGACCTTGTGAAAAATCTGGCGGCGCGGTTCGACGTGGTGCTGATGGCGCAAGGCGAGGTCGAGGAGAAGAAGATCGTTCTCGGCACGGCGGAGCAGCGGGAAGAGGCGTTCAAGGCCCTGCGCGCCGACAAGCAGGTCAACGACTGGTATCTCGACGAGACCATGGAGAAGCTCCATCGGGAGAGGCTGTTCTATTCCGACGTGGTCGCCGATTACGAGGATCTCGTCCAGCAGAAGGACATGGTCCTCGGATACCGGCTCCACGGCAATCTGATGGCGCTCGCCAACGGCGTCCCGTCGATCTACTTCACCTATGACAGCCGGACGGTGGAATTCGCCGAGACCTATCAGATCCCGAGCTTCGACGTGTTCTCCGGCAAGGAGTTCAGGCTTGAGGATTACTGGGACCAGTCTCTCTTCGACAAATTCAACCGCGCCTATCATCACACCTACCGCGAAATGCATCAGTTCCTGGTCGAGAACGGGGCGGATACGAAGATGCAGCCCGTGATGCGGCAGAGCGAATTCAGGCAGTTGCAGGCCGCATGATCGTCCTATGGGGATGCCGGCCGTGTTCCGGCATCCCATTCCCTTCTCTCCATGTCACAGCAAAGAGCGAGAGACATCATGACTGTGTTGGTAACGGGCGGCGCCGGCTATATCGGGAGCCATATGGTACTGGCCTTGGCCGATGCCGGAAGGGACGTGGTGGTCCTGGACGACCTCAGCACCGGCTTCGACTGGATGGTTCATCCGGCCGCGACCCTCATCGAGGGCGATGTGGGTGACGAGGCCCTCGTCGCCGGGATCATCCGCAAGCATTCCATCAAGGCGATTGCCCACTTCGCGGGCTCGATCGTCGTTCCGGAATCCGTCACCGATCCGCTGAAATACTACCTGAACAACACGGTCAGGTCGCGCTCGCTCATCAGCGCGGCGGTGCAGAACGGCGTCGAGCAGTTTCTGTTCTCCTCGACCGCCGCCGTGTACGGCGATGCCAAGGAGAGCCCGATCTCCGAAGGCGCGCCGCTCAACCCCGTCTCGCCCTATGGCACATCGAAGCTCATGACAGAGATGATGCTGAGGGATGTGACCAGGGCCCATCCCCTCCGCTTCGTGGCCCTCCGGTACTTCAACGTCGCGGGCGCCGACCCGAAGGGCCGCAGCGGGCAAAGCACCCGCCAGGCGACGCATCTCATCAAGGTCGCCACCCAGGCGGCTCTTGGCGAGAGATCCCACATCGACATCTTCGGAACCGACTACCCCACGCCCGACGGCACCTGCCTGCGCGACTACATTCACGTGTCGGACCTGGCCCAGGCCCACATGCTCGCGCTCGACTACCTCGATGCGGGCGGCAACAGCACGGTCTTCAATTGCGGCTATGGTCGCGGATACTCGGTGCATGAGGTCATCGAGGCCGTGAAGCGCGTCTCGGGCGTCGATTTCACCGTGAACCTGTCCCCCCGACGGTCCGGCGATCCCGCCACCCTGATCGCAAGCGCCGACCGGATCCGCGAGACCCTGAACTGGTCTCCGCAGCTCGACGATCTCGAGGAGATCATCCGCCACGCATTATCGTGGGAGAACAGCCTGAGGCTGCGCCGAGCGGAAGCCGCTTGATCCCTGACAACACTCGATTTCAGAATGGATTTCATATGCTCGACGAAATGACCATGGACAAGCCGATCAGCCCGCCCGCTCCGGCGCCGAAGGCTCCCGCCAAGCCTCTGCGGGTCGCGATCCTGTGGAAGTATCCGTCCCTCGGACTCTATTCGAACGCCGCGTTCGAGGATCTCTACAATGGGATCGGCCACAACAACGGCAACCTGGCCTTCGTCTATGCCATCGCCAGCCACATTTCCAATCCGGTCAAGTTCTTCAGCTGGAGCGCATCGGCCGAGAGCCTGAAGGAGAACGCCGACATCATCGTCATTCCGTGCGCGAACCAGCTGGGCCGCCACACGGATTACGGCACCATGGCGGACAACCTGGAGAAATCAGGCCTGCCGATCGTTGCCATCGGGCTTGGCGCCCAGGCGGACAGCTACGATCAGGACATCCAGCTGACCGACGGCACCCGTCGGTGGGCCGAAGTCATCGCGCGCTCCAATCCGTCCTCGGCGGGCTCCAACATCTATACGCGCGGTGCGTTCACCACGTCGCAGCTCGACAAGCTGGGTATCCATGGCTCGGTTGCCGGCGGCTGCCCTTCGTATTTCACGAACCCGAATCCGGGCCTCGGCCAGAAGATCCACAAGCAGTGGTCAAACCTTCCCCTGCCGCGCTCCATCTCGGTCGCCGCAGGTCATCAGGCGTGGCTGAAGACCCGGGACATCGAGCATCAGCTTATCGGCCTCATGATGGATCCGATGTATCCGGGTCAGTACGTGGTTCAATCGATGGGAGAGATGATCCAGATTTCCCGAGAGATCTTCGACGAGATCGATCCGCATGCGCTCAAGGAGATTCACAACCACACCGTGCCGCACTATTCCTTCGAGGAGTTCAAGGGCTGGTGCCGAAACTACGTCCGATCGTTCTATGACGTTCCGGCCTGGATGGACACGCTGCGCCGCCACGACCTCACGATCGGGTCCCGGTATCATGGCGTCGCCCTGGCTCTCCAGGCGGAGCGCATGGGCCTGACCGTCACGATCGATTCCCGAACCCAGGAACTCTGCGAGAACACGGGCGTCCCGCATGTCGCCGCAGCCGACCTGACCGCGCCGCTCACCCGCTCCAGCCTGAAGAAGATGATCCGCTTCGATCCCGATGCCTATGACCGGCACCGGAGTGCGGCGGCCGCCCGGTATCTGGACTTCCTTAACGCGAACAGGCTCCAGCCGGCACCCTTCCTGAGCCGCATCGCAGCCGGCACCTGAGATGAAGATATCCCGATGAGGATGGAACGTTGGAACGCCCTCGCATGGCTGGCCCTTCTGCTTCTCATGATGGGCAGGGTCGCGATTGCGGGCGAACAGCTTCACTTCTCGGTCTTTCCCGAGCCCGAGGTGGTCTACAGCTATGAACGGCAGCGCTGCGACTGGCGCACGATCCCGGATTCGCCCGCCAGGGCCTATCGCCGCCAGGACGGTTCCATTGCGCTGATCGCCGCGCATTTCCGGAACAGAGTTTTGGAAGGATCGAGCTTCGCCGATCTGCGCACCGATTGTTCCATCGTCTCCCAGGGCGGGGAATCGGCGGATCCCGCAGCGCTCGATGACCGGTTCTGGGTGCAGAGCCTCATCCCGCTCGGTGGCGGGCGTGTTCTCGGATTGGCGAGCCAGGAGTTCTCCGGGCTCCGCCATGACGGGCTTTGCGCCAAGGGGCCCGGCAAGCCGGAATGCTGGTATCTTTCCCTCGTCGCCCTGGAGGCGGATGAGCGGGATTTCTCCTTCAAGCTTCTGCCCCGTGGCCAGCGCCTCGTCGCCGGGTCGAACGAGCGCTTCGACACGAACACCAAGGCCGCGGGCTTCCTCACGCTCTCGAACACCGTGTTCGACCGAGAATATGCCTATTTCATTGCCTGGACGGAGGATGCCGCGGAACCGGGCGGGCGCGGGAACTGCCTGTTCCGCGCTCCGCGATCCGATCTCGTGACCGGTTGGCGGATGATGAGCAGAGGCAGCTTCGTTCAGCCCCCGAACCCCTACCCGGCCGATGGGCAGAAACCCGTTCGGGCCACATGCGACCGTCTCGGGAACGGCGACATGAGCGGCAAGGTGCGGTCCCTGATCCGTCTGGAATCGAGGAATCTCTGGATGGTCGTCTGGTCCACGCGGGTGAACGACACTGGGGGCGTCTATTATGCGACCTCGCCCGACCTGCGGAACTGGTCGGCCGCCGCCCTGCTCGCCCCGTTCGATCCGCCCTGGGGCACCACCGAGAAGAAGGCCTATTACGACTATCCCTCGATCATCGATCACGACAGCCCGTCGCCGGTGTTCCAGACCGCCGGAAGCACGTTCTATCTCTACCTGACCCGCTTCAACTGGCAGACGAAGCGCCCGACCATGAACAGGGACCTGGTTCGCTTCAAGGTCACGGTGGATTGATGGTGCGCCGAATTCGGGGCAACCGCGTCACCCCGCCGAGACCGCCCCTGACACCCGCTCTGACCGAGGGGTGTTCCTCCCCATGCGGGAGCGGGAGACGATCCTGCGATGGAGCTCGTCCACATGGCGGACGGATTGCAGGGCCGCGAGCATCGGCTCGCAGATCAGCCGCTCTCCGTCGGGATCGCGATGGCAGACGGGATCCCAGAGCCCCATCGGAGTCCAGATATCCGGGTCGTGCCATTCCGGCATGCCGAGGATAGGGTAAAGGCACACCCCTCGCAGGGGCACCCCGTCCTGAAGCAGCTCCTCGGCCTCCTGCGCCACCTCCCGCAGCCAGCGCCCGCGGCTGTCGCCGATATGGCTGGTTTCCGTGATCATCACTTCGCCGCCGTAACGCTTCCACACCGAGCGGACGAGGGCGCTCAAGGGCCATCTGCGGGGATCCTCGTCCGCCAGCGGCGGGATGACCCCGTCGGCCTTCGGGATTCCTCCGAACTCCCACTGGTTGGTCCAGTAATAGTTGATTCCCACGATGCCCAAATGCCGCCTGCTGCCCCCGAGCTCGGGCAGCAGGCGGCCGCACAGCATGTCCCAGCCCTGGAACACGAGGCGGTCATTGAAGTCCCTCACCTGATCCTCGAGCTCCGGACGGCCGGGAGGCACGGCCACGCGGCAGAGGGGATCGACGTTCACCATCCGTGCGCCGGGACAGGCCGCCCACAGGGCATTGATGCCCTCGATCGCCGCTCGGGACAGGGCCACCTTGAGATCCCACCCACGCCCCGTGGCATGAGGCGCGAACAAGCCCTTCTCACCGGCCGCGTAGGACATGAACGAGGGCTCGTTCACCGGCGTGAAGGCGCAGATGCCTTCGGTGCGCTGGGCGATGTAGCGGCCGACCGCGTAGCAGTAATCGGCGAAGCGCCTGGGGAAATCCTCGCTCCACAGGTCGAGCCCCTTTGGATAGCCGTAATGGAAGAGATCCCACACGACTTCCACATGGTGCCGACGCGAGGCCTCGACGAAGGGCTCGACCGTGGAGAAGTCGTAGCGCCCACGCCCGAGATCCACCAAGGGCCAGCGGATCGTTTCGCGAGCGGCATGGATGTCGAGCCGGGCGAGCTGCCGATAATCGTCGTCCACCGTCCTGTCATGTCCGGTCGCCACGACCTGGTCGAACCAATGGCCGTGCCGGTTGTAGCCGGTGGAGCCCTCAAAGCCCGCGAGAAAGAAGCTTCTGAACATCGCGCTCTCCCCTTCCGCCTCAAAGCGCTGCCGCGGCGCGGGACGGCACTTGGGACAACCTCCCGACGCTCTCAGCCCCGCCTTGCACCAGGCGGCGATAGATATCCACGCCGGAGGTCCGAACCCGGCGCAGCGGATCGGCTTCGTCCGGGACGATGTCCCACAATCCCATCTGCGCCAGGTGCTCGGTCACGGGGCGGTTTCCCTGGCGGTAGGCCCATGTGACAAGCGCGAACATCGGCCACCAGGTATATCCTACCAGCGGAATGCCATCTTCCCGCAGCTGCCGGGTGGCCGCGACCGACGCATCGAGCCAGTCGAGCCGGCGCCGCAGGGAGCCCATGGAGGCCGTCTCCGAGATCATGAGTGGAGCCCCGTAGCGCTCATAATAGAGCCGCCCGAGCCGGGTGATGAGATCGGCGCCGGCATAGGGCATGCGGATCCGGAAGCGCCCTCCTGCGTCACGCAGCAGCTTCTTCTGCGTGAACATCGGGTAGAGGTTCATGCCGATGACCGGCAGCGCCACGGCATTGTCGAGGAAGTAAGCGAGATCGGCCTCCCGCGCGCCGTTCTTCAAAAGCCAGTCCCAGAGGGAATGGCGCTCGTCGATCCGCCCGGAGACGAGATCGAGGGCGAGGAAGACGATATCCTGGCGGCGCCGTGCCTCGTCCTCGAAGGCGGGGTCGTCGGTATCGAACAGGTCCGTGGCATCGACGAAATAGGGCACGATCTCCGGGTCGACGCTCTCCAGGGCCTTGACGGTTTCAACCATGCCTTTGGCAATGGCCAGCATTAGCGCCACGAAGCCCGGCCAGCTGCGCCGGAACGGCGGCCACCAGCCGAGGCGGCCGCAATACCAGCCCGTAATGCGCGGCTCGTTGAGCGGGGTGTACCAGGTGATCCGCCCCCGAAAGCGCTCGGCAAGGCGCGCCGCGTAATCGGAAACGAGCTTCGGGTAGTCGGGATGCAGGAAGGCGCCCTCGATCCAGGCGGGCAATCCATAATGGACCAGGTCGACTTGTGGATCGACGCCGAGGTCGAGAAGCCTCTCCAGGGTTTCGTCCGGGAAGGTCCAGTCCCAGGTGGTCGCCGTGGGCTGAATGCGGTGCCACGGCACGCCGTAGCGGGCGCAGGGCACGGCGAGCTCGGCCACGAGGCCCAGATCGCCGTGCCAGCGGTCGTAGTGACCGGTCAGCTCGTACTCGTCGAGGGTCCGCCCCGTGACCGGATGCGGGGCCGTGATGAAGGTGTCCTCGATTCCGGTGGACCACCAGAACGCCTCTGGGGCAGTGAGGCGATGAAGGTGGGATCGAGGTGGGAGCGCTTGGGTCATGCCGAGGCCATCCCTTGAGCGTCAGTGCTTCCACTGCAGCACAGCGGTGAGGCCGCGGGCGAACCTCGGCCGTCATGTGATCCAAGTTGGGGAACGGCTTACCTAAGGGAAGGTTTCATCGCAGAGCGCTCTTGAGAACCTCCCCGGCCCTCACGCGTTGGTCGGAACGAGAGGACAAGCCTGCCTCCTGCCCGGTTGCGGCAGCACAATAACAGGGGGATGGAACATGACCGAGACGACCATTCCAGCCGAGCTCCACCCTCACCCGCAACTGCGCCGTGACCGCTGGATCGACCTGTGCGGCCCGTGGGGCTTCGCGTTCGACGGCGAAGACGAGGGGCTTGCCGAGCGCTGGTTCGAGCGGACGGAACCATTCGACCGCGAAATCATGGTGCCCTTCGCACCCGAGAGCAAATCATCCGGCATACACGAAACCGGGTTCCATCCGGTCGTCTGGTACCGCCGCGAAGTGCAGGTTCAGGAGGCGGATCGCCGGGAGCGCCTCGTCATCCATTTCGGTGCCGTCGACTACAAGGCCACGATCTGGGTCAACGGCCGCATGGCGGTGGAGCACACGGGCGGACAGACGCCGTTCTCCGCCGACATCACCCCCCTGCTCGCTCCCGGCGAGACCCAGATCGTCGTGGTTCGAGCCGAGGATGAGCCCCGGGATCTCCAGCAGCCGCGAGGCAAGCAGTACTGGGAAGAGCAGCCTGGCTATATCTGGTATCATCGCACCACCGGCATCTGGCAGCCCGTCTGGCTGGAACCAGTCCCGAGGGTCGCCATTGCCGAGCTGCGGTGGACGCCCGACGTCGACCGCTTCGGCGTCGGGCTGGTCCTTCGCCTAGACCGAACGCCTCCTGCGGGCTGGCACCTGCGCGTGCAGCTGAAGGGAGATAGGCCGACCCGCACGCTCGTCGAGGACACCTATCTGCTCTCGGGGCGCGAATTGCGGCGGGACCTCCTCCTCGATATCAACGATGCGGCGATCCGCCGGCGCCGCACCCTGCTGTGGGCGCCCGAGCATCCCAACCTCATCGAGGCGTTGATCGAACTGACCGACGAGAACGGCGCCGTCATCGACCGTGTCGAAAGCTATTTCGGCCTGCGCCGCATCGAAGCCCGCGACGGGCGCTTCATCATCAACGGCATTCCGACGTTCCTGCGCCTCGTTCTGGCGCAGAACTACTGGCCGGATTCTCTCCTCACAGCCCCAGATGCAGGTGCCCTCAAGCGCGAGGTGGAGCTGGCGCAATCCTTGGGCTTCAATGGCGTTCGCATTCACCAGAAGCTGGAGGACCCGCGCTTCCTGTTCTGGTGCGACCGACTCGGCATGCTCGTCTGGAGCGAGGCCGCCAACGCTTATGTCTATTCGGACCGCGCCGCTGAAATGCTCACCCGCGAATGGCTGGAGGCCGTCCGCCGCGACTACAACCATCCCAGCATCATCACCTGGGTTCCCCTGAACGAAAGCTGGGGCGTGCCGGACCTCGACCGCTCCAGGCAGCAGCGTGACTTCGTCAGCGCCCTCTATCACCTCACACGAGCCGTCGACCCGACGCGACCGGTGATCGCCAATGACGGCTGGCAGCACGCCGTCGGCGACATCTTCGGCGTACACGATTACGCGCAGACCGGAGACGTGCTGCGCGAGCGCTACGTCGATCGGCAGGCCATCGCACGGACGTTCCGCGAAGTCCGTCCGCACCACCATCCTCTTTTGGGCGAAGGGGTCGAAATCGAAGACGAGCCCATCGTGATCAGCGAATTCGGCGGTCTCGGATTCGTGCCTCAGGCCGCCGAGGATTGGTTCGGGTACGGCCAATTCGCCAGTCCCGATGCTCTTCTCGCCCGTTACGAGGAACTCGTCGATGCGCTGCTGGCCTCCACGGCGCTTGCCGGTTTCTGCTACACTCAGCTCACCGATACGGCACAGGAAACCAACGGCCTCCTGACCGTCGATCGTGAGCCGAAGTTCGACACCGAGCGCCTGCGCGCCATCAACGGTCGGCCTTCGAAGGCGGTGCCGAGCGAGATTCTCGACGTGCTGATCAAACAGGAAGTCGAACGGCGGCGGCGCGACCGCGGGCAGGAATAGAATTGCGACCTCCCGGGACATTCGAATCCCGTCCAGGCCGCGATGCCTCCTTCCTTGACCGGAACCTAGCGCTCCACTGATGATTGCCCCTTTACCGACCCTGAAAGACGCCTCAACCGCGGAGCGCCGCCTGAATGCCCATCCCTCTGCCGAACCAGCCTTATCCCGAGCCGACACCGGCGGATCCCAATCCGGCCCCGGTGAGTCCACCCACGCCGCCCGAAGGCCCTCAGCCTGAGCCGATCGGCGTGCCCCCGGCGACGCCCGGAGACATTCCGCCGCCCGGCGAACCCGTCGGGGTGCCCCCGACGTCGCCCCCTGAAATCCCCGTGACGCCGACGACTCCCCAACCGACGGCATGAAGCCTATCGGGCGGGACCGGCCATAGAATCGGCGCCCCTGAGTTCCGGATGGAAATGCCTGTTCAGAAGCGCTGCGCCGAATAAGGCTTGAGATCGATTTCACCGGCCATGCCGTCGATGAGATCCGCCACTAGGCGCGATGTGACGGCGGCCTGGGTCAATCCGTGATGGCCATGACCGAACGCGTAGACGATGCGAGGGTCCCGCCTGGAAGGACCTATCACGGGCAGGGAATCCGGAATGGACGGGCGAAAGCCCATCCAGCGTTTCGCATCCTGGTCGGCATCGAAGTCCGGCAGAAAGCGCTTGAGCCGTACGATCATCGCGGAAGTGCGATCATGATTGGGCTTGGCGTCCAGGCCCGCGAACTCGACGGCGCCCCCGACCCTGTCTCCGGTATCGAGCGGCGTCGTCACGAAGCCTTCACCCTCGAACATGGTGGGACGATGGAGACCGAACGAACCCTTAGGATAGGTGGCATTGTAGCCGCGCTCCGTATCAAGGGGAATCCGGTCTCCCAGGATCTTCGCGAGCGGCCGTGACCAGACCCCGGCAGCGATGACGACCCTGTCGGCAACGATTGCGCCGGCGGTACCCTCCGCCTGGATGCGGATCGCGGCATCGCTTGGCTCTACTGCCAGGACGCGAGCAGCGACATGCTGCGCGCCACGTGCGAGTGCGAGCCTTCTAAGGTCCGACGCCAGATGGGCCGGATCGGAGATGTGACATGCGTCCGGGAAAAGCGCGCCTGCTTCGACGTTACGGAGTGAGGGCTCCAGGCTGGCGAGCTCCGTCCGGTCGAGGATCTCGACTCCGATGCCGAGGTCGCGCTGACGGTCGAGGACGTCCTTAGCCCGCAGAAAAGCCTCATGCCGCTTCCAGACGGAGAGAATGCCCTTCTCGCGCAGATGCGTGTTCAGGTCCAACGAGGACAGCAGCCTCTTCCAGGAGGGCAACGCTTCGGCGTTGATGGCGCGGATAGCCGCCATGCTGGCCTTGATCCGCAGGGGCGACGACGCCAGCATGAAGCGCATCAGCCACGGCATCAGAGCGGGAAGATAGGCAGGCCTGATGGTGAGAGGCCCCAGCGGATCCATCAGCCAGCCTGGAAGATCCCTCCACACCTTGGGAGAGGCCAGCGGCATGATGTCGGTATGAGCGATCCAGCCGGCATTGCCGTCCGTCGGCCGTGCGGTCTGATTGCCCGGATCGATCAGAATGACTTCATGTCCCCGATCCAGAAGGGAGTGAGCGGCCGCGAGGCCAACGATTCCAGCTCCGACAATCGCGATCCGCATCGTGCATCCATTCGGGAGAAAGTTCGATCCGCATCTGACGCTTAGGCGTTACCGGTGTGAAGGTCGGTCCACGACCTGGAACCCTTTCGCAAAGGGATCGCGGTCGTCGATGATGATCGTGTTGAAGCCGGTCACCCGCGCCCATCCTTCGATGGATGGAATGATGGCATCCCGGTCTCCGACCTTTGCCCGCCCCTCGATGCGTCCGACGAAGGTGGACCCGATGATGCTCTCATGGACGAACGCATCGCCCTCCTTCAGATCGCCGCGTGCCGCGAGATGAGCCATGCGAGCCGATGTTCCCGTCCCACAAGGTGACCGATCGATGGCCTTGTCGCCATAGAACACGGCATTGCGGGCCGTTCCGCCTGCGGTCTGCGCACGTCCGGTCCACAGGACATGGGTCAGACAGTTGATGTCCGGGTTCTCCGGATGCGCGATCCGGTAACGCGCATTGAAGGCGTCCCGCAGTTTGGGACTCCAGCGCAGAACGTCCGACGGATTGATGTCCGCCAGATCGGAATAGAGCGGCTGCGGCTCGACGATAGCGTAGAAATTGCCGCCATAGGCGACATCCACCGTCAGATGCCCGAGCCCTTCCACCTCGACCTCGTAGCCATTCCCATAGAGGAAGGATGGAATGTTGGTGATGCGGACCCGCTCGATGAAGGGACCATTCTGTTCATAGCGGGCCTCGACCACGCCGGCCGGCGTATCGAGACGCAGGAGCCCGGGTGTTCTGGGATGGATCAGGCCGTTCTCGAGGGCGATGGTCACGGTCCCGATCGTCCCATGTCCACACATGGGGAGGCAGCCGGACGTCTCGATGAACAGGATCCCGACATCGCAATCGGGGCGCGTCGGCGGATAGAGGATCGAGCCGGACATCATGTCGTGCCCGCGGGGCTCGAACATCAAGCCGGTTCGGATCCAGTCGTACTCCGCCAGAAAATGCTGACGGCGCTCGAACATCGTCCCGCCCTTCAGCTGCGGGATGCTGCCGCCGGAAACTACGCGGACCGGGTTTCCACAGGTGTGGCCGTCGATGCAAAAGAAGGTGTGGCGCGCCATAGCTGCACTCGCTGATCGTAAGACAAATAACGACAACAGAACGGCGGAGGACATCAAGGCCCTCCGCCGCGTTTTCGATCAGGCGGCGGACTTCAGCCCGACATCGGGAAGGACCGGACGGTTCTTCAGCGCCCTGTCCATCACCGCCTCGACCTCGGCGCGCTCCCCGGCGCTCAGAGCAAGGCGCGGGGGACGCGTCAGTTCCGAGCCACGACCCATGATCGCCTCGCACAGCTTGATGCATTGCACGAGATCGGGCCTCGCATCGAGGTGAAGCAGCGGCATGAACCAATCGTAAAGGGCGCGCGCCTCTTCGTAGCGCCCGGCTTTCGCGAGGCGGAACAGGGTTTCGCCCTCCTGGGGAAAGGCGTTCGACATGCCGGAGATCCAGCCTTGCGCACCGAGCATCACGCTCTCGACCACCACGTCGTCAAGGCCCGCGAACAGCACGAAGCGGTCGCCGACCATGTTGCGCGTGTCGGTGAAGCGGCGCGTGTCGCCGGATGAATCCTTGAAGCACACGACGGTTTCGCAATCGGCGAGCGAGGCCAGAATGTCGGGTGTCACGTCGTTCTTGTAGATCGGCGGATTGTTGTAGACCATCACCGGCAGATCGGTCGCCTTGGCGACGCCGCGGAAATGGGCGGCCGTTTCGTGCGGCTTCGAGGAATAGACGAGCGCGGGCATGACCATGACGCCGTCGAGGCCCACGCGGGCAGCCTCCTTCGCGACCTCACAGGCGAATGGGGTGGTGAATTCGGCGATGCCGGCGATCACCGGCACCCGGCCGCCGGAGACGGCCTTCGCCGTTTCCATGACGGCCACCTTTTCGGAGCGGCTGAGCGACGTGTTTTCGCCGACCGTTCCGCAGACGATCAACCCGGAGACGCCGTCCCGGATCAAGCCGTCCATCACCCTGGCGGTGGCCTCGATATCCAAGTCGTAATTCGCCTTGAACTGGGTGGTCACCGCAGGGAATACCCCTTCCCAACCGATCCTCGCCATGCCGTCCTTCTCCCACTCTGGACATTCGGAGGCATTATTGTAGATTGTATAAAATCTACCTTGTCAAGCCAATCTCTTGGGGCGCTGCTATGGATGCGTTCCTGGACGTTCAGTGATAGCTCGAGTCATGACTCTTGAAACCAAGCCATCTCCCAGGACCGCGCAGAAGTCCCTTCAGCACCGGACGATTGCCGCTGCCGTTGCGGAAAGTCTGCGCGAGCGGATTCTCGATGGCGAGTTCAGGGCGGGGTCCCCCCTGCGGCAGGATGCCCTGGCGGGCGAGTTCGGCGTGAGCCGCATTCCCGTTCGGGAGGCCCTGATGCAGCTTGAGGCGGAGGGGCTGGTCAAGATCCACCCTCACCGGGGCGCCATCGTGTCCGAACTGTCCATGGAGGAAGTCCAGGAGCTGTTTGCCTTGAGGGTGCTCCTGGAGCCCCGCCTGCTGGAGGCCTCCGCCAGGCAGCTGACCGCAGGCGACTACGATCAGCTCAACCGGATCCTCCAGGAATACAGCGCCGAACTTCGGGCGAACCATGTCCGGCGCTGGGGCGAGCTGAATACGCAGTTCCACATGCTGCTGTACCGTCACGCCGGGCAGCCGCGCACCTCGGCGATCGTGGCCAACCTCCTGCAGGAATGCGACAGGCATACCCGGCTGCAGCTCTCCCTCACGGACGGGATGAAGCGCGCGGAGACCGAGCATGCCGCGCTGGTGCGCCTCTGCGAGGCCGGACAGGTCGCAGAGGCGTGTGCTCTTCTCAGGACGCATATCGAGGATGTGGGGAAATCCCTGCAGACCTACATCGAAACGCACCAGAGGACCGATGCGGGCCGTTGACCGGTGTCTCGCGACTCCGGTTCGGGCAACCCTTATTCCTCGCGGAATGCCTTCGCCATGTTGTCGGCGATAGGCTTCGTCAGGTACGAGAAGACCGTGCGGTAGCCTGTCTGGATGAAGCCTTCCACGGGCATGCCGGGCATGAGCTTGAGAGCGCCGAGGCGATCGCGCTCCCCATCCGCGAAGGCCACCCGCACCGGATAGTACTGGATGCCCGAGCGCTGATCCGTCACCAGATCGGCCGCGATCAGGCTCACCCTGCCCTTGATCTCCGGTGTGGTGCGCTGGTTGAAGGCTGAGAGGCGCAGGACCGTGTCGAGTCCCGGCCGCAGCTGATCGATGTCCTGCGGCGAGACCTTCACTTCGATCGAGAGCTCGTCGGACTCGGGAACGATCATCATCAGAGGTTCGCCGGCATTGATGACGCCGCCCACCGTGTGGACCATCGATTGATGCACGAACCCATCCTGCGGCGCCCGGATGTCGATCCGCTTCAGCTGATCCTCGGCCGCCACGCGGCGCTCGACCAGTTCGGCGATCTTGGCCTGAACCTCACGCAACTCCTTCGAGACTTCGCTCTTGAGATCCTGCTCGATCTGCAGGATCTGGAGCGCCGTTTCGCTGATCCGGCCTTTCGACTGCGCGATGTTCGAGATGAGCTGCCCGCGTTCGCCGCGCAGGCGCGTCTCCTCCCGCTTGAGCGCCGTCACGCGGGTGATGGGAACGAGGTTCTTCCGCCAGAGCTGCTCGACGCCGCTCAGTTCGCTTTGAATGAGCTGGATCTCGTCGGCCTTCGCGGCCGCCTGGAGATCGAGCCCGTCGATCTGCTCCTGCAGCTGCGCGATCCGCTCCTTGAGCTGCGCCTTCTGCCCTTCGCGCGCTTCGCGGCGAGACTCGAAAACCCGGGTCTCGCTTCGGGTCAGTTCGACGATGTCAGTCTCGTCGAGACGGCTTCTGAGGGCCGCGGGAAAAGTGATGTCCCTCGCCCCATCCCGCTCGGATTCGAGGCGCCCCTGGCGGGCCGCGAGCTCGTCCAGGCTCTTGGACACCATTGCGAGATTGGCGCGGGCGACCGTCTCGTCGAGCCGGATCACGATGTCTCCCGCTCGAACGCGGTCTCCGTCACGGGCATGGATCTCGCCCACGACGCCGCCGGTCGGATGCTGGACCTTCTTGACGTGACTGTCCACCACCACGGCTCCCGGCGCCACGACCGCTCCGGACAGCTCCGTCACCACGGCCCAGCCGCCGAGCCCGCCGACAAGGAAGAGTGCGGCCGACAAGCCGAGCAAGGTATGACGGCGGATGGATGTACGGGCGCTTGCCTTCTGTGCGTGACTCATGACGCAACTCCCAGATCTTCGACGACTTTCAACGGTGTGACGGGAGCGACCCGCGGTTCGGACGCCTGTGCCGCCGGCACGGGACGCAGGACCTTGCTCAGAACCTCGTCCTTGTGGCCGAAGGTTTGCACATGCCCCTCACCCATCACGAGAACCATGTCGACACCGGCAAGGGCGCTGGGACGGTGAGCGATCACGATCACCACGCCGCCCCGGGCCCTGATGCTCATGATGGCTGCGGTCAGAGCCTGCTCCCCCTCGTTGTCGAGGTTGGAGTTCGGCTCGTCGAGCACCACGAGGAACGGATTGCCGTAGAGAGCCCGGGCCAGAGCGATACGCTGCCGCTGTCCCCCAGAGAGCGCGGCACCGGCCTCGCCGACCTGCGTCTCGTAGCCGTCCGGGAGCTGCAGGATCATCTCGTGCACATTGGCGAACTTGGCGGCCTCGATGATGGCCTCGGGCTTCGGATCCGGATCGAAGCGTGCGATGTTCTGCGCCACGCTCCCGGCGAAGAGCTCGACGTCCTGCGGCAGGTAGCCGATGTGGCGTCCCAGATCCTCCGGCAGCCACTGCTCCAGCGCGGCTCCATCCAGGCGGACCTTGCCCCGCCATGTCGGCCAGACACCGACGATCATACGGGCGAGGGAAGACTTCCCGGATGCGCTCGGTCCGATGACTCCAAGCCCGCTTCCCGCATTCAGTTGAAATGCGACGTCCTGGATGGCGAAGCGTTGGCCGCCCGGAGCTCCGGTTCCCGCATTCTCGAGGGAAAGAACGGATCGTGGCGCGGGCAGCTTCAAGGGCGCCTCGACGCTCGCATTGGCGTCCAGAAGAGTCTTGAGCCGATGCCAGCCCTGGCGCGCGCTCACGAAGCCTTTCCAGTTGGCGATGGCGAGTTCGACAGGCGCCAAAGCCCGCGACGTCAGGATCGAACTGGCGATCATGATGCCGCCCGTCGCTTGGCCGTCGATGACGAGATAGGCACCGAGCGCGAGAACGGCCGATTGCAGCAGCATTCTCAGAACCTTCGACATGGCGCCGAAGCCGCCGGCCACGTCGGATGTCTTCTGCTGATAGGACAGATAGGTCGCATTGGCCTGGCTCCAGCGGGTTCCGATCCGCTGCGCCATGCCCATGGCGTGGACGACCTCTGCATTTCGACGCGCCCCATCGGAGATCCCATTCCTGACCAGAGCAGCACTCACAGCAGCCTTCGAGGCTTCCCGCGTGAAGAACTCGGTCAGAAGAGTGATCGCGACGAGGACGATCGCGCCGCCCAAAGCGACGGCTCCGAGCCAAGGATGGAACGCGAAGCAGATGAACAGGTAGAGCGGCATCCACGGCAGGTCGAAGAGCGCCGACGGCCCGCCTCCAGCGAGGAAGGCCCGGAGCTGATCGAGATCGCGGAGGGGCTGCTGCCCGTCGCCTTCCGCCTTGCCTTTGATCGGCGCGGCGAGCTGGCCCTGAAACACTTTCTGGCTCAGGTCCTCGTCGAGCGCGGCACCGACCCGGGCGAGAATCCGGCCTCGCACCATGTCGAACAGGCCTTGAAAGAGATAGAGCACGACGATGATGATGGAGAGCCCGACCAACGTCGGGATGCTGCGGCTGGGCAGGACCCGGTCGTAGACCTCCATCATGAAAATGGAGCCCGACAGGTAGAGAAGGTTGATCAAGCCGCTCAGCACCGCGACGCCGAGGAAGGCGCCACGGCAGGAAGCGACGATACTAAGACGGCCTTTAAGCGGATTGGTCATCGGCGTTGCCTCGGAAGAGCGCACCGGCAGAGGTGCTCAGCTTCGACATCGGAAAATTTCCAGCAGTCCATTGGTTTGAGATCCCGCCGGGAGAATTTTGGGGGGCTAACCCTCCCGGCGGGACCATCGCGATCTCAGACAAACCGCATCAGAAGATGAAGTCGCTGTTGTCGAGATCGGATGCGTTGACACCCTTCAGGATAAGGATGTCGGAACCGTGTGAGACCATCGCGTCGTGGCCGAGTTGCGTCACGGTCAGGTCGGACACTTTGTCCACGCCGACCAGGCCCCTCGCGTCGATCCTGTCCTGACCGTTTCGGAAGTCGGTGACCGTGTCCCAGCCGCCGTTCTTCTCGAAGACGAAGGTGTCCTGACCCGAGCCTCCGGTCAGCCGGTCGTTGCCGGATCCGCCCTTCAGCAGATCATTGCCCGATCCGCCGTTGAGGATATCCCGACCGGATCCGCCATGGAGTTGGTCATCCCCGGCCATGCCTTTCAGCACATCGCTGCCCGAGCCACCCTTGAGGATGTTGTTTCCGGCATTGCCCGTGAGGCTGTTGTCCAGATGGTTGCCGGTGCCGTTGATGTCGCCCGATCCGGTAAGGACGAGCTTCTCCACGTGAGTTCCGGCAAGCGAGTAGGACACGCTGCTCCTGACGGTGTCGATGCCCTGGCCACTGCGCTCGATGACCCGGTCGCCGGCACTGTCGACGACGTAGACATCGTTGCCCCGGCCGCCGTCCATCCGGTCGTTGCCGGTGCCGCCGTCGAGACGATCGTTGCCGTCCCCACCGATCAGGTGGTCGTCGCCGGCACCACCGTAGAGCTTGTCGTGGCCACGCCCGCCGTCCAGCCGGTCGCTTCCGTCGTCACCCCTGAGAGTCTCGCTCCGCGACGAACCTTTGAGGACGATGCTCGCAGGCGCCTCCGGCTGGGTCGGAGAGATCGGGATCGGATTGCTCGGGGTCTCGGGTGTCGTCGGCGTCGCCGGCGTGACCGGATCCGCCGGTGGGTTGGGCTGCGTCGGAGTTCCGGGGTTATTCGGAACTTCGGGCTGCGTCGGGGTCTCAGGCTGTGGCGTCAGCGGGACTTCGCAGAGGTTCGGCCTGCGCCCCCCTTCGCACCGGAAGGTTACCCGATGGACGCCGGAGGTGATCGTCGTCGTCCCATCGTCGTTGTCCTCCCACTCGTACTCGTCCGCCTTGCGGCCGGGTTCGAGTTCGATCACGTCCTGCTCCCGCAGCGTGCCGATGATGGTATCGTTGCCTCCGTTGGAGCGGAACACGATCCGGTGTGCCGAAGTGAGCTGCGAGATGTCGACCGTATCGGCATCGCTGGTCCCGTTCACCGTGATGGTGTTCAGAGCCAGGCTCGTTCCCGTGAAGTCGCCGATGATCTGGACCGTGTCGTTCCCGCCGGCATTGCCTCCGACCGGACCGCCCGGCACCGTCACCTCGCGGGTTCCGATGATGATCTCCTCGATGTTGTCGAGTTCGGCAATCACGGAGGTGTTGCCGTTCACCGTGCGGGTGACGACGATCTCCGTGGCGGCGACGAGATTGGTGATGCCCGCCGCGATCGCGGCATCGCGGGAATACACCCGGAACGTCTCGGACAGCCCGCTTCCGTTCACATCGAAGGTATCGACGCCATCCCCACCATCGACGAAGTCGCGTCCATCCTGAGAGGTCTCGAACGTGACGCCGAAGATGGTCGTCGAGGTCGCATTCCAGACGATGGTATCGTTGCCGCCGCCGGCCAGGATCGTGTCGTTTCCGGTATGCCCGTCGAAGGTGCTGCCGGATCCGTCCCCGATCAGGATGTTGTTTCCTGTCGTACCATCGACCGGGTTCGTGTCGCGTGTCACCGTGACGCTGGCCGTATCGGTGCGGACCGGGCTGCCACCATCGCTGACGGTATAGTTGAAGGAACCACCTGCTGTACCCGTATCCGTGAAGGTCACGGAGCCGGGATTCGCCGTCAGCGAAAGGTTGCCGAGACCGTTCGGGTTGCTCACGGCCGTGATATCCAGTGCCGGACCGTCCGGGTCGGTGTCGTTCGACAGCAGCACCCATTCCGGAACCACGATGGGACCGTTTACGATGTTGGTGATGATGGTGTCGTTGTTCGCATTGACCGGATCGTTGACCGCGATCACGTTGACCGTGGTGGTCGCGACGTTGCTGTCCATGATCCCGTCATTCACCGTCACCTGGATGACGCGGCTTCCCGCAACCGGGTTATCGGAGTTGTTGTCGAACGTTACCGCCTGGATAGCCCTCTGGTAAGCGACCAGGGATGCCGTGCCCGTCAGGTTCACGGTGATCCTGCCCGCCACCGAGGTGTCGACGGTCGCCGATATTCCTGCCGGCAACGTGCCGAAGTTGAGCTCGTCGGCTGCCTGGGCATTGGTCAGCACGATCCGGGCTGACACCATCTGCGCGGCGTCGTCGATGATCCCGGGATTGCTCGAGATCGCGACCGCCGCGCCGCCCTCGGTGAAGGAGGTCGCATAGTTGACGGTCGGTGCCGTTGCCGGGACCAGGACGCTGACCGACAGGTTGTCGATGTTCACGAACTCGTTGTTCGCGTTGATGCCCGAGGCCACGAAGCGGATTGCGGCACCTGCCGTGAACGGCCCCGAGATGTCGAAACCTCGGTTCCCGCCATTGGTTGCCCCGCCGATGGTTTCGATCAGGGTCCAGGCTGAGCCGTCTCTGGAGAACCAGACCTCGACCTGCTCGCCGTTATCCAGCCCCTGCTCGGCGACCGAGTAGGTCAGCCGCGCCGTGGCAACGCCTGCCAGGTTGAGACCGCGTTGAATGCTGGCGCCGTCACCCTGGTCGAACCGCAGGGCTCCACCCGTAATCTGGATCTGCCCGTTGAGCGACGTCGCGCTACCGTCATCTCCAGTCTCGATCCAGTTGGTCGCCCATGGGCGGGAACCGTCGGACCGGCTGTAGAATGCCGAGTTGAAGTTGTCCGCGTAATTGCCGCCGGCATCGAAAGCATGGAGAGACAGCTTCGGTGGGGTCACGTTCACTTCAACATCTGCGAAGCGCAGCTTCTCGATGTTGAACAGGCGATCGGTCCCGTCCGAGACCCGATTGTTGCCAGTCGTCGGATCCGTCTCGACTGTCACCGTCACGTGCTGGACGGTGACGCTGCCGTCGGCATTGCTCGTGATCGTGTAGTTCGCCCGAAGGTCGCCGTAGACCGCTACGTCGATGGCGCTGTTGTCCAGATCGCCGTCGACGATCTCACGGACGATGCTGAGCTGGCCCGGGTTGAGGGTCGCGCTGAGCATCAGGGCATCGAGGGTCTTGCCACCGAACTGGGCGACAGCGCCGGCTTTCGGAGCTCCATGCTCATAGTCGGACTCGAAGTAGACCTTTTCCGTCATCCCGTCGGCCGTGTAGGTGACGCCATCCTTGACGATCCGGATGCGCACGTTGAGCCACTTGTCGCCGTCGATGATGTCGTCTCCGGCGAAGCCCTTGATGGTGTCGCTGCCGCCGCCGCCGAGGATGATATCCGCTGCCTGCGAGGTATCGAGAACGATCAGTTCGGGATTCCCGTTCTTATCGAGTACAGGCCTGCCTTGCGCATCCACCACCGGGATTCGGGTGCGGTGTGCCACCAGCTGGTCCAGACCAGCGATCAGGTGAACGTTCTTCTGCAGCAGGTCGTTGGAGAAGGATTCGAGTGGTGAGTTCGGGCCTGGGATCGCAGCCGTTCCCGTCGCCTCCGCCCTGGTGTTCACGGCGGCGACACGCCCGGTGAGGATGTCGTTGTGCTTCCATCCGGACAGACCCTCGACCAGGTCGAAGCGGTCGCGAAGAATAAACGCCTCCTGGTTGTCGAAGATCGGGATGCCGAGGTCGGAATTCGCCGCGACGGCGTCGCCCTTGTGGATGGCCCAGTCGAAGCCGGCCATGCCGTTGTTGCGCTGGATGCCCTCGCCCTGGAACATGATGTCGTCGCCGGATTCGGCATCGTAGTCCGTGTCGCTGGCGCCGCCGTTAAGCACGTCGTGGCCGATGATGGTGGAATTGAAGAACAATTCCGAGTTCTCACCGGCAATGACGTCGAACCGGGCGCCACCCTCGATCCAGTCGTCTCCCTCGTTGCCGAGCAGGAAGTCGCCGCCGTCACCTCCGAGGATGAAGTCGTTGTCCGTTCCGCCGAAGACCTGCTTCCCGTCCGGTCCGGCGATCAGGAAGTCCTGCCCCTGGTTGCCGAAGATCAGCGCCAAGCCGCTGCCGCCCTGGATGACGTCGTTGCCCTCCTCGCCATGCAGTTTGTCGGTCATGCCGATATCGGTGCCGGCATTGGTGATGATGTCGTCGCCTTTGCCGCCATGGATGATGTCGACGCCGTAGCCGGCCTCGATGGTGTCGTTGCCCTCATAGCCCCAGACGGTGTCGTCGCCCTCGCCGGCCACGATATAATCGTCCTCGGCCGAACCGCCCATGACCACATGGTCGGTGCCGTTGTAGATGAGGACATCGTCGTCGCCGTCGCCGTCGAGGTCCTTGCGCACCACGAGCGGCGTGAGCGCCTGGAGGATGGGATTGTCCCAGACCGGGTCTGCCCCGATCTGCTTCGACCGGATGATCTCGAGCGTGTAGGCAGGCGTCGCGAAGATGTCTCCCGGAAGCGCCGTCCGTCCCTCGTCGCCGAGGTCGGTGTTGCGCATGATGATGTCCGTCATCGAGTTGTTTTCAAGCTCGTTGAGGAGGTTCAATCCCTGGACGCGGGAGAGGTAGTAGAACCGGTCGGCGTCCTGGAGGCTTTCCAGCTGGGCCTCGAAGACGAAGGAGAAGGTCGACCCGAGCATGCCGCCGAAGTCCATCTTCTTCTCGGCGAGACCGCCGATCCACAGATCGATATCGTTGAGGCCCGAGTTCTGGGCGGTCCATGCACCCGTCGCATTGAGGAAGTCGAGGCGGTCCGCAGGAGCGCCGGTTCCGCCGAGCACGAGCAGAGTCGCCGCAGCCCGCTTGGCTTCGAGGGTGGTCGCGGCCTCGATCAGCGGATGCTTCCCATAGGCCGCGATGAAGTTGATGATCGACAGAGAGTTCTGAAGGTTGAGGGCGAAGTCGGTCCAGCTCACATAGGGCTTGAGCTGCGAATCCTGCCCGGACATCTGGTAGAACTGCGCACGCGCCTCGTTCAGAGACGGCAGGCCGAGATCGCGGCCGCGGGCGATGTTCAAGGCGGCGAGATCGAGCGGGATGCCGACGAGCTGGTTACGCAGCACGTGCGTGACGAACTCGTCGATCTCATTGCCGTGCTGGCGGGACATGCCGCGCATGATCGCACCGGCCGCCTGCTCGTGGTCGATGGTCACGTTGCCGTTGGCGTCGGTCGCTCCGAAGCCCAGCGGATTGAGGAAGCCGTCGAACAGCTTCATCGAGAACGGATTTCCGTTGGCGTCGATGGTGTCGATGTTCTCGTTGAGCATCGAGTGGCCGAAGCGGTACACGGCCTGTGCGAACTCCGCGAAGATCGCCGGGTTGATGTCGACCGACGGCTCGAACACGAAGGCGTCCACGTCGGGCTGCATCTTGCGGGCGAATTCCTCGAAGACGAGGTGCTGATACTCCATCTCGTTCGTGAAGCGGGCCGCCTGGAACAGGCGCTCACCGTCCCATTGCAGGCCGGCAATGGCCGTGGGATCCGTCGGAATTGCGGAGACCGGGATACGCAGCCACTCGTTCAGGAAAGCAAGGTCGCCGCTAGCGAGAACCACCGACCTGACCTGGTCGACCAGGTGGTTGTGCTCGGAGTGGAAAACGTGGTGGATCGCCGTTAGACCGACGTTCTCGTTGCCGCGGCCGTCGCCCGTGATGTAGTGGGCGTCGAGCAGCTCGTTATCGTAGGCCGTGTTCGAGCCGCGGGAATTGACGAGCCCCGTCGTGCTCCCGTCCGCATTCGCGTAGCCGACGGCACTGTCGCCATCCTTCTGAAGAACGCCCCCGACGATGACGGGCACCGCCGCGTGAGCAATGTCGTCGAGGAAAGCGTGTCCGGTGAGGATCGCGTTCACGAGGCTCGCCGGAGCGTTCGGCGTGCCCGAGACCACGATGTCGTCCGACGTGTTCGGAACGCCGTCAGGACCAAGGCCGACGATGACCTGTGCGAAACCCGTCTGGGGATCGGGAACAAAGTTTCCGTATGGGTCCGTGCGCAGCAACGGAACCTTGCCGACATTGGCATCGGTCAAATCGATGCCGAGCATGGTGCGCGCCTGCTCCTTGACGTCGGCCCAGGTGGCAAGGCCTCTGTCGCCGTCGAGCAGCCTGCCGGTGGCGACCGTCCTGCCGCTCGCATCGGTCGTGTATTCGCGCAGGAAGACCTGGTGCGAAGCATGCGAGGTGTAGGTCTGGTTCTGATCGACCCAGGGCGTCGTCACGTTGACGGTATCGCCGTCCGCATCGCGGCTGGCGCGCGTCATGACCATGAAGTTGGTGTGAGGCGTCGCCGGGTTGTAGAGCGGATCGTCCGGCGAAAGCGGGATGTAGACCGTGCCGCTGCCACCCTTTGCGATCAGGTCGAGGCCGTGATCGAAAAACTGGCCGAAGAGGGTGAACAGGGAGTTATAAGGTGCCGAGTCGCCGATATCGGGTGAGACATTGGGGATGAGGACGGTGCTTCCGTCCATCACGATGCCCTTCTCGGCAAGGAGATTGGCGAGCGCGAGCTTCGCCGCATCGATGGCCGCCGTGGCGGTCTGGGCATTCGTCTGACCGGCAGACAGACTGTCCTGAGCCGTCGCAAGTTGCGCAGTCTTCGTCACCAAACCAGCCTGCGCAGCCGCAACTGCGCCTGCGGAGGCGTCGGCGACCGCCTGGGCTTCGTTCTTGACCTGTTGCTTGTCGTTCAAGACGTCCTGGACGATGAGCAGGTTGGCATTCGCCTCATTGAAGGCAGCGAGTTCATCCGGCGTGACACCACCCGCAATGAGCCCGTCGAATATGGCCTGCACCTCATCGACGGCTGCCTGCGCGGCGGCGAGCTCGATCTGGGCTGCAGCGAGAACGTCCTGGTTCGCCTGGTTCTGTTCCTGAGCGGTCGCGAGAGCAACCTCGGCCTCGGTGACGGCTGTCGCCGCAGCGGTGACGGCGGCCTGAAGCCCTGAGATCGCGCCGGATGCCGAGCCGGCATCGGCGACAGCGTCAGCAATGACTGCGCGTGCGTCCTGGATCTGCTTGATGGCGGCCATCTGAGCCGCGCCCGTGATGCCGGCATAGGTCAGCGCGGCCCCGATCGCGGCGGGATTGTCCAGCGTCTGATCGGCGACAAGGTTCGAGATGAGACGCGGATCTGCATCGACGACGGTGCCGGGTGCCAGCATCGGCGATCCCGTGGCTGATCCAGGCGTGTAATTGTTGTTCGTCAGCCAGACCGGATTGGCGGGCGTCCCGAACATCATCGAGTCGTCGCCCTCGTTCAGGTAATCCGGGCTCGACATGTCGGGAAACGGCTGGTCGGCAGCGCCCCAGGTCTCTCGTCCCTCGACGAGGTTGTTGTAGGTGCCATCGACCGTACGCAGGCCGTAGGGCAGCAGGAACGCCTGGGTCGGCGTGGTGGCCGCGTTGGGATCCATGCCTCCGGCTTCCGCCACGAGGGCGGTTAGATCCTCGCCCGCAGCGTGCCTCTCCGCAACCTTGATCTGCTTCAGGATGAACTCGAGATCGTGCTTGACCAGATTCACCATTGTCGTCCCCTCCAAGTCGTCGCCGCAATATTGACGGCACCTGGACACATTCTGGGCAAATTAAGGGGCTCTTAACTATACGGCCTGAGGTCCGAATCCGCGCCTTGGTCCCTCAGTCCCATCATGGTCTCAGACCCGTCCCGGACTTTGGTCGGTCGACCGACCATGGTCGGAAGCGGACGCTGCATTGCCGAGGGTTTCGGGACCGAAACATTGGCTCTTCCTGTCCTCGCATGACCGCGAACCGACGTTCGCAGGTCATGTCTTGCGACGGCAAACTACCTCTTTGGGATAGTCTTTACCCACGAGGAGGCTGCGCCTTACCTTAGAAGGATCTCTAGATCCTGACCCTATATGAGAAGGCAACGGTCCGGGGCCGGAGGGATCGTCGCTGTGCTTGTTCTCGAGAAAATGAGGTTTGGAAGACCGTCGAGGGCAAGGCGGCAGAGGAGAAGTCTTGCCAGGCAATTCCTCCTGGTGGCATTCGCCGTCATGCTGACCGGGATGTTCGCCATGGGCACTCTCGTCTCCTGGCAGATCGAGAAGAGCGTCGCCGAGGTCAAGGCTGCATCCACGGCACTCTTCATCAACACCTTCATCGCTCCCCATCTTCAGAATCTCTCAGGGAACACCCTCCCGGTCAGCAGCATCCAGGGCCTCAACCAAGCGATGGAAAGACCTGACTTCCAGGCCAGCATCACGGCCGTCAGGGTTTGGAGCCGCGACGGCATGATCGTTCATAGCGGCGAGCCTGAACTCATCGGCAAGAAATTCACTCCGCCGTCCGCGTCCCGGAGAGCCTGGGCCGGTGCGATCGCGGCGGAATTCGACGACACGCCTGGCGACGAGGAAATCGCCGAACGATTCAGCGGACTTCCCCTCCTCAAGGTCTTTGCCCCGATCTGGAACTTCGAGACCGGCGAAATCATTGCCGTCGTCGAGTTCCACGAACGCGCGGAGCGATTGAACTCCGAACTCGCCGCATCGGAATGGAAGACCTGGCTCGCGACGGCTTTGATCACCCTGAACATGATGGGATGCCTGTTCGTCATCGTCGCCAATGGCAGCAGAACCATCGACAGGCAGCGCGCTGCATTGAAGGAACGCATTTCTCAGCTCTCGGAGCTGCTTCGACAGAATCGGATCCTGCAAAATCGGGTCGAGCGTGCGGCTCAGAATGCCACGGAAGACAACGAGCGGCTGATGCGGCGGATGGGCTATGATCTGCACGACGGGGTCGCGCAACTGATCAGCCTCGCATTGCTGCGGCTCGACCGGGTTCAGGGATTGGAAGCCGAGCGTGACAACCTCCGGAAAATCCAAAAGGCCCTTTCCGACGCGCTCAACGATACGCGCAACATCTGCAAGGGGCTTCTTCTTCCGGAGATCCAAACTCTGACGCTCAGGGATGCATTGATGTTCATGATCCGTCAGCATGAACGTCGAACGGGAACGACGATTTCCTGTCGGATCGCCGATCTCCCGGAGAATACGCCACAATTCGTCAAGATCGCCCTGTGCCGCTATGTTCAGGAGGGACTCAACAACGCCTTCAAACATGCCGATGGCCAGGAGCAGCAGGTCGAAGTGAGTTGGGACGGAGCGACCGTGACCGTCGAAGTCGCAGACAGAGGCCCGGGCATCTGCGACGAGAGCATCGCCTTGAGCGAGCCTCGTCTGGGATTGGCGAGCCTTAAGGATAGAATCGAAAGTATTGGAGGAGCTTTGAGCATCAAGAGCATTCCTGGCAACGGAACACGCATCCAAGCATCTCTGCCTTTGGTTAACGCGGGGACCTCGGATGCGGCCTAGAATTCGCGTCGGAATCGTCGACGACCATCCGCTTTATAGGGACGGGGTCGTATTCGCCTTGGAGTCCGAATCCGACATCGAGGTCATCGGGCAAGGGGAAAGCGCACAGGATGCCCTTCACATCGCTCAGGAGCACTCGCCGGACGTTCTTCTTCTGGATATGAACATGCCGGGAGGAGGCATCAATGCCGTGTCGAAGATCGCGCAACGCTGCCCGACAACCAAGACCCTGATGCTGACCGTCGTCGATGACGAAGATGAAGTGCGAAGCGCCTTGAGGAAAGGCGCGAAAGGCTACCTCCTGAAAGGCACGGGAAGTTCGGAACTCGTGAACGCGATCAGGTCGATCCATCGGGGCCAGAACTACGTCTCACCAAGTTTTGCGGCGCAGCTCATCATGTCGAGAGGCCTTGGAGAAAGCGCGACTCCCGACACGGTGCGGCGGTTTCCCGAGCTCTCCGACCGCGAAGAGCAGATCCTGATGCTGATCCTTCAGGGTCTCAGCAACAGGCTGATCGGCGATGAGCTCGGGCTGACCGAGAAGACCGTCAAAGGATACGTAACATCCATTATGGATAAGCTTCACGTTCGCAATCGCGTGGAAGCGGCGATGCTGGCTTCGGAACGCGTATCCGGAAAGCGATGACCTTTAACGGCGTCGTTTCCAGACAGAATGGTGAACATATTTCGTATCAAACCCGGTTCCGACGAAGGCGGCCGATACCCCTTTGGGGCTAACGCGCAAGAGACGGTCGGACCATATCCTGTCACTTCATAGACATTGCTGAATACAACCTTGGCTTAGTACTCTGAGAGGACGGTGAGGCTCATTGAGCCCACGAGAGTTGGCTGCAGGTGTATTGGCAGCAGACCAAATTGGAACTGGGGGGCTCCAATGAAAGTACAAGTTCGCGTCGGCGTTATCGACAGGCACCCGCTCTTCAGGGACGGCGTGACCCTTGCCCTGAACTCTCAATCTGACATCAAGGTCGTCGCCCAAGGCGCATCGGTCTGGGATGCCATCGACATCGCCCAACGAGACGCTCCGGACGTGATTGTTCTGGACGCCGACGTCCTGGATCGCAGCATGGGGGCCGTGGAATCGATCCTCCAGCACCACCCTGCAATTCGCATCGTCATTCTTGCCGACGCCGCGGACGAAGAGCATGTTTATGGCGCCTTGAAGCGTGGCGTACGTGGTTATCTTCTGAAGGGCACTTGCGGCAAGGAGCTGATTCAGACGGTCCGGGTCTTGGATCAGGGCCAGAGCTTCATTTCGCCCAGCCTTGCCGCAAGGCTTCTGATGAGGTCGGGTCCCGGCAGTATCGTAGAAACCAAGGGTTCAGGCGCCCTTCCCCCTCTCACGCCTCGCGAACAGCAAATCCTGGCGATCTTGGTTCAGGGACGCAGCAACAAGGAAATCGGAAACAAGCTTGAACTGAGTGAAAAGACGATCAAGCACCACCTGACCAACATCCTGCAGAAACTGCGCGTCCGCAATCGGGTGGAGGCAGCTCTTCTGGCCTCCAACCATCTTCCGCAAAGTGTTCTGTCCTCTTAAGAGGATCGGCCCAAAAGCGAACCTCCATCAAGGTTCTACGCTCTATCGGCCTCTATCCCTGCGCCAAGCCGCAAACTCGGCGTGGGTCCGCTCGTCCGTCGGTGGATAGAGCCCCAGGATGGAACGGCCCTTCATGACCTCTTCCTGCACGAAATCCTCAAACGCCGTCATCTCCACGGCCTCTCCGGCGATCTCATCCGCCAAGTGAGCTGGAATAACGACGACGCCTTCGGCATCGCCGACGACCACGTCGCCGGGCCACACTGGCACGTCACCGCAACCGATCGGAACATTGATGTCGAGCGCCTGATGGTGCGTGAGATTGGTCGGAGCGGAAGGACGGTTGTGGTAGGCGGGGATGTCGAGCCGCGCGATTTCAGGCGAATCCCGGAACCCGCCATCGGTAACGACGCCGGCGACGCCCCGCTTCATCAGACGAGACACCAGAATTCCGCCGGCCGAGGCGGCGCGGGCGTCCTTGCGGCTGTCGATCACCATGACGGCTCCCGGAGGGCACTCCTCCACAGCCTTGCGCTGGGGGTGGGAGCGGTCCTGGAATACACTGATCGGGTTCAGGTCCTCGCGGGCGGGAATGTAACGAAGCGTGAAGGCCTCACCCACCATGTTACCGAGGTCCGGGTTCAGCGGGCGCACATCCTGGATGAACTGGTTCCGCAGGCCGCGCTTGTAAAGCGCGGTGCACAGCGTTGCGGTACTCACGCCCTTGAGCTTCTCGCGGGTCTCCGGTTTCAGCGTGGCCATGATCCTCTCCCTATGTCAGTCGATGGCGGGTTCGCCAGTGGACTGATCGAAGCTTGCTTTTTGGAAAGCGAAGGCGGAGCTACGCCTGAGGTGGAGTCCAGTCATCCCCACTCCTCGCGACGGCGCTCCAGTTCGTCATCAGAGATGTTGCTGATGTGGGCTGCTGCATTCACCGAGAGCCTGCGGCCATTGTTCGCCTGTGCTCACGGTCTTCGCATCCGGACATTTGTCAGGAGCAGCATCGCGTATCCCCCGCCTCGTCGATTTCTTCGGCATTGGTAGCATGCCCCATTCCGGCATGCCAAGCCTCTCCTGTGCACGGGTATTGCGCGGAATCAAGGCGCGTCCGCACCAGATCTCGATCGTCACGGGCAGGGCATTGGGCGGCCGATACAGGACCGCGTTAGGGAGAGGGAATCCCGGTTCTCGCATTCCGTGATGCGACAGGCTGGGGATGGAGCATCGAAGGCGATTCCGGAAGGACCCCGCCTTTAGGCCCAACGCGTTAAGGGCATCGCGTCGATGACGAGCCAAGATCGAAGCCCGCGATGCTATCCGGCTATACTGAGGTCCAATCTGTCAGTGTGAGCCTCGTCGCCCAGAGAGCGGCCTGGGTGCGGTTGCAGACGCCGATCTTCTTCAAGATGGCTTTGACATGAACCTTCACCGTCGCTTCGGAGAGGCTCAGCTTGCGGGCAATGACCTTGTTGGGGGCTCCGTCCCTCAGATACGCTAGGATCTCGACCTCTCGGTTGGATAATGTCGGACCCGCGGCTTTCCTGTGGTGAATGTCATCCACGAATGCATGATGGCTGTAGTGAGCAGGCATCCCTGCAACCGGCAGGACAATGTTTGCAGGAAGAACCGTTTCTCCCAGCATCACCAATTCGAGAGATTTGATGAACACCTCTCGCCCTTGAGTCGAGAGGCAGAATCCTTGAACCCCGGCATCCCAGGCCGTGAGCACGGCATGTGGTTCGAATGCATCCGCCACAATGGCGATCCTTGCCGAAGGAGCATGATTTTTCAACCTCTTGACGAGGTCTATGGCTCCGCTCGCAAAGCTGCCCGCATCGATCATGAAGAGCGCCGGCAGCCCGTGTTCGACCGCAGGCAGGCAAGCGAAGCCATCGATATTCTCATGCCAAACAGTGAAGTCTGTCTCGGAAAGGAGACCTTCCAGACCGAGGCGCAGGACGTGATTTCTGCAGACAGGAAAAACGACGGCAGAGAAGCGGTCGCCGCGATAGAGATCGAAGCAAGCTCCATTCACACTATGAAATGCCATGACCAGACCACCCCTTCCTTGGGCAGATAATCATTCTCTTTCGTCCGTTGGCTCGCAGCTCTCATTGTATGACGTAGATGATCGTGCGAGATGCCGCGTCGACAATGAGGCGATGGCCGTCGACCATGGCATAACGGTAGGTTTCATGCCTCGGGATCGCATGCAGTTCGACGGAATGGGAGAGACTTTCGCTAATGGAGATTTTCCCTTCGGCGCGGGGCGCCGCCGATCCAGGCGGTCTCGCGGCCAGCCTCGAGGATACTTCCGAGGCAACATTGCGGACGATGCCCGGAACGGCATAGGTATAACCCGCCGATTCCGGGGCCGGATCCGTCGCGTTCGGAGCTGTCGTCGGCGCCGCAACGGCTCCCACGGAGAAAAAAGCCCAAGCCAGATGATACGCGGCTTTCATCCTCACACTCTCTCACATGCTGGACGCGAGCAGAGAACGGAACAGCGAACTGGTTTATTCCACCTTCTTAGAAGATTATCGACAATGCGGGCAAAAGCACCTTAAGCTCAAGCTCAGCGCCCTGGCTCCGCGAGAGCCCGTGCCTCTGCATCACCCATCAAGGCTTCACCCGCACTGATATTTCGCAAATAAGTCGTCATCAGGTCATCCCCGTCGCTCGGAGCATATTCGGCCTCCGTTACTGCGATTGCGACGGCGAAAGTCGTATTCCAGTCATTCCTGCGGCAGGCGACGGCATTCGTCGCCTCCTTGGCCGCTTGCAGCCGGAATTCCCGGCACAAGGAGCCATCTGCCAACCGATAGGTTGAGATCACCCGCAGGCGACCGAACGGCAGTTCCACGTCCTGCCCCGAGGCGATCGTGCTTAGCGTGCGGTGAACAGCCGGGGTTTCAAGCTGAGCCATGAGGCCGCCTGCCCCGGCTCCCTCTCGAGATCCTGCGAAATACCCCAGGGAGAGCGCAACGGCTGCAATCGATGCCGCCAGAGCCATTTGGACAAAGGAAGACTTCCGGTGAAACCAGCCTCTTCTCGCTGACTCGACATGCGAATCGGAACTTGCCCGACGAGCCGCCTCATAGGTCTCGATCTGAGCCGACACCGAAGCGCGCAGCTGCGGCGGGACGTCGAGCATGGAACCAGCGGAGAAGACGGAACGCGTCAGACGGCGGCTTTGCTGGAAATCCGTGATGCGCTTGGCCACAGCGGGATCCTCGGCCATCGTCTTGGCAATGGCCGTCGTCGTGGGTCCGTCGAGTTCACCATCGGCGAACGCCATCAGGATTTCATCGCTGAGGTGTAGCTGGGACATTCTATTGGCTTCCCTCTTGCATGCTTCCAGCACCTAGGCGGCCGCCGTCAATTCCATCAGCCGCTTGCGCGCCCGTGCCAAACGGCTCATCACGGTCCCGATGGGAACTCCAAGAATTTCGGCGGTCTCCCGATAGCTCAGATCCTCGGCGCAGACGAGGAGAAGCACCTCCCGTTGCTCTTGAGGCAGGTTGTCGATGGCACGCTGAACATCGGTCAGAGCCAGCCTGCTCAGGATCGGCCCTTCGCCCGGATCGCCGATAAGTTGTGTTTGCTGCGATAAATCTTCCGCCATGCCTTCGGTTCTCATCCGCCTGAGATGATCGATCCAGTAATTGCGGAGAATCCGGAACATCCACGCATCGAACTTGGTCCCTGGCGACCAGCTGTCCGCGTTGGCAAGCGCACGTTCGCAGGCTCCTTGGACGAGATCGTCCGCGAGCGGTTGCGAGCGACAAAGCACGAGCGCAAAACGTCTCAGCCGTGGCAGAAGAGCCACCAGTTCCTGTCCTATGGCTGCCGGCATTCCTGCTCCGCATAGCCTCCTTGCTTCATAACGGTGAACCTAGTCGCTTTATTCCAATCTCAAGTGGGAAAGAGCGACAGAGCGCCCGATACGAAAACGGGCGGCCTCTCGGCCGCCCGTCATCGGATTCGGAGAATCCGATCGCTTTAGTGAATGACCTGCACGATCTTGCGGCTGCTCGGCTCGACCAGCACAGGGGTGTTGTTCACGACCGTGTACTTGTAACCCTTCACCTTGTACTGGGCCGGCACCTCATGATAGGTCACGCCGGACTCGGGCAGAACCGCACCCACGCGCACCTCTTCCTTGTAGGTATAGGACGGAACGGACTGGGTGGTCACGTACTGACGGAATTCAGGCTGCTGCTGGTCGGCGATGCCTCCCACGATGGCGCCCGTCACTCCGCCAACGGCCGCACCGACCGGGCCGCCGACAACCGCACCGCCGACCGCGCCGGTCGCGGCACCGGCGGCAGCGCCGCCCTGAGCAAAGGCTGCCGCGGGGGCAAGGGATGCAAGAACGGCACCGGCGAGAAGAAGCTTCTTCGACATGATCTTACTCCTGAATGAATGTTCGGGTTTCGCAACCCGGCAACCGACAACGCGTCATTCATCAAGTAGTTTCACAGCAAATTTCAGCTTACCATGCTCTTTCCATCCTCTCCCCGGGGTGGAACATGGCAACTGAGCATCAGACGGGAAAATCACACCTTGCTGTTATTCATCTGATGTTCATCTAAAATCGGAGTTTCTCAATATCTCAAGAATAGTGCTGATCAGTCCGTCCCAAGGACTATCCGCCTTCCCCGGGAGCGAGCCGCCCTTCCGATGAAACAAACCCATTGCCTTGGCCATTATTGCCTATTGGGTCAGGCGCCCCAATTCTGCTCCTGAGGTCCCGCTGGAGACCCCACTGCAAAGGTGAGCGTTCCGATGAAGTCAAGACGACGCCATCTTCTGATTGCCGTATCGTGCCTCACGTTCGTGTACCCGCTGGAGATCCAGGTCGAAATCGCCAAGAGCGGCAATCTCACCTTGGGAGGCGCCTCCGCGATCGCCAGGGAAGGCAACAATGGCGGCGGAAGGGGAAACGGTAGAGGCGGCGATAACGGGAACTCGGGCGGCAACGGCAATGCCGGGAATAGCGGCAACAATGGAAACGCAGGCGGCAACGGCACCTCAGGACGAAGCGAAGCTGCAGGCCCCGCCGGCAACAATGGCAACGGCAGAGGGAACGGCAACGGGGCCAATGCGAGCAACGGAAATGGCCCCGGCGCCGGAAACGCAAATGCGGGGCAAGGCAATTCCGGTGCTCGCGGCAGCTCGTCCAGCCAAGGCACCACCTCAAGTCCTGCGAGTTCGCCGAGCCAAGGGAGCTCCGCCAACCGGGACACTTCCTCCGAGCAAACCAAGACGACGAACAACGGAAAAGCTTTAGGACGAACGGTGGCTGCCTCGTCCGTCAAGAACCAGTCGCCACCTGCGGTCACCGGCGGACTGTCGGCCCTCTTCGGGGCGATCTCCAACAGCCTGCGCCCGCTGACGCCGCCACCGGCGGCTTCAGCCGAGAAAGCGAAGGCCCGCGCGAACGTCACGAAGACGAAATCCACATCCACAACTGCCCGGTCGAAGCAATCCACGGCGAATGCGGGGCAAAGGACCAAGGGACAGGCTGCACCCGCAAGCACGGATGCGCGTTCGACGAACCAGGGGTGGTCCGCAGATCGAAAGACATCAGCAGCGCCGGCCGATCAGTCGCTTGCCAGACCCTTGCGGGCTCAACATTCGCTTGTCGCGGTCGGCCTGACATCAAGCGGCTTGGCGCGTTTGAGCGCGCAGGGCTTCCGAATGGAGAAGCAGACGAAAGGAAGCCTTGCGAGCGTCGTTCAGCTCATCCCTCCGCGTGGAATGTCTCTTGACCAGGCCCAGCGCAAGGTCCGCACGGCCGATGGAAGCGCTACGGTCGATCTTGACCATTACTATTACACGGATGAAGGGCCGGCAGATTGCACCGGCCCGAGCTGCGAGGCGATTTCGCTCGTCGGCTGGAGCGTATCGGCTTCCGAACAATGCAGCCCCGCCGCGACGATCGGCATGATCGATACCGGGATCAATCGCGATCATGAAGCGCTGAAAGGCCAGTCGGTCGAGATCCTGTCGGACCTTGGCCTCCGTGGCAGCCCGTCTCAACGGGATCATGGCACGGCGATCGCCGCTCTTCTGGTCGGCAAAAACGGTAGCAGCACTCCTGGCCTCCTGCCCGATGCCCATCTTCTCGCTGTGGATGCGTTCTACCGGGATGGCGGAACAGCGGACCGGACCGACGTGGTTACGCTCGTCCGCGCTTTGGAAGCCTTGGCGGAGCGCAATGTGCGCATCGTCAATATGAGTCTGTCCGGACCTCCGAACGAGGTTCTGAAGCGGGCGATTGCGTCAGCTCAAGCAAAAGGCATGATCATTTTTGCCGCGGCTGGCAACAATGGCGCAGGAGCGGAGCCGTCCTATCCCGCCGCCTATCCTGGTGTGATCGCGGTAACCGCGATCGACAAGAAGCTCGCCGTCTATGCGCGCGCCACGCAGGGAGACTACATCGACATCGCGGCTCCCGGAGTGGACTTGTGGGTCGCGTCATCGGATGGCGGCACCGTCAGGAGCGGCACCTCCTATGCCGTTCCGTTCGTAACGGCAGCAGCGGCGATCCTCAGCGCATCAAGAGCGTCATTGAGCGCGCGAGATCTTCAATCGATCCTGGAGAGCAGCACCCTCGACCTCGGTGCTCCGGGCCGTGATAAAACCTATGGCTACGGACTGCTGCAGGCCGAGAACCTCTGCGCGCCCGGTCAGGAGAAGACACCCGTCGCCCACTCGACCATCGGATCGGGCGCCGACCTCCCCTGACGCCGTTCGTCAGCTCGATCTAAATATGAAGTTCCATGCCTAAGGCCTTGAGCGTCGCCTCTTGGAAGGCCTCTCCCTGCGTCGGATGCGCATGGATCGTGCCGGCTATGTCCTCGAGGCGCGCGCCCATTTCGAGCGCCAGGCTGAAGGCCGCCGCCAGTTCGGAGATGGCTTGTCCTACGGCCTGGATGCCGATCACCAGATGGTTGTCCGCCCGGGCGACGACCCGCACGAACCCGTCCTCGCCCATCCTGGTCATCGCGCGGCCGTTGGCCGAGAACGGAAACTGTCCGATTTTGATGTCGACACCCGTTCGGCGCGCCTCTTCCGGCGACAGGCCGACGGAGACGATTTCCGGATCGGTGAAGCAAACCGCAGGAATGCTGCGCTTGTCCCAGACGCGCCTGTGGCCCGCGACGAGTTCGGCCGTCATCTCGCCCTGCGCCATGGCACGGTGAGCCAGCATCGGTTCGCCGGTCACATCGCCGATGGCATAGATCCCGCGCATCGACGTCTGGCATCGTTCGTCGATGCGGATGAACGGGCCATCCATGTCGAGGACGAGTTCGTCGAGACCCCACCCCTGCGTGACGGGTCGCCGTCCAACTGTGACGAGAATCCTGTCGGCCTCAAGCGACGTCTCCGATCCGTCCTCCGTCGCGACCAGCAGCGAGCCGCTCGCCTTCGCCAAGCCCTTCGCCTTGGCGCCCGTCATCACCGCGATGCCGAGGGCCTGCAGCCGCTTGGCGACCGGGCGCGTCAGTTCCGCATCGTATTGCGGCAGGATGCGCCCTTGAGCCTCGACGATCGTCACTTGGGCACCCATCTTCGCGAAGGCCGTGCCGAGTTCCAGGCCGATATAGCCTCCGCCGACCACGACGAGGCGCCCCGGCACGGATGTCAATGAAAGCGCATCGGTCGAAGAGATCACGGGGCCGCCGAAGGGTAGGTTCGGCAGTTCGACGGGAGCCGACCCCGTGGCGATCACCACGTTCTCGGCCCGAACGATCTGAAGACCCGTTTCCGTTTCGACCTCGATCGTCTTGCCGTCGCGGAAGCGCGCATGGCCCTGCACGATCTTCACCTTGGCCTTCTTGAGCAGGCCCGACACGCCGCTGTTGAGGCGCCCGACGATGCCGTCCTTCCAGGCGACTGTCTGGGTGAGGTCGATCTCAGGCTTCGTGGCGGCGATTCCGAGCGGATTCCGGCCGTGCGCCAGATGAACGATCCGGTCGTATTCCTCGGCCGCATGAATGAGCGCCTTGGAGGGAATGCAGCCGACGTTGAGGCAGGTGCCGCCGGGCTTGCCAGGGTCGACGATCACCGTATCAATCCCGAGCTGGCCGGCCCGGATGGCGCAGACATAGCCGCCCGGCCCGGCTCCGATAATGAGGAGCTTGCAGGAAATATCCTTCATCGGATTCAAGCCTCCACGAAGATCATGGCGGGGGTCTCCAGCAGCGTCTTGATGCGCTGAACGAAGACCGCCGCGTCCCAGCCGTCGATGATGCGATGATCGAAGCTGGACGACAGGTTCATCATTTTGCGAGGGACGAAGGTCGAGCCGTCCCAGACCGGCCGCACCATCATCTTGTTGACACCGACGATTGCGACTTCCGGATAATTGATCACCGGCGTGGTGACGATGCCCCCCATGGCGCCGAGCGACGTGATGGTGATCGTCGATCCGCTCAGCTCTTCGCGCGTGGCGAGGCCGGATTTCGCCGCCTCGGCGAGCCGGTTCAGCTCCGCCGCGCATTCCCACAGATCACGCGCTTCCGCATGCCTCACCACCGGCACCATGAGGCCGGAGCCCGTCTGCGTCGCAATGCCGATATGAACGCCGCCATGCTGGTGCACCACACCCGCTTCATCGTCGTAGATGGAGTTGAGGTGGGGCTGCTCGGAGATGGCCCTCACCATCGCGCGCATGAGGAACGGGAGCAGCGTGAGTTTCGGTCGGTCGGCGCGCTTGTTCGCATTGAGCGCCGCGCGCAGATCCTCAACTGCCGTTACGTCGACCTCTTCCACATAGGTGATGTGGGGGATGTGCGATTTCGCAATCGCCATCTTCTCCGCGATCTTGCGGCGGAGGCCGACGACCTTGATGTGCTCGACGGACGTGTTCTGGGCAAACCCGGGTGCCTTGGCGGTCTGGCGCCCGTGAACGAAGAAGGCATCCAGATCCTCGTGGGTGATCCGGCCCGCGGGACCGGAGCCCGGAACCTGGCGCAGATCGACCCCGGATTCCCGCGCCCGCAACCGAACGGCCGGCGAGGCGACCGGCCTCTCGCCCTCGGCACACGTCACGGGTGCGCGGTGCATTCGCGCAGCGGGGGCCTGCGGCCTCTCGACCGGCTGCGGCGGCGTGCTTTTCGCCTGCCGTTCGACGATGGCGTCCGGAACTTTGACCGCTCCATCCGCCTGGGCCTCGATCTCACCGGTTTGGGCGGGAGGCTCGGCCGCCCTTTCCGACGGGCCGCTCCCGGAGGACGCGCTGCCCTCGCTTTCGACCTTCAGCCGGATCAGGGGCGAGCCGATCGCCACCACGTCGCCGATATCGGCCCCGAGCCACAGAACTTCGCCATCGACGGGCGAGGGAATTTCCACCGTCGCCTTGTCGGTCATGACGGCCGCCAGCACCGCATCCTCGCGGACGAGGTCGCCGACCTTCACGTGCCACTCGACGAGTTCGGCCTCGGCGATGCCTTCCCCGACATCGGGCATTTTGATCAGGTGCTCGCCCATGTCAGGCCTCCATCGTCTCGACAAGGGCGCGGCCGACACGGGCCGACCCCGGGAAGTAGTCCCATTCCTGAGCATGGGGATAGGGTGTGTCCCATCCCGTCACACGGGCAACGGGCGCTTCCAGGTGGAAGAAGCAATTTTCCTGCACGAGGGCCGCCAGTTCCGCCCCGAAACCCGACGTGAGGGTGGCTTCGTGCACCACGACGCAGCGACCCGTCTTCCTGACGGAAGCGGCAATGGTCTCCAGGTCGAGCGGGATCAGGGTCCGCAGGTCGATGATCTCGGCATCGATCCCGGTTTCCTCCACGGCCGCCTGCGCCACATAGACCATCGTGCCGTAGGCCAGCACGGTCAGGGCGGCGCCTTCCCGAAGGATGGAAGCCTTGCCGAGCGGCAGGTTGAAATGGCCGGTCGGCACTTCGCTCAGGTCGTGTTTCGACCATGGCGTCACCGGGCGGTCGTGGTGTCCGTCGAAGGGGCCGTTGTAGAGGCGCTTCGGCTCCAGGAAGATCACGGGATCCGGATCCTCGATCGCCGCGATCAGAAGCCCCTTGGCATCGCGGGGGTTGGACGGCACGACCGTCTTCAGGCCCGACACGTGCGTGAACAAAGCCTCGGGGCTCTGGCTATGGGTCTGCCCGCCGAAGATGCCGCCTCCGGTCGGCATCCGAATGACCATGGGGCAGGTGAACTCGCCGTTCGAACGGTAGCGCAGCCGGGCCGCCTCGGACACGATCTGGTCGTAGGCCGGGTACATGTAATCGGCGAACTGAATCTCGATGCACGGCAACAGGCCATAGCTCGCCATGCCGATGGCTGTGCCCACGATGCCGGATTCGCTGATCGGCGCATCGAAGCAGCGCGTCTTGCCGTATTTCTGCTGGAGGCCGGCCGTGCAGCGGAAGACGCCGCCGAAATAGCCCACGTCCTCACCGAAGACCACGACACGTTCGTCGCGCGCCATCATCACATCCATGGCGTCGCGGATCGCTTCAATCATCGTCATGCGCGCCATGGCTTCAGACTCCCGCCTGCTGGCGCTGACGGCGCAGATGCGGCGGCATCTCGGCATAGACCCCGTCGAAGATCTCGCGGGCGGACGGCTTGGCGCCCGCATGAAGCGTGCCGTAGCTCTCCGCCTCCTTCTGGGCCGCGATCACCGTATCGAGGATCTCGGCCTCCGCCTGCTTGTGCCGCTCCTCCGACCAGGCGCCGCGCAGGATGAGATGGCTCTTCAGCCGCATGATGGGATCGCCCAAGGGCCAGGCATCGGATTCGGTCTTCGGGCGATAGGCCGATGGATCGTCCGACGTCGAATGCGCGCCGACCCGGTAAGTCACGTATTCGACGAGGGTCGGGCCGAGATTGCGCCGGGCCCGCTCGGCGGCCCACTTCGCCACCGCGTAGACGGCGAGATAATCGTTGCCGTCGACCCGCAGCGAGGGAATGCCGAAGCCCAGGCCACGCGCGGCGAACGTTCCCGCGCCACCTCGCGCGATGCCCTGGAACGTGGAGATCGCCCATTGATTGTTGACGATGTTGAGGATGACCGGCGCCTTGTAGGTGGACGCGAAGACGAGCGCCGCATGGAAATCCGATTCCGCCGTCGATCCGTCGCCGATCCAGGCGGCCGCGATCTTGGTGTCGTTGCGGATCGCCGAGGCCATGGCCCAGCCGACCGCCTGGACATATTGCGTGGCGAGATTGCCCGAGATGGTGAAGAACCCGTGCTCCTTGGAGGAGTACATGACGGGCAGCTGACGCCCCTTCAAAGGGTCGCGGGAATTCGAATAGACCTGACACATCATGTCGACCATGGAATAGCCGCCGGCGATCAGAAGGCCGGCCTGCCGGTAGGTCGGGAAGTTCATGTCCCCCGGCGCGAGCGCCTTTCGGAAGGCGCAGCTGATCGCCTCCTCGCCCAGATGCTGCATGTAGAAGGAGGTCTTGCCCTGCCGCTGCGCGATCAGCATACGCGCATCGAAGGTGCGCAGGGTCATCATGTTGCGCATTCCCTCGATGAGTTCCTCGTCGCTCAGAAGCCCGGCCCACGGCCCGACCGCCTCTCCGGCGCGGTTGAGAACGCGGATGATGGAGAAGGCGAGGTCGCGGATGGTTTCCGGCTCCACGTCCACGTCGGGGCGTGGGACGGCACCGGCCTTGGGGATCTTCACATTCGAGAAGTCTGGGGTCCCGCCCGGACGGACGGCGGGCTCGGGCACATGGAGGGTCAGCGGTCCATAATCTTTCATGGTCTTTCGTTCTCCTCCCCAGGAAACTAGGAACGAAACACCATTCGGCCATAGGCTGGGCTGTTTCTAAAGGAGCAAATGCCGGTTATCGACAGTCTCGAACAGCGCACCCGAATCTGCCGCTGCCATCAAGGCTTCACGGCAGCCAAGACCTCGCCGGCCGTGATTTCCGGTTCGCCTTGAATCAGGTCGGCCAGGCTCGCGCGGACCCAAGCCAGGGCCTTCTCGTTGGCCGCAAGGGCAGCCTCACGGCTATCGAACAGAGTGATGGATCCGCCGGCACCATTGCCGCAATCGAAGACATGATAGCTCTGGAAACCCGGAGATTGCCGCAGGATCTGGCCGATTCCGCTCTCCGCCCGCCGAGCCGCCTCGGGCACCGAGCGCATATTGCTGAACTTACGAATGACGACATACATGGATGCCTCCACCTGCTGTCGAAGAACGCTACTCCGCCTTACCAAGAAGATCGGCGTGAAGCCTCGCGATCCGCTAATGTGCCATCAGGACCGGAATGCCCGCATGGGAGATGATGTGGCTCGTCGCGCCGCCGAAGATCATCTGCCTCAGGCGGCTCTGGGTATAGGCTCCCTTGATGAGGAGATCCGCGTGAAACGAGGCTGCTTCCTCCAGAATGGCCTCACCCGGAGAGCGCGTGTTCAGCCTGCGAACCACCGCCTCGGCCCGGACGCCGTTTCGCTCGAGGCGGAAAGCCAGCTCAGCGCCGCTCGGACCGTCCCCTCCCCAGCTATCCAGTGCCAGCACGATGACCCGACCGGCCTTCTTCAGGATGGGCATCGCGAGCGCCACGGTCCGGGCCGTTTCCGTGCTGCCGTTCCAGGCGATCACGACCGTCTCGCCGATCGATGCCGGGGACGCGGGCGGGACCATGAGGACGGGCCGTCCGCCTTCGAACAGGGCGGCCTCCAGGGTGGCCAGTCTCGGCGGCTCATCCTGCGCGCCGGGGCGTCCGAGCACGATCAGGTCGAAGACCCGGCCGAAACTGCCGATATAGCTGTCTGCGAACAGCTGCTGCCCGACGAAGTCGCAGGTGACTTCGTCCGCCGCTTCCGATTTACGCGGCACCCCACAGGAGAGCATGAACTCCTCGAAGAGGTGCTGCGATCGCGACAGGTGCTCGCGCTGTTCCTTTTCGCTCAGGATGGTCCAGCCGACCGGGACATCGAAAGCGATGACCTCCGGGATATCGGGACCGAGCGCCAACCCCTCCACGTGGCTCCCGAACCGGCCCGCAATCAGCAGGGCGGCATCCAGGACCGAACGGATGAAGCTATGGGGCTCAACCGGAACCAGAATGGCTTTCATGACAACCACCTCGGCAAACCTGCGAGCCGATGTCCTGGACAGCATTATACTCCCAAAGCGGGCATCCGGCACAATCAATCTTCACGGGCCTCAGCGCGTCGGTGCGGGCCGGTCAAGAAGAAGCTTCCGATGCTCTAGACATGCACGTTGCCGAAGGCCAACTCCCCCTCGCCCTTGGGCTTGCGCAGGGTGGCGTAGAGAATCCAGCCATAGAAGACGCCCAACCCGGCGATCACGGCCCATCCTGGGATGGGCCCGATAGCGACGTTGCGGACCCATTCCCCGACCGAACCGACGAGATGGGCATCGACGGCGTTCTCCTGCATTCGGATGAAGGTGGTCTTCACCAGCCAAGCGAACAGCAGGATCAGGAACATCCAACAATAGTTGCGCCGGAGCCGCCTCGTGATGGCCTCGCTGGTGCTCGTCAGGAACAGGGGGCGCCGGAGATCCTCCCCCAGCTTCTGCACCCAATCGTCCGTGGTGCCCTCCTCCGGAGCGAAGATCTGGGCGAAGTAATTGCGCTCCATCCGGCGGACCCGGTTCCGGTACACGTCGAAGAAGCGGTACCGCCGCGCCTCGATCACCAGGAGCAGGAGGACCAGCACCATGGCGAAGATCAACACGCCATGGTGAGCGGTCGAGGTGGACAGGGAGACCGACAGCATAGCGGCCACCACGGTGATGGCCCAGTTGGTCGTCCGGTCGATCCGGTCGCGCCAGCCCGCCATGCGGGCGATCTCGGCGCGGTGGTAATGGGCCATGACGTTGATGAATTCGGTGGAATTGCTAGGAAAGACCGGCGCCTTAACGGAAGGGCGGAGGGTCTGCACGATGGCTTGCTCGTTCTTCGGCAGCATGATCTTGCTCCCTTAAGCGCCGGCGGCATCTTGGCGTGCCCGATCAGCCCTGGAGACTTGTTTGTTTATAGGTCTCACCGAGACAAATTCATCATGCCATCGCGAGGTTCCGAACTGGAACGGACGGTGGAAGGAACTTCCAGACGATCGTCTACCGGGGGTGTCCCTTGTCAGAGCGCCTTGCCTTTAAAGCCAAGCCGGTGCGGGCAAATTCCTGATGACAGCCGGTTGGCAGCGCGTACCACATGGGGGGCGAGACGCATCGATCAGCGGCTTTCAATCGGACGAGCCGGGCGGATCTGGCTCCCGTCAGTCCCAGACCGCATGGGGAAGTGCATCGAGCGGGATCTTGAGGTAGCGGGTCCCATTGCTCTCCGGCTCCGGCAGACGCCCTCCCGCCATGTTCACCTGGAGGGCGTGTAGGATCAGCTTGGGCATCGGCAGCCTGGCGTCCCGCGCCTGGCGCATGGCGACGAACGCGTCCTCGGTGCGGGCCTGGGCCAGATGCACATTGTGGGCCTTCTGCCCGGCGACGGAGCTCTCCCAAGCCGGAGCCCGGCCGCCCGGCATGTAGTCGTGGCCGGAGAACAGGCGCGTATGCTCGGGCAGGGACAGGATGCGCTGGATGGTGCGCCACAGGGCCCGGGCATCCCCGCCGGGGAAGTCGCATCGGGCCGTGCCGAAATCGGGCATGAAGAGCGTGTCGTGGATGAAGGCGGCATCGCCGACCACGTAGGTGATGGAGGCGAGCGTATGGCCCGGCGAGAACATGACCCGCACATCCATCTCGCCGATCCGGAATTCATCCCCGTCGGCGAACAGGCGATCCCATTGCGAGCCATCCGCCTCGAAGCCCGGAAGGTTGTAGATCGTCTTCCAGAGCCGCTGAACGTCGACGACGCGCTCGCCGATGGCCGTCTTCGCGCCCGTGCGATCCTTGAGGTATGCGGCCGCCGACAGGTGGTCCGCGTGCGGATGCGTATCGAGGATCCACTCGACGGTCAGGCCCTTCTCCTTCACGCAGGCGAGCAGGGCATCGGCAGATACGGTCGCGATGGATCCCGACTTCTCGTCGTAATCGAGGACCGGATCGACGAGGGCGCAGCGCCGCGTCGCGGGATCGGACACCACGTATTGGACGCTGCAGGTGCGCTTGTCGAAGAACGCATCCACCTGCGGACTTGCGGTTGAACGGTCGAGCGCCGATGGAGGGGACACTGCGGTGCTCATGGCTTCTCCTCCTTCAGACGCACCCGACCGTTCATGCTTTTTCAACCCGACGCCTCATGCATCGGGCTGCGGCACGATCCGGATATAGGGCTTCGGCGCTTTCCATCCCTGCGGGTAGATCTTCTTGGCCTCTTCATCCGGCACGGAACCCGCGATGATGACGTCCTCGCCCTGCTTCCAGTTCGCAGGCGTCGCGACCCGGTGCTTCGCGGTCAGCTGCAACGAGTCGATGACGCGAAGCACCTCGTCGAAGTTGCGGCCCGTGGTCATGGGATAGACGAGCACGAGCTTGATCTTCTTGTCGGGCCCGATGACGAAAACGTTGCGGACGGTCTGATTGTCCGCCGGCGTCCTGCCTTCCGACGTGCCGCCCGTGCTGGCCGGGAGCATCCCGTAGAGCTTCGAGATCGAGAGATCGGTATCGCCGATCATCGGAAAGTTGGGCGCTGTGCCTTGCGTCTCACGGATGTCCTCGGCCCACCGCGCATGATTGTCTGTCGGGTCGACGCTGAGCCCGATGATCTTCACATCGCGCCGGTCGAACTCTGGCTTGATCCGGGCCATGTACCCCAACTCGGTCGTGCAGACCGGGGTGAAGTCCTTGGGGTGGGAGAAGAGCACGCACCAGGAATTGCCGATCCAATCGTGAAAGCGGATACGCCCTTCGGTCGTCTCGGCCTCGAAATCCGGCGCGACGTCGCCAATCTGGAGTGTCATCGAAACCTCCTGTCATCCGCGCATCGTACGAATCTGCGTGCCCGCGCCGCACGATGCGCCCGTCAAAGAGTGAAGCATCGGGATCGATCCAGAAAGTGCAAGTCACTTTCAGGTCAGATGCTCAAATAACGTAACAAGCATGTTGAGGTGGCTTGCCACCTCAGGTCACTCGGCCGCGTCCGAGCGTCCTGCATCGTCCAAATCTCAGTTTCGCGTTGCTCACGCTACCAAGGAACTCGACAGCTGAGAGGCTATGGCAGCCTGTCTCGTTGGCGAACTTATCACACATAGCCCTTCTGTTGAATAGAAGGAGCCGACCTTGGCATCACTACCAAAGATCAACCACCGTTGATCTTTAAAATGGGCGGCTTAAGCAACGGAACCTTCGTCTCGACACATATTAACTTGGATGTTAAGCGATCCTGGTTCCCCAATCACCGAAAAGCTGCACGGCCCTTCATGAGAATGAGCTATCGTCCGGAGATCGACGGGCTTCGTGCTGTTGCCGTGCTTCCCGTTATATTATTCCATGCCGGATTTTCGTGGTTCAGCGGAGGCTACGTCGGGGTGGACGTGTTCTTCGTCATCAGCGGCTTCCTCATTACCTCGATCATTCTGGCTGACCTTCAGGGCGGGCGTTTCAGCATCAGAACCTTCTACGAGCGTCGGGCGAGACGGATCCTGCCGGCGCTTTTCGTAGTTATGGCAGCCTGTGTTCCGGCGGCTTGGTTCCTGTTGCCTTACAAAGAACTTTTCGAGTTCGGCCAAAGCGTCGTGAGCGTGTCGGCATTCGTATCCAACATCTATTTCTGGCTCACGACAGGTTACTTTGAAACGGAGGCGGAGCTTAAGCCGCTTCTTCACACATGGAGCCTCGCCGTCGAAGAGCAGTATTACATCGTAGCGCCGATCTTGCTGTGGTTCCTTTGGACGCGTGCGAAGGGCGCTATGATACCGCTGCTGAGCCTTCTGGCTGCCGGCAGCATGATTCTTGCTGAACACGGTTCACGCACTGCCCCCGAGGCAGCTTTCTTCCTGCCGCATACCCGGATCTGGGAACTAACGCTCGGCGCACTCGCCGCCATCGTCACAGAGCAGCGGGGTGCAGTTCGCCACAATGGCATCCTGAGCCTTATCGGTTTCATGATGATCGCGGCCGCCATCGTCATTTACGACGCGGCGACTCCCTTTCCGGGTGTTTACGCGCTTCTGCCGACGGTAGGGGCCGTCCTGGTCCTCACTTTTACCGGGCCCGGTACGATTGCTCATCGCTTCCTGAGCATGAAGCCGCTCGTCGGAATCGGCCTTATCAGCTACTCCGCCTATCTGTGGCATCAGCCGCTCTTTGCATTTGCAAGGCATCTCAGCATTTCGGAGCCTGCGCCTTCTGTCATGCTGTCATTGTCGGGAATCGCCCTGATACTGGCCTATTTCAGCTGGCGCTTCGTCGAGCAACCGTTTCGCCGCTCGAATCTCATATCATGCCGGACGATTTTCTGCCTTTCGGGAGCATGCCTTGTTGCGAGTGCAGCGCTTGGCATCTTCATTGTGCGCTCCGAGTTATCGCGCACACGAGCGACCTTAGGAGGAGAGAGTTTTCTCGCGCTGAACGAGGTAACGCGTCCGAATACAGGTCTCAGCAACCTGTGCAAGCAATTCACGACGGTGGAACAATGTACACTGGGCCCGAACCCGGTCGCGGTCCTTTGGGGTGATAGTTACGCCATGCATCTCGCACAGGCGCTCCGCGACAGCCCTTCCGCGCTGCCATTCGTCCAGATGACCAAGTCCGCCTGCGCACCGATCCTTGGGATTGCCTTCAATGGGCCGAAATACAATACCAATTGGGGCATGGGTTGCATCAAGCATAATGATCAGGTGCTTGAGTGGCTCAAGGAGCAGCAGGGCATTCGTTACGTCATTCTCTCTTCGACTTTCGCATTGTTGGAGAAGGAAAGCCAGATAACTGTGGCGAGTGGCGCCGTGGTGCAGTCGGCTTCCCTCAGTGAAACAAGATTTGTAGAGACCCTCAAGCGTATCCGCGAATTGGGTAAGTCGGTGGTCATTGTGTCGCCCACTCCGGATCCTGGGTTCAGCGTAGGCCGATGCCTCGCCATCCAAAGCACCCTCGGTCGGCCGCTGGATCGTTGCCACTTTCCGCTCGAAGGGCATAGACGTTCTGGCGTTTTCGGAAAGCTCGCCGATATATCGGCGCGCACTGGTGCGGGTCTTGTTCTCTTGGGCGATCTCATCTGCGAAGAAGGGGTCTGCCAAAGTTCCCGTAACGGCACGATGATCTTCAGCAACGGCGGACACCTTTCCCCCAAAGGATCATCCCTTCTGGGGCGTTCCAAGGACTTGTCCAAGCGGATATTGGCAGCCGCGCAGAGATCAGCCACCTAGAGCATCGAACGCAAAAATGGGCCCGGTTTTCCGGCCCGAACGATGCTCGGACCTATCAACGAAGCAGCGGAGTGAATCCCAAAAGTGCAAATCCACTTTTGGGCCCGATGCTCTGGGACGGGGCTCGAACACGCCTCTTCGCCTGCACCGGGTAGAGACCGCGCGACCCCACCGATGAAGTGGCGCCTCTCGCCCGGATGTCCTGGACCATCGTCTCCTGTTCACGCCTGCACGAAGACCTCGGGGTGCTCGATGGAGAAACGCTCCAGCTCGTCGACGACAGCCTCCAGGTGAGCCTCCATGGCCCTCCGGGCCGCCGGGCTGTCGTGCGCCTCGAGGGCGCGGAAGAGCTCACGATGCTCCGCGAGGGTCACGGCATGACGCCGGGGCGATGAAAGGAGACGGCGCACGCGGTCGATATTGGCCCGTGAGGCGTCGATCACGGCCGCGACCCGGGGCATCCCCAGCCCCTCCACCAGGATCGTGTGGAATTCCAGGTCCAGCGTATAGAAGCCGGGGCGATCCCCCTGCGAGACGGCGTCCTGCTGCGCGTCCAGGTTGGCGCGAAGCGCCTCGATGGCCGTAGGCGGCAGGTGCGTGGCGGCCGCCTCGGCCACCATGCCCTCCAGGGCCCGCCGGATCAGCATCGATTCCCTGATCTCCGGCAGGCGGATGCGCGCCGCACGGGATCCGCGCTGGGGCAGGATCTCGACGAGCCCCTCGGCGGCCAGACGCGCCAGGGCCTCGGACACCGGGAACCGGGACACCCCGAGCGCCGTGCACACGGCCCCCTTGTCGATGAATTCCCCGGGGGCAATGTCGAGACCCACGATCGCGGTCCGGAGCGACGCTTCCACCTTATCGGTCGTATGCCCCCGCGCTCCCCGCTCCAGAGGACCGAGGAAATCGTATCTTTTTCTCTTGTCCAGCGCGTCCATTTGCCTAACATGTTAGCCGAACCGATGGGCCCACGCCATCAGCTTGTCGGGTCCCTCGCACGGGCGGAACCGCTCGTGACCACTCGTCAACCGGCCGCAGAGCCGGCTTTCCGGAGGAACGCCTATGCCATTTCTAACCCGCCGCCTAGCTTTGGGCCTAGTTGCCGCTGCGACAGCCATCCTGCCCGCCCTGCCGGCCAGTGCCCAGACGAAGCTGAAATGGGCCCATGTCTACGAGACCTCGGAACCCTTCCATACCCAATCCGTCTGGGCCGCCCAGGAAATCGCGAAGCGCACCAACAACCGCTACCAGATCGACGTCTATCCGGCCTCCCAGCTCGGCAAGGAGAGCGACATCAACCAGGGCCTGTCGCTCGGCACGGTCGACATGATCATCTCCGGCCCGAGCTTCGCCGCGCGCAGCTATCCGCCCATCGGCATCGGCTACTATCCCTACATCTTCCGCGATTCCGGCCATCTGCTCGCCTTCGCGAAGAGCGACGTGTTCAAGGAGCTCAGCGCGGGTTACGCGGAAAAGACCGGGAACCACATGGTCGCCCTCACCTATTATGGCGTGCGCCACAGCTCCACGAACAAGCCGTTCAAGACCTGCGCCGAGATGAAGGGCCTCAAGATCCGCGTGCCCGACGCCCCGGCCTATCTGGCCATGCCGCGCTCCTGCGGCGCGAACACCTCGCCGATCGCCTTCGCGGAGGTTTATCTGGCGCTTCAGAACGGCACCGTCGACGCGCAGGAGAACCCGCTCACCACCATCGAAGCCAAGAAGTTCTTCGAGGTTCAGAAGAATATCGTGCTCACCGGCCACATCGTCGATCACCTGGCGACGATCATCTCCAAGCAGCTCTGGGCCAAGCTCTCGGATGAAGACAAGAAGATCTTCACCGACGTCGCCCAGGAAGCCGCGATCCGGGCCTCGGGAGAGATCCAGGCGAAGGAGAAGGAACTGCTCGAAACCTTCAAGCAGAAGGGCCTGACGATCACGGAGGTCAACAAGGACGAGTTCAAGGATGCGGTGATGAAGAGCGTCACCCTGGAATCCCTGGGCTATCGCAAGGCGGATTACGACAAGATCCAGGCCTTGAAATCGGAAGGTCTTTGAGTGGCAAGGGCCGCCTCCGGCGGCCCGCCTTTCCCTGTTGTCCGTCGCGAGGGAATTGCTCCAGGCTTGAGAGGCTCGACGAACCATGAAGACTGAGATCCACACCCAGGTCAGCGCCGAGGAACTGGCGCAGACCTTCGACGAGAGCGAGAACGCGCCGGTCGATCTCTCAGACTATGCCTTCGAGGATTGGCTGGCCCTGGCCCTGTTCTGGGCGATGGCGCTCGCCGTCTTCGTTCAATTCTTCACCCGTTACGTTCTGAACGATTCCTTCGCCTGGACGGAGGAGATTGCCACCAATCTCAACGTGGCCCTGGTCTTCGTCGGATCGGCCATGTGCGTGCGCCTGAACCGCCACATCCAGGTCGACTTCCTCTATCGTTATCTTCCGTCCGGACCGGCCCGCGTGCTGGCGACGGGGATCGACCTCATCCGTGTCGCCTTCTTCGCTTACGGGGCTCTCCTCATCTGGCGTTTCATGAGCATCGTCGGCGACGAGCAGATGACCACCGTCGCCCTGCCGAAGAACCTCAGCTACGCCTTTGTCTTCATCGGCTTCATCCTCATGTGCTTCCGCTCCGTTCAGGTCGCCGTCGCCAACTGGCGCCGCGGCTTTTCCATCCTCGAGCGGCCCGAAGCTTTCGATGCACCTTTAGTGGCGGAAACCTGATGCTCATCCTGATCGGCTCCTTCCTTATACTGATGATCCTCGGGCTGCCGGTGGGCATCTCGATGGCCGTTGCGTCCCTGCTCTACATCCTCGCCACCGGGACCGTTCCCGACGTCATCGTGGCGCAGCGCATGATCGCGGGCGTCGAGAGCTTTCCGCTTCTCGCCGTCCCCTTCTTCATTCTCGCCGGCAACCTCATGAACATCGCCGGCGTCACCGGCCGCATCTACTCCTTTGCCGTTGCCCTCGTCGGCTGGATGAAAGGCGGCCTCGGACAGGTGAACATCATCGGCTCGGTGATTTTCTCAGGCATGTCCGGCACCGCCATCGCGGACGCGGCCGGCCTCGGAACCATCGAGATCAAGGCCATGAAGGACCATGGCTACTCGACGGAGTTCTCTGTCGGCGTGACGGCTGCTTCCGCGACCCTCGGGCCGATCATTCCGCCCTCCCTGCCCTTCGTCATCTACGGGATGATGGCGAACGTCTCCATCGGCGCGCTCTTCCTGGGCGGACTGATCCCCGGCATCGTCATGACGCTGCTGATGATGGCGACGGTGGCCTATTTCGCCTACAAGAACGGCTGGGGAGCGGACACGCCCTTCTCGTGGCGCCAGCTTGGCAATGCGAGCGTCGAGGTCGTCATCGTCCTGATGTTCCCCGTCGCGGTATGGCTGATGATGCAGGCGGGGCTTTCATCGAACGTTTCCATCGGCATCGCGCTGGCCGTGCTTCTCGCCCTCGACTGGTACTACGACTTCTCGGCCGTGATGGCCCTGATGGCGCCCGTGATCCTGATCGGCGGCATGACGCTGGGCCTCTTCACGCCCACCGAGGCGGCTGTCGCGGCGGTCATCTGGTCGCTGTTCCTCGGCCTCGTCCGCTATCGCTCCATGACCTTCAGGAGTCTCGCCAAGGCGACCTTCGACACCATCGAGACGACCGCCTCGGTTCTCTTCATCGTGACCGCGGCGTCGATCTTCGCATGGCTTCTGACGGTCAGCCAGGCGGCCCAGATCCTCTCCGACGCGATCCTCGGATTCACGCAGAACAAATGGGTGTTCCTGCTTCTCGCCAACATCCTGATCCTGTTCGTCGGCTGCTTCATCGACACCATCGCGGCCATCACCATCCTGGTGCCGATCCTGCTGCCGATCGTGCTCAAGCTCGGCATCGACCCGATCCATTTCGGGCTCATCATGACGCTCAACCTGATGATCGGGCTGCTTCACCCGCCCCTCGGCATGGTCCTCTTCGTTCTGGCACGGGTGTCCAAGCTGTCCGTCGAGCGCACTACTGTGGCGATCCTTCCCTGGCTCGTACCCTTGATGCTGGCGCTCATCGCGATCACCTATATTCCGGAACTGACTCTCTGGCTCCCGCAGAAGATGGGACTGGGGCGGTGACGGACCGCCCCAACATCACATACGCCTATAGAAGAGACATTCATGAGCACGCCCCGCACCATCCGCCTCTCTCCCGATGACAACGTGGTCATCGCCATCGACCTCGTGAACCAGGGCGCGGACGCGGCGGGTCTGACGGCCCGCGAGCGCATCCTGAAAGGCCACAAGATGGCCGCGGAAGCGATCCGCGAGGGCGAACCGATCCGGAAGTTCGGCCAGATCATCGGCTTCGCCAAGACCCATATCGCGCCGGGCGAATGGGTGCACGAGCACAATGTCGGCCTGCACGATTTCGAGCGCGACTACGCCTTCGGCGTCGAGGCGCGGGAGGACGACCTCATTGCGCCCGACCTGCGCGGCACCTTCCAGGGCTACCGCCGCGCCTCGGGCAAGACGGGCACGCGCAACTACATCGGGATCCTGACCTCGGTGAATTGCTCGGCTTCCGTCGCGCGTTTCGCCGCCGCGGAGGTGGAGCGCTCCGGCCTCTTGCGCGACTACCCGGGGATCGACGGCATCGTGGCCATCGTTCACGGCACCGGCTGCGGGCACGCGGCCTACGGCGAAGGGTTCGATATCCTCCGCCGGACGCAATGGGGCTACGCCAGCCACCCGAACTTCGCCGGCGTGATCATGGTCGGGCTCGGCTGCGAGGTATTTCAGATCGGCCGCATGAAGCAGGAATACGGCCTGACCGAAAGCGACACCTTCCGCACCCTCACGATCCAGGAAACGGGCGGCACGCGGCGCACCGTGCAGGCCATCGTCGATGCGGTGAAGGACATGCTGCCCATCGCCGCCAAAGCGCGGCGCGAGACGCGCCCCGCATCGGAGCTGGTGCTCGCGCTCCAGTGCGGCGGCTCCGACGGCTATTCCGCCCTGACGGCCAATCCGGCCCTCGGCGTCGCGTCCGATCTGCTGGTGCGCCACGGCGGAACGTCGATCCTGTCCGAGACTCCTGAGATCTACGGGGCCGAACACCTGCTCACCCGGCGCGCCGCCACGCGGGAGATCGGCGAGAAGCTCATCTCGCGGATCCATTGGTGGGAGGATTACACCGCCCGCAACGGCGGCGAGATGAACAACAATCCCTCACCCGGCAACAAGGCGGGCGGATTGACGACGATCCTCGAGAAGTCTTTGGGCGCGGCCGCAAAGGGCGGGCGCTCCACGCTTCGCGCCGTCTACGAATATGCAGAGCCCGTGAAAGAGCACGGCTTCGTCTACATGGATACGCCGGGCTACGATCCCGTCGCGGCGACCGGCCAGGTGGCGGGCGGCGCGAACCTGATCGCGTTCACGACGGGACGCGGCTCGGCCTTCGGCTGCAAGCCGGTGCCGAGCCTGAAACTCGCGACGAATTCCGACATCTATCGCCGCATGCTGGACGACATGGACATCAACTGCGGCGACATCCTCGACGGCATCTCCCTCGAGGACAAGGGCCGGGAGATCTTCGACATCCTCCTGCGCGTCGCGTCCGGCGAGCACACGAAATCGGAGGAACTCGGCTACGGCGACCTCGAATTCGTTCCCTGGCAGGTCGGCGCGACCATGTGATCGCGCCAATACGTTAACGGCTTGTTAACCATAAGACCCGCATAGTGCGTATGCCGATCCGCCATGCGGACAGGCTCTCTCCCAAAAGCGACCGGGGCGCGGATGTACCGCCTCGCTCGCTTTGGGATGCAGGATGCAGCGATGATCGCCCCTGCTCTCACCCGAACACGTAATAGGCCGCTCCAAGCACCGCCATCGCACCGACGAACGCGTAAGGGTACCAAGACGGAAATGGCTTGTCGTGACCGTCGTAGCTCAAGCGGAATCTCCCAGGTAAGAAGCACGGCCACTCTTCCTCACGCATCATGGTATTTTCGTGAAATCCGCTCGATGCTCATGGCCTTTCAACCGGCAAGATCGCGGTCGGAGCCAGGAAAAATTACTTTGAAGCTCTTTTAAGGAAGCGAATTCCATCCCGATCTCAAGGCCGTAGCGGGTCTTTTAGAACGCCTCTGATCTTCTCCTAACCCCTTGATCGACTTACGTTCTTTCCGATACTTCATCGGCCGCCCCGGGAAAGCTCCCGGCCCTCAGGCGCCAACTGATCCGCCGATGTGAAGGAGAACGCGTTCATGGGCACGAGCACCTGGAATGATCCCGGATATGCATCCGGCAGCATCCTCGCCTGTCTGGCCCTGTTCCTGCCTTTCAGCGGAACGGCTCTCGCCCAGGACAATGCCTCGAGTCCTCTCCGCATCGAGTTGAACAGGATCGAGGCCGCAGGCGAAAGCTGCCGGACTTATTTTCTCATCGACAACCAGAAGGGCGAGAGCTGGAAGTCCCTGAAGCTCGATCTGTTCGCTCTGGACACCGACGGCATTGCGGCCAAGAGGCTCGCCGTGGAAGTCGGTCCGGTGCCCCGCCGCAAGACCCTGATCAAGCTGTTCGATTTTCCCGGGCTGGCCTGCCCGCGCGTCGGGCGCGTCCTCCTCAACGACGTCCTGACCTGCGACGGCGCGAGCGCCGCGCGGGAGGAGTGCCTGTCCGCCATCGAGACGGCCTCGAAGGTCGATTCCGTGTCCTTCGTGAAGTGAGATTGTGATCATGAACGAGATCATGCCCGCGGCCGCGCACGACATGTCCTTTCTCGGGCTGTTCCTGCAGGCCGACCCGATCGTCAAGAGCGTGATGATCCTGCTCGTCCTCGCTTCGCTCGGCTGCTGGACCATCGTGTTCGAGAAGCTCCTGCGCCTCGGCAAACTCCGCCGCCAGGCCCGCGCCTTCGAAGCCGCGGCGCGCTCGGGCGACAGGCTCTCCCCGCAGATGGCCGGCGCAACGGGCCGGATCGTCACGGCGGGCCACGAGGCATGGCGCGACCAGGACGCGTCCGAGAGCCGCGCCGAGCGGCGAGAGCGCATTGAGCGCGCCATGCGGGCGGCGCTCTCCGCCGACATGCGCCGGCTCCAGGTCGGCCTGCCGTTCCTGGCCACCATCGGTTCGGCCGCGCCCTTCATCGGGTTGTTCGGCACGGTCTGGGGCATCATGAACTCGTTCTCGGCCATCGCGGCGAGCCAGGACACGAGCCTGTCCGTCGTGGCTCCCGGAATCGCGGAAGCGCTGTTCGCCACCGCCATCGGGCTCGTCGCTGCCATTCCGGCCGTGATCGCCTACAACAAGCTCACGACCGATCTCGGCCGCCTGCAGCAATCCTTCGCGGCCGGCATCACGGCGCTCGGCGACCGCTTGGCGCGTGACCGCAAGCTCCACGTTCGTGCCGAGGCGGCGGAATAATGGGCATGGGACCCATCCGGGCGCAGGACACGGAGGACGAGTTCGGAACCGCTCCCCTGTCGGAGATCAACGTCACGCCGCTCGTAGACGTGATGCTCGTCCTGCTCATCATCTTCATGGTGGCCGCGCCCCTCATGACTGTGGGCATACCCGTGCAGTTGCCGAAGACGGCCGCGCCGAAAGTCGCGCAGCCGAAGCAGCCGGTCGTGGTCACCATAGATGCGCAGGGGCAAGCCTTCCTCGACAAGGAGCCGCTGGCGCCCGAGACCATGATGCCGCGCCTGCGGGCGCTTGCGAGCATCGAGCCGGGCCAGGTCGTGCTCGTGCGAGGCGACAGGGCCGTTCCCTATGGCCGCATCATCGAGATCATGGGGCAGATCAACGCGGCGGGATTCAGCCGCGTCTCCCTGGTCGCGCAGGCCCCGGGCGGACCGGCGACGCCATAGATCCTGAACCCCTCCGATGTCCGTTCAAAGCATGAGATCGCCCCAGGAACCGAGCCGGCTCGGTATCGCCTTCGCCACGGCGCTGCTCCTGCATGGCACCGTGCTGACGGCCGTGACGTTCTGGCCGTCCGACAAGGCCGAAGCGCCCGGCGAGCAGGAGATCACCATCGACCTCGCTCCTGCCATGGAGGAGCTCGTATCGGTGGCGCCGTCGCTGGAGCAATCCCAGGAGGTATCGCCCGTCGAAACGGAATCGCCGCCGATGGAATCGGAAACCATCGCAGAGCAGCCGCCCGAAGAGATCATCGAGGCCCAGCCTCAGGACGTGACCGAAGCAGCGCCTGTCGAAGCGGTTCCGCTCGAACAGGAAATTGTCCCGACGGAAGCCGTCATCCTTCCGCCGCCCGAGGCGGTGGTCGCCAAGCCTCTCGAAGAGAAGCCTGCGCCCAAGCCTGAGAAGAAGCCGCCACCGAAGCCGGTGGAGCGCAAGCCCCCTCCACGCCGGGCCGTTGCGGAACCGAGACCGCGTCCGTCCGACGAGCGCCAGGGACAGGCCTCGGCTTCCCGTGAGAACATGGGCGGACAAGCGGCCTCGGCCGATCCGACCGCGCGCAATCGCTATCTGACGAGCCTCGTGGCGTCGCTGCGCAATCGCCTGCGCTATCCGGACGTCGCGCGCAGCCAGGGCGTCACGGGCATTGCCACCGTGCGCTTCACCATGGACCGGTCGGGCCGCATCGTCGGCGCATCGCTCGTCCGGAGCGCGGGGCACCCGGCGCTCGATCAGGCTGCGCTTGCCGCGGCGAGCCCCGGATCCTCCCTGCCGCCGATCCCGGACTTCATTCCGCAATCGACCTTCACCGTGCCGCTCCGCTTCAACCTGCGCTGAGCCCTGCCCCGTCCCGGCGATCTTGACGGTTACAATCTCGAGACTGACCCTGTCCGTCAGCAGCGCAAACAGCCGTCGGCGGCAGAAGACCGATGGTGTGGATTGCGCGGAACGACAGGGAGAAACGTCATGGCCGAAAGGCTTATGCCTTGATCCGTCCTCTCCGTGCTACGGCCACGGGCCAAACCCATTCCGCCATGATCGGCGACCGCACCCGCGTGGCCGTCGATGCAAAGGCCACGCCATGAACACCCGCAAGATTCTCTACCAGTTCGGCTACCGCCGCTGCGCCGACCAGGATCGCCCCTCTCCCGCCCGGCATCCCGTGATCGTCGTCGGCGCGGGTCCCGTCGGTCTTTGCACCGCCATCGATCTGGCGCAGCGCGGCGTCTCGGTCGTACTCCTCGACGATGCGGATCGGATCGGTGAAGGCTCGCGCGGCATCTGCTATGCCAAGCGCACCCTCGAGATCCTCGACCGGCTCGGCGTCGCTAAGCCCTGCCTCGAGAAGGGCGTGACCTGGAAGCTCGGCAAGGTGTTCCAGCGCGACGATCAGCTCTACGCCTTCGATCTTCTGCCCGAGGACGGGCACAAGATGCCGGCCTTCATCAACCTGCAGCAATATTATCTCGAACACGCGCTCGTGGAGCGCGCCGCCGAACTGCCGCATCTCGACATCCGCTGGCGTAACAAGGTCATCGGCCTCAAGCGCCGGAACGACGGCGTGACGCTCACCGTCGAGACGCCCGAGGGCTCTTACGATCTCGATGCCGATTGGGTGGTGGCGGCCGACGGCGCGCGCTCCGCCTTGCGCGGAATGCTCGGGCTCGATTTCAGAGGCGAGGTCTTCGAGGATCGTTTTCTGATCGCCGATGTGAAGATGAAGGGCGATTTCCCGCCCGAGCGCTGGTTCTGGTTCGATCCGCCCTTCCACGACGGCCGTTCCGCCCTCCTCCACAAGCAGCCGGACGACGTCTGGCGCATCGACCTGCAGCTCGGCCCCGATGCCGACGCGAAGGCCGAGCAGGCGCCTGAGCGCGTGATCCCGCGCATCCGCCAGATGCTGGGGCATGACGCGTTCACGCTCGAATGGGTATCGGTCTACACGTTCCAGTGTCGGCGCCTGGAGCGCTTCGCGCATGGCCGCGTGGTCTTCGCCGGCGACGCCGCCCATCAGGTCTCACCCTTCGGCGCGCGCGGCGCCAATTCCGGCATCCAGGACGCGGAGAACCTCGCCTGGAAGCTCGCACTCGTAATCCGGGGCGAAGCGCCGGAGAGCCTGATCGAGACCTACGATGCCGAACGCTCAGCCGCCGCCGACGAGAATATCGGCCATTCCACCCGCTCGACGGATTTCATCGCGCCGCGCTCCGCCCAGGAACTGCGCTTCCGCGATGCGGTGCTCGCTCTCGCGCGCCACGCGCCCTTCGCCAAGCGCATGGTGAATTCCGGCAGACTGTCCATGCCGTCGACCTATGAGACGCCTCTGTCGACGCCGGATGCGGATGAATGGTCGGGCTCCGTCCGCCTCGGCGCGCCGTTGCCCGATGCTCCCATGCGCAATGGCCACGATCAGACCGTCTGGCTGCTCGAAGCGCTGGACGGTGAGGAGACGCTCATCCATGTGCCCAACGGCGGCACGCCGCCCGCCGGCCGGCGCGTTCTTGTCATCGGACATGACCTGATCGACCAGGACGGGTTCTTCGCCCGGCGTTTCGACGCGACGCCCGGCAGCACCTACCTGATCCGCCCGGATCAGCACCTCGCGGCGCGCTGGCGCCACACGACACCGGAAGCGATCGAGCGCGCCTCCCGCCGCCTCAAAGGTCTCGACGGAGAACACGCATGAGCGTCCTGGTCACCGAAAGCCGCTTTCCCGATCCCGATCGCGCCTACCGGGCCCTGATCGAGGCGCATCGCGGATTGTCGGACGAACAGAGCGCCGCGCTCAATTCGTCCCTCGTGCTGATCCTCGCCAATCATATCGGCGACGTGGCCGTGCTCCAGGATGCACTTGCGCTCGCAAGGCAGAGTCTGGAGCAGGCGCGATCCTCGCCGGAATAGAACGGCTCGTTACTGATAGAACGTCCAGAGAAGATTCTCGCTGAGTTCCTTCAGAGCCTCGACGGCATCGGGCCGCTCGCGGGCCACCGCGGCCACGATCGCATCGGCAAGCGCGAAGGCGGCGGTCGGCGAATTCGGCAGCAGCCTATTCCTCGCCGGAGCGAACAGGGTGATGTCCGCGATGGGGACGAGCGGAGAACTCGGTCCGTCCGTCAGGGCCATGACCGTCGCCCCGCGGTTCTTGGCGAGTTTCGCCAGATCGACGGTTCCCCGTGAATAACGTGGAAGCGAGATGGCGAGCACGAGATCGTCCTCCCCCACGTTCATCAGGTGCCTGACGGCTTTTTCAGCGCCCCCACGGGACGACGCGAAGATCACGTTCGCGTCGAGATAGAGCGTCAGCCCCTCGTCGAGATGGGCCGCCACATGGTGGCTCGCGCCGGATCCGACGATGAAGATGCGGCGGGCGCGGAGCAGCACGTCCATGGCCCGGGTGCAGGTTTCCTCGTCGACGGCCGCGAGGGTCTCGTCCAGATTGGCCGCCTGATCCTTGAGCGCCGTCACGAAGGTCGCGAAGGCGGAGCTTTTCGTGCTGTGGGCATCGGCGAAACTGTCGACGGGCGCCATGGCGAGGCGGAGCGCCTCCGACAACGCCGCCCGGAATTCGCTGTAGCCGGCATAATTGAGCGCGCGAACGAAGCGCGTCACCGTCGCCGTGGAGGCGCCGCTGCGCTCTGCGAAACCCTCGATCGTCATCGTCGCCGTCTCGAGGGGGTTCTGAAGCACGAAGTCCGCCGCGCGCCGGTGCGCTTCGCTGAGCGAGGCGTAAACGACCGCGATTCGGTGAGCCAGATCCGTCGTCGGCTTCAAGACTTGAGACACGCGGGCTCCAGACTGGTTGACGTCATAAAATTTTCATGATTTTTAATCTGAGAAAATAAATCTGTCAAAAGGCAGCCACCAAGGGAACCGGAGAGAGATTCAATGCGCCGTCCACTAGTATTCGCCTTCGTCGCCAGCACCTGTCTGCTCAGTGCTCCCGCATGGGCTCAGTCGCTCAAGATCGCACTCAGCTCGGAGCCGACCGCGATCGACCCACACTATCACGATCTGACGCCGAACAACGCCCTCGCGGCTCATATCTTCGACGGATTGACCAAGCAGGACGAGCAGCAGAAAGTTCTGCCCAGCCTTGCGACGTCCTGGGAGAACGACGGCCAGAACCGCTGGACCTTCAAGCTCCGTCAAGGCGTGACCTTCTCCAACGGCAAGCCTTTCACCGCTGACGACGTGATCTTCAGCTTCTGCCGCACCCTGAAGAACGAGACGGCGATCGCAGGCTCGTTTGCCGACATCACGGGCAACTTCACGGCCGTCGAGGCGCCCGATCCGCAGACCATCGTCATCACCACGAAGGCGCCGGACCCGCTGCTGCCGAATTTCCTTTCGAGCATCGCCATCCTGAGCTCGTCGATTCTTCCGCATGACAAGCTGGCTTTCGACGTCGCCAAGAACTGCGGCGTCACCGGACCGTGGCCCGTCGTCGGCGACTTCAACGACGGCAAGCTCGCCATCGGCACAGGCCCCTACAAGTTCAAGAGCTACACGAAGGGGACGAGTGTCGAACTCGAACGCAACGACAAATACTGGGGCCCGGCGGAGCCTTGGGCCAACGTGACGTTCGTGCCGGTCCCCAATGCCGGTCCGCGCCTCGCAGGCCTGCTTGCCGGCGACTACGACGTGATCGAGAACCCGGCTGCGCGCGACGTGGCCCGCATCAAGGACGACAAGCGCTTCGGCCATGTCATCACGCCCTCGACCCGCGTCATCTACTTCCAGCTCGACGTGGAGCGCGAGCCGAGCCCGCTCGTGAAGGCCGAGAACGGCAAGAACCCGTTGAAGGATCCGAAGGTGCGCAAGGCGATGTCGCTTGCCATCGACCGTGACGCCATCATCAAGCGCATCATGGACGGCGCCGCCGAGCCGGCCTATCAGTTCCTGCCCAACGGCATGTTCGGCGCGCTGGAGAACCCGCCGAAGCTCGCCTACGATCCGGCTGCGGCGAAGAAGCTCCTGGCCGAGGCCGGCTATCCCAATGGCTTCCAGATCACGCTCTCGACGACCAACGACCGCTACATCAACGACAGCCAGATCACGCAGGCCGTCGCCCAGTACCTGACGCAGGTCGGCATCCGCTCCGAAGTGGACGCCATGGCCCGCGCCATCTACTTCCCGCGTCGCGCCAAGAAGGAATTCAGCGTGGCTCTCGGCGGCTGGGGCTCCACGAGCGGCGAGGCCTCGTCCTTCCTGAAGCAGTGGGCCGCAACGCCGGATGAAGCGAAGACCATCGGAGGCTCGAACTACGGCGGCTATGCCGATCCGGAATTCGACAAGCTGATCCGCACGGCGATCACCACCCTGGATGACGCCAAGCGTGCGGAGATTCTCAAGCAGGCGGGCGTGAAGGTCATCGAAGGCGGCGCGTTCATTCCGCTGCATTTCGAGAGCACGATCTGGGCCTACAAGGCGAACCTGAAGTATACCGGCCGCGCGGACCAGTTCACGATGGCCATGCAGGTCAAGCCCGCGAAGTAAGCAAGCCATGAACGAAGCCGCGAGCAGATCGGAACGCGTCACATGACGGCCTACATCCTGCAACGTCTGATCCAGAGCGTCCTGGTTCTGCTCGCGGTTTCCGTCGTGGTCTTCCTCGCCGTCTACGGCATCGGAGACCCGATCGAACTTCTGGTCCCTCCGCAGGTCAGCGCCGCCGAACGCACGGCGATGATCCAGCGCCTGGGACTCGATCTGCCAGTCTGGCAGCAATATCTCGCCTTCCTGGGCAAGGCTCTGAAAGGCGACCTCGGATATTCCTTCGTCCACGGTGTTCCAGCGGTCGACCTCATCCTGGCGCGGTTGCCGGCCACCTTCGAACTCGTTCTCCTCGCCATGAGCTTTGCGGCCGCCATCGGCGTTCCGCTTGGTCTCCTGGCCGGCCTCAACCCCGAGAGCCGTCCCAGCCGCGCCATCATGGCCGGGACGATCCTGGGCTTCTCCCTTCCGAGCTTCTGGAAGGGCATGATGCTCATCCTGCTCTTCAGCGTGTTCCTCGGATGGCTGCCCACGGCAGGACGCGGAGAGACGGTTTCCGTGTTCGGATTTCCCACGAGCCTGCTGACGCTCGACGGGTGGAAACATCTCGCCTTGCCGGCCCTGAACCTCGCCATTCCCAACATGGCCCTGATGATCCGCCTCGTGGCGGCGGGGACCACGGAGGCGATGACGCAGGACTACGTCAAATATGCCCGTGCCAAGGGTGTGCGCAGCAAGCGCATCGTCGGGCGGCACGTGCTGCGAAACATCCTGATCCCGGTCGTGACCGTCGCCGGCATGGAATTCGGCAGCCTCGTGGCCTTCTCGACCATCACCGAGACCGTGTTCGCATGGCCGGGCATGGGCAAGCTCCTCATCGACAGCATCTATCAGCTCGACCGTCCCGTCGTGGTCGCCTACGTGATGCTCGCAACGCTGCTTTTCGTCGCCGTGAACTTCCTCGTCGACATCCTCTACGCGGCGCTCGATCCCCGCGTGAAGCTGACGGGAGAAATGGCATGACCGCTTCGAGAATGGTAGCGGCCGACGCCGATACGGTGTTGCGCCACAAGGTCCTGCGCCGGATCAAAAGCCGCCCGACGACACGCGGCGCAATCGTCCTGCTCGGGATCCTCCTGCTGCTCGCGCTGCTCGCGCCCTTCATCGCGCCGCAGAACCCGCACGACCTCGCATCGCTGAGCGTGATGGACAACCGCCTGGAGCCCGGCGCGCAGGGCATGACCGGCATCACCTACTGGCTCGGCACCGACGCGCAGGGCCGCGACATGCTCAGCGCCATCCTGTACGGCCTCCGGACCAGCCTGCTGGTCGGCCTGGCATCCACCGCGGGCGCGCTCGCCATCGGAGTCCTCGCCGGGCTCGTCGCGGCCCAATTCGGCGGAGCCATCGATGCGGCGATCATGCGCGTCGTCGACTTCATGCTCGGCTTCCCGTCGATCCTGATCGCCCTCGTGCTTCTCGCGTCCATCGGGCGCGGCGTCGACAAGGTGATCATCGCCATCATCCTGGTGCAATGGGCGCAATATGCCCGCCTGATGCGCGCCGCGGCCCTTGTCGAGCGGCGTAAGGAATATATCGAGGCAGCGGTCAATTTCGGCCTGCCGACGCGCCACATCATGCTGGCGCATCTCCTGCCGAACTCCATCAGCTCCGTTCTCGTCGTCTCGACGATCAGCATCGCGAACGCGATCACGCTGGAAGCCACCCTGTCCTTCCTCGGTGTCGGCGTTCCGGTGACGCAGCCTTCCCTCGGGCTCCTGATCGCCAATGGGTTCGAGTTCCTGCTCTCGGGCGAATACTGGATCGCGGCCTTCCCGGGCATCGCCCTCGTATTGCTGATCATGTCGCTCAATCTCGTGGGCGAGCGCCTGCGCCGAAGCTTCAATGTGAGGGGCCAATGACCTCCCCGCTGCTCGAAGTTCGCGGCCTGCGGACCGTCTTCCACGATCTCGCCGGCGCGTGGCCCGCCGTCGACGGTGTCGACCTGGTCGTGCGGCCGGGCGAGATCGTGGGCCTCGTCGGCGAGTCCGGCTCGGGAAAGTCGGTGACCGGTTTCTCCCTGGTCCAGCTGATCGACGCTCCCGGCGAGATCGTTGCCGGCGACGTCCTGTTCAAGGGGGAAGATTTGCGCCGTGCATCCGACGAGCGCTTGCGCCATCTGCGCGGCGACCGCATCGCGATGATCTTTCAGGATCCGTTGATGACCCTCAACCCGGTCCTCACCATCGGCGAGCAGATGTGCGAGGCCATCCTGGAGCACCGGTCCTGCAGCATGCATGACGCCCTGGCGGAGGCGTCGCGAGCCCTGTCCCGGGTCGGCATCTCGTCTCCGGACGCGCGCCTGAAGCAGTATCCGCACGAATTCTCCGGCGGCATGCGCCAGCGTGTGGCGATCGCGACGGCCCTCCTGAACGGCCCCGACCTGATCATCGCCGACGAGCCGACGACGGCGCTCGACGTCACGATTCAAAGCCAGATCCTGTTCGAGGTCCAGAAGCTCAGCCGCGAGACCGGCACGGCGGTGCTCTGGATCACACACGACCTCGCCGTCGTCGCCGAGCTCGCCGACCGGGTCGCCGTCATGTATGCGGGGCGGATCGTCGAGACGGGAACCGTCGACGACGTTCTCGACCGTCCCCGCCATCCCTACACGCTCGGCCTGCTCGGCTCCTCGGCCGCGACGGTTGCTCCCGGCGAGCGGCTGAGGCAGATCAATGGAGCGGCGCCCAGCATTGACGCGCGCCCGAGCGGATGCCCATTCCGTCCGCGATGCGAGCGCGCCCTGCCGGTCTGCGCGCAGATCGATCCTCCGTCGCAGGTCATGAGCAACGGGCAGAGCTATCGCTGCCACAACCCCGTGCCCGAAGGCTCCGCCCTATGACCGAACCCTTCTTCGAGCTGCGCGGCGTCAAGAAATACTTCCGCGGCAAGGCGACGCTCGCGCAGCGCATTCTGGCCGCGACCGGAAACCTTCCGCCGCCGCCCGTGCTGAAAGCGGTCGACGGCGTCGACCTCACCGTGACGCGGGGCGAGGTTCTCGGCCTCGTCGGCGAATCCGGTTGCGGCAAGTCCACGCTGGCACGGGCCGCGACCGGCATCACCAAGCCCAGCGCCGGAGACATCGTTTACGAGGGACGTCGCGTTGCCGAACTGCGCGGCAAGGACCGGCTGGACTATCTCCTCAAGGTCCAGATGGTGTTCCAGGATCCCTATGCCTCGCTCAATCCGCGCATGCAGGTGCGCAACATCGTCGGAGAGGCACTGCGGGTTCATGGGCTTCTGCCGAAGAGCGAGATCGACGCGGCCGTCGACAAGGCCTTGACCGAAGTCGGCCTCGATGTCGCCTACCGCAACCGCTATCCGCATCAGTTCTCCGGAGGCCAGCGCCAGCGCATCGGCATCGCCCGCGCGCTCGCGGTGAAGCCCGGCTTCCTGGTCTGCGACGAGCCGGTCTCCGCGCTCGACGTCTCGATCCAGGCGCAGGTCATCAACCTGTTCATGGATATCCGCGAGAAGCACGGGCTGACCTATCTGTTCGTCAGCCACGACCTGGGAGTCGTGCGCCACATCAGCGACCGGGTCGCGATCATGTATCTCGGGCGCATAGTGGAGATCGGGCCGGCTTCCGCCGTCTTCGCCCAACCGGCCCATCCCTACAGCGCGGCACTCATCGCGGCGAGCCCTTCCACGGAGCGGCGCAAGCGCGCCTTCCAGCCGCTCAAAGGCGAGCTGCCCTCTCCCCTGGCACCGCCCAGCGGCTGCCCGTTCCACCCTCGCTGCGAGCACGCGATGGCGAAATGCCGTGACGTTCGCCCGGTCCTGAAGGAGATCGCTCCGGGACGCAGCGCAGCCTGCCATCTCCACAATTCGGACACCCCATGACGACAACCACGCTTAGCCCCGAGACCGGCCGCAGCACGCTTCCCTTCGTCGACGCGCATCACCCCGACAGGCAGATCGACGTCAACTTCTACCGCCCGGCCGGCCATGGTCCCGACGATCCGGTCGTCATCGTCCAGCACGGCATGCTCCGCAACGGCGACGAGTATCGGGATTTCTGGATTCCCGCCGCCGAGAAGCACCGCATCCTGATTGCAGCGCCGACCTTCTCCGATGCGTCTTTTCCAGGCCCGGAATCGTACAACAACGGTCTGGTCATAGGGAGCGACGGAAGCACAAGCCCTGTCGAGAAGTGGCTCTACGCCGTCCCGGCCCGCGTCTTCGCGGCCCTGCAGAAGGGCGGCGTGACGCGCCGCCAGAAGGCGCGACTCTTCGGTCACTCGGCCGGGGGGCAGTTCGCGCACCGGATGCTCGCCACGCAGGACCATGGATCGTTCGATGCGGTCGCCGCAGGTAATCCGGGCTGGTACACCCTGCCGACTTTGGAGCGCAGCTTCCCTGAAGGGCTCGGCGGTCTCGGCCTCGATGAAACCAGCATGGCTCGCTGGTTCGCCTATCCCATGCACATCTTCGCGGGCGATCAGGATATCAGCACCGACGACCCGAACCTGCCGGCCCAGGCGGAAGCCCTGCGGCAAGGGCCGCATCGCTATGCGCGTGCGCAGTTCGTCTACGATTTCGCGCGCCGCGAAGCCGAACGTCTTGGACTTCCGTTCCATTGGAAATTGATCCACGTCGAAGGAGTGGGCCATGACGGTGCCGCCATGTCTCGCGCGGCCGCCGCTTACTGGTTCGAGGGGCGCATTCCATCGGCTGACGAGTTGATCACCGCCGAAGTGGGCGCATTGTAACGCGGCAGAGCTGCGACGACCGTTCACGACCCGATTCTGGAGCAAGACATGAACGTCCGAAACGAGATCTGGCAGCATGTGGATGCTGCGAAGAGCCGCCTCATCGAATTGAGCGACCGCATCTGGGGGATGCCGGAGGTCTGCTATACCGAGGTGCGCTCGGCCGCCGAGCATGCCGCGGAACTGCGCCACCAAGGCTTTCGCGTCACCGAAGGTGTCGCGGGCATTCCGACCGCCGTCATCGGCGAAGCCGGCGACGGCGGTCCGGTCATCGCATTCCTCGGCGAGTACGATGCCCTTCCGGGGCTCAGCCAGGAATCCGGCGTCGCGGAGCATCGTCCCATCGAGGCCGGCGGCCATGGCCACGGATGCGGCCACAATCTCCTGGGATCGGGCGCCATGCTGGCCGCCGTCGCTCTGAAGAACTGGCTTGCGGAGAAAGGCATTCCGGGCCGCGTCCGGTATTATGGCTGCCCGGCCGAGGAAGGCGGCGCGGCCAAGGCCTTCATGGTGCGCGCCGGCGCCTTCGACGATGCCGATATCGCGATCTCCTGGCATCCCTACAGCTTCTGGGAGGTCGCGCCCGCCTTGTCGCTGGCCAACACCCGCGCCGACTTCGCCTTCAGGGGCCGCGCGGCTCACGCGGCTGCATCGCCCCATCTGGGCCGCAGCGCACTCGACGCCGTCGAGCTGATGAATGTGGGCGTGAACTACATGCGCGAGCACATGCCCTCGGATGCCCGTGTGCATTACGCCCTGCTCGACACGGGCGGCATCGCGCCGAACGTGGTGCAGGCTTACGCCCGCGTGCGCTATTCGATCCGCGCCATGGATCTCCAGGGCATGCTCGACCTCGTCGAGCGCGTGCACAAGATCGCCCAGGGAGCCGCGCTCATGACGGAGACCAGCGTCGAGATGCGCATCGTCAGCGCAGTCTCGAATACGCTCGGGAACACGCCGCTGGAACATGCGCTGCACAACGCCATGGAAGAGCTCGGAGCGCCGCCGTTCGACGATTCCGACCGTGACTTCGCCCGCAAGATCCGCGCGACCCTGTCGGACCAGGAGATCGCATCCGTCTACCGCGCCATCGGCCAGCCGAGGACCGATGCTCCCCTGGCCGATTTCCTGACGCCTCTCGACTCGCCGCGCAAGCCCATGATCGGCTCGACCGATATCGGCGACGTGAGCTGGGTGGTTCCCACCGTGCAGGCCCACGCGCCGACGGTTGCGATCGGTACGCCGTTCCACACGTGGCAGGTCGTGGCCCAGGGCAAGATGCCGGCGGCGCACAAGGCGATGGTGCATGTCGCCAAGGCGATGGCCGCGACCGGCATGGCCGCGATCACCGACCCGTCCCTGATCGCCGCCGCCAAGGCGGACCTTGCAGAGAGAACGCGGGAAACCCCGTATGTGAGCCCGCTTCGTGAAGGCGTCGAGCCGCCGTTGGATATGTCGCGCGGCTGAGCTTTTCCTGACCGCGGATTCTCGCGGAGTTGAACAGGTTGTCGGCCCATGTGCCCCCTCTCGGTTGAAGCGACCGAGAGCGTGTTCCTGGGCCGCCACACCGACAGGGGTTCGATCTTGCTTTATTCGGCGGACCTCAAGCACCATACTCCGCGTCGGTCACAGGAGAACCAGATGATGACAGGAAGCCTACGGATGATCGCCTTGTCCTTATTACTGACCGCCGCGCCGCAGGCTTTCGCCGAACCGCTGACGGCCGAGCAACGCGGTCAGGTCGTTCGCGCCGTGAGCAACTACGCTCCCCGCATGAACGATGTGGCTGACACCATTTGGAAGCATCCCGAACTGGGCTACCTGGAAACGGCAACCGCAGACCTGCTGATCAAGGAGCTGGAAGCTCATGGATTCAAGGTCGAGCGGAATGTCGCCGGGATTCCGACCGCCTTTGTCGCACGCTACGGCACGGACACTGGACCGGTCATAGGGCTTCTCGCCGAGATGGACGCGCTACCGGGCTTTTCGCAGGCCGCCGCACCGCAACAGCAGGCCGTGGAAGGCCTCGCCAGCGGCCATGCCTGCGGGCATCATCTGTTCGGAGCCGGATCGGTCGCGGCAGCCATCGCGGTCGCTCAGTGGCTGAAGGACAATCGGGTCGACGGCCAGATCCGCCTGTATGGAACGCCGGCTGAGGAAGGCGGGTCGGGCAAGGTTTACATGGTCCGCAGTGGCCTGTTCGACGATGTCGATGTCGCCCTGCACTGGCACCCCTCGGACTCGAACTCGACCGAGCAGGGGCGCTCGCTCGCCAATGTCAGCGCGAAGATCCGCTTCAAGGGCGAATCCGCCCATGCGGCGATGCAGCCGGAGCGCGGGCGTTCGGCGCTCGATGGTCTCGAGGCCATGCATCACATGATTAACCTCATGCGTGAACATGTCCCGCAGGAGACGCGGATCCATTACGTGACCACGAATGGCGGAGCGGCACCGAACGTCGTGCCGGATTTCGCCGAGAGTTACCTCTACGTCCGTCATCCGGATCCGAGAGTGGTCGGCGAGGTTTTCGAGTGGATCACGAAGACCGCCGAAGGTGCGGCCCTGGGGACAGGAACGAAAGCTTCCATCGAGCGCCTGGGCGGCGTGTACTCCGTGCTCCCGAACGACGTGCTCGGAAGAGCCATGGATCGCAATCTGCGTGCCGCGGGAGCGATCAAATGGACGCCTGAGGAAACCGCGTTTGCCACCGAACTTCAGAAAACGCTTCGCACGAAGCCTCCTCTTTCGTCGGTGTCGGAGATCGAGGATTATTCATTCGGAAAGCAGGGCTTCTATTCCACGGATGTCGGAGACGTGAGCTGGGTCGTGCCGACGGTCGGCCTGGGCACGGCTACGTGGGTGCCGGGCACGGCGACGCATAGCTGGCAAGCCGTTGCTGCCGGGGGCATGTCGATCGGCCACAAGGGGACGCGGCTGGCCGCCGAGACGCTCGCCACGACAGTCGTCGAGTTGTTCCAGTCGCCGAAGCTGGTCGCAGACGCCAAGGCGGAATTCGATCGGGCACGCGGCGGATCGTTCTCCTACTCGGCTCTGATCGGCGACCGGAACCCGCCTTTGGATTATCGCCTGAAGAACTAATATGCGTCGATCCTCATCGACCCAGCAAGGTTGCGCCCCCTCGGCAGTATCGTTCGAGGAGGCGCTCTGGCCGGGTCTGATCAGGCGGCAGTGAGCATCGTGAGATCTAGTCAGCGGAGAAGGCGAATCTTCGCCTCCCTGCAACATGTTTTCCGACCCACGCCGGTGCGGCGGACCGGCACGGATTGGCAGGCATCGCATGCCAAAGCGGGAGCCCGTCTTACGTAAGAGGCGCGGAACCGGAAGCGTGACGCATCGGACGCGGCGTCGCATGCGTGTCCGATACTCTAGACAACCTCCTCCGCGCCACCTTTCAGCGTCACCGGGATCATCAGATAGCGTACGCCGTTGGCCTCGGCGGGCGGGAATTTACCGGCCCGGATATTGGTCTGGATCGAGGGCAGAAGAAGGCGCGGGGCTGCGAGCTTGGCGTCTCGCCCTTGGCGCATCGCCACGAACTCGTCCTCCGTGACGCCGTCTTTCAGGTGAACGTTGTTCCGCGCATCGGCGACCGTGGTTTCCCAGGCATAGATGTCGCGACCCGGCGCCTTGTAGTCGTGGCACATGAACAGGCGCGTCTCAGGCGGCAGCGCGAGCAGGCGCTGGATCGAGCGATAGAGTTTATGCGCATCGCCCCCCGGGAAGTCGGCGCGCGCCGTGCCGTAATCCGGCATGAACATCGTGTCGCCGACGAACACTGCGTTCTCGATCCTGTAGGCGATGTCCGCCGGCGTATGGCCGGGCGTGTGCAGCACTTCCACGTCGAGGTCGCCGATCGTGAAGTGCTCGCCGTCCTTGAACAGATGGTCGAAGTCGCGGCCGCTGGTGTCCAGGTCGGTGGCGTTGAAGATCGGCCGGAAGATCCGCTGCACCTCGGTGATGTGTTCGCCGATGCCGATCTTCGCCCTGGTCTTGGCCTTGATGTAGGGCGCACCGGACAGGTGGTCGGCATGGGCGTGTGTCTCGAGCACCCATTCGACCACGTAACCCGCCTCCTCGGCAGCCTTGAGCATCGCCTCGACGGAGCGCGTATCGACCGTGCCGGAATTATGATCGTAGTCAAAGACCGGATCGATGATCGCTGCTTTCCTAGTCGCAGGATCGGCCACGAGATAGCTCACCGTATTGGTGGGTTCGTCGAAGAACGCCCGGATGGTGGGTCGGCCTGACATGATCTGAATCTCCATCTCCTCGATGTCTCGTTCGCTATTGACAATATATAAGATATATCTAAATAAGCAATCTCTAATTTAAAAGTAGCAAACCAACCGGAGCTGCTCCTTGCCCACCCTTCGCAGGGGGACGACGTGGTCCGGCTCAGGAGACCCCATGACGCTTTCGCTTTTTCAAAGCGCCCTCGGACTGGCCTCGGGCTCCCTCGTCGGCTTCACGCTCGGGCTCGTGGGCGGAGGCGGCTCGATCCTGGCCGTGCCGCTGCTGGTCTATCTGGTGGGAGTCACGAACCCGCATGTGGCGATCGGCACCAGCGCGGTGGCCGTGGCGGCCAATGCCGCGGTCAATCTCGGCACCCATGCCCGCGCCAGAAACGTGAAATGGCGCTGCGCCCTGGTCTTCACGGTTGCCGGCGTCATCGGCGCCTTCGGCGGCTCCACCATTGGCAAAATGGTCGACGGCCAGAAGCTTCTCGCCCTCTTCGCCGTGCTGATGATGGCGGTCGGCGCCCTCATGCTGCGCAAGCGCTCCGGCGAGGGGGACGACGGCGTGCGGCTCGGCCGGGAGAACTTTTTCAAGCTGGTCGGCATCGGCCTCGCGACCGGCGCCCTTTCAGGCTTCTTCGGCATCGGCGGCGGCTTCCTGATCGTGCCGGGGCTGATCCTGGCAACCGGGATGCCGATCCTCTACGCGGTCGGCTCCTCGCTCGTGGCGGTGACCGGCTTCGGCCTGACCACAGCGGCGAACTACGCCTTCTCGGGTCTGGTCGACTGGCCCCTGGCCGGGCTGTTCATCGGCGGCGGCATCCTCGGCGGCCTGCTCGGCGCCAGCCTCGCATCGAAGCTCGCGGTCAGGAAGGGGGCCCTCAACAACGTCTTCGCCGGCCTGATCTTCGCCGTCGCAATCTACATGCTGGTCAAGAGCCTCAACCTGCTGTGACGCTCAGAGAACGTCAGCGGCAATTCTCTAACCTCTAGGAGACGATCCATGAAAATCGCCAAGCTCACGGACAACCTCTCGGTCGCGCCTCAGCTCAGTCCGGAGGATCTGCAGCAGGCTGCCGCCGCAGGCTTCCGGTCCATCATCAACAACCGCCCGGACGGCGAGGCTCCGGACCAGCCATCGAGCGACACCCTCGCGGCGGCGGCCCATCGCCTGGGTCTCGCCTACCGGCACATCCCGGTCATTCCTGGCCAGATGTCGCCCGAGCAGGTGGAGGCGTTCAAGGAGGCCCTCGCGGCGGGCACCGGGCCGACCCTCGCCTTGTGCCGGACCGGCACCCGCTCCGCCAGCCTGTGGGCCCTCGCTTCGGCCCGTCACCTTGCGCCCGATGTGATCCTGCGGATGGCTGCGGATGCCGGATACGACCTGGACGCCTTGCGCCCTCGGATCGAGGCGGCTTCCCGCAATCCACCGCCGGATGCCGGATAGCCGCGTCCGCCGAGAACCCAGCGAGGCTTACCCCTCATGACACCGGCCCGGCGGGGATGGCTGCAAGCGTCCGGGCCCGCCGATCCTTGACTTACGTCAATCGATGTCCGATATTTCAGAAAATTCTGAAATTTCAGGACACACCGTGAACCTCCCTCCTCTTGTCCAAACCTTCGTGCTGCATTTCGGCGAGATGGGCTCGCGCTGGGGGATCAACCGCACCGTCGGTCAGATTTACGCCCTGCTTTACCTCTCCAAGGAGCCGCTGAACGCCGAGGACATCGTCGAGCGACTCGGCGTCTCCCGCTCCAACGTCAGCATGGGCCTGAAGGAGTTGCAGGCCTGGAACCTCGTGCGGCTCCAGCACAAGCCCGGCGACCGGCGCGACTACTTCGCCACGCCCGACGACATCTGGCAGATCGTCCGCACCCTGGTCGAGGAGCGCAAGAAGCGCGAGATCGACCCGACCATGACGCTCCTGCGCGAGGTGCTCATGCAGGAGCCGGCGAGCGCCGAAGAGCGCCACGCCCAGGAGCGCATGCGCGACATGCACGACCTCTTCGAGCTCCTGACCGGCTGGTACGCCGATGTGCAGCGGCTCGATACCGAGCGCCTCGTCCAGCTCCTGACGCTCGGCTCGAAGGTGCAGAAAATCCTCGAGATGAAGGACCGTCTCTTCGTCGTGCCCGGATCGAAGAAGAGCCGCCGCGAAGACCCCAAGGAAAAGTAAAAATGTTCGACCAGTTCGACGCCCTGCTCCTGGCGCGTTTCCAGTTCGCGTTCACGGTCACCTTCCACTTCATCTTCCCATCCTTCTCGATCGGGCTGGCGAGCTATCTCGCCGTTCTGGAGGGGCTGTGGCTCTGGACCGGCCGCGAGGTCTATCTCAACCTGTTCAAGTACTGGCTCAAGATCTTCGCCCTCGCCTTCGCCATGGGCGTGGTCTCCGGCATCGTCATGTCCTACCAGTTCGGCACCAACTGGGCCGTGTTCTCCGATAAGGCCGGACCGGTCATCGGTCCGTTGATGGCCTATGAGGTCATGACCGCGTTCTTCCTGGAGGCGGGTTTCCTCGGCATCATGCTGTTCGGCATGGGACGGGTCGGCCGCAAGCTGCACTTCGCCGCCACGCTCGCGGTTGCGGTCGGCACCTTCATCTCGGCCTTCTGGATCCTGTCCGCCAACTCGTGGATGCAGACGCCCGTCGGCTACGCCATCAACGAAGCCGGGCAATTCGTGCCGGAGGATTGGTGGGCGATCATCTTCAATCCATCCTTCCCCTATCGCCTCGTCCATACGGTGTTCGCCGCCTATCTCACCACCGCCTTGGTGGTCGGCGGGGTCGGAGCCTGGCATCTCCTGCGCGAGCGCACCAACAAGGGTGCCCGGGTGATGTTCTCGATGGCCATGGGCATGATCACCATCGTCGCCCCGTTGCAGATCCTGGCCGGCGACATGCATGGCCTCAACACCCTCGAGCACCAGCCCGCCAAGGTCATGGCGATGGAAGGACACTTCCAGAGCCATCCCGAGGGCGCGCCCCTGATCCTGTTCGGCATTCCCGACCAGGAAGCCGGCACGGTGCGCCATGCCATCGAGATCCCGAAAGCCTCCTCGCTTATCCTCAAGCATGACCTGAACGCACCCTTGAACGGACTCGATACCATCGACCGTGCCGACTGGCCCTACGTGCCGGTGGTGTTCTGGTCGTTCCGCATCATGGTGGCCTTGGGATTCGCGATGCTCGGCCTCGGAGCGCTCAGCCTCCTCGCCCGCTGGCGCGGCCGGCTCTACGACTGGCGCCTGCTGCACCGGCTGGCGCTGCTGATGGGACCTTCAGGCTTCGTGGCAGTCATCGCCGGCTGGGTGACGACCGAGGTCGGCCGCCAGCCCTTCACCGTCTACGGCCTGCTCAGGACAGCCGTTTCGGCTTCGCCGCTCGAAGCTCCGGCCGTGGCGGCCTCGCTTCTCACCTTCATCGTAGTCTATTTCATCGTGTTCGGCGCCGGCACCGGATACATCCTCAAGCTCATGGCCAAGCCGCCGCATGCGGGTGAGACCGGGCCCGAGGCCGGACGCGATCCGATCCGGACCGCCGGCATCACACCGGCCCCGGCTGTCAACCCGGCCCGCACCCTCGGCGCAAAGGCGTAACCCATGGCGACCCTCCTCGATCTCCCCACTCTCTGGGCCTTCGTCATCGCGTTCGCAGTCTTCGCCTATGTGGTGATGGACGGCTTCGACCTCGGCATCGGCATCCTGTTCCCGTTCTTCAGCCCGGGACCGGAGCGCGACAGTGCCATGAACTCGGTCGCGCCGGTTTGGGACGGCAACGAAACCTGGCTCGTGCTCGGGGGCGGCGGCCTGATGGCGGCCTTCCCGCTGGCCTATGCCATCATCCTGCCTGCCCTCTATGCGCCGATCATCGCCATGGTGCTGGCGCTGATCTTCCGCGGCGTCGCCTTCGAGTTCCGCTGGCGCGACCCCGGCCATCGCCGTTACTGGGACTTCGCGTTCACGACGGGCTCGGTGGCGGCAACGCTGGCACAGGGCATCACGCTCGGCGCGCTCCTCCAGGGCATCGCGGTCGAGGGTCGCTCCTACGCCGGCGGATGGTGGGATTGGCTCACGCCGTTCAGCCTGCTGGTCGGCGTCAGCCTCGTGATCGGTTATGCCCTGCTCGGCGCGACCTGGCTCGTCATGAAGACCGAGGGTGCCGTCCAGGACCACAGCTTCCGCCTTGCCGGCAAGCTCGCGATCGGCCTGATCATCTGCATCGGACTCGTGAGCGCGGCGACACCGTTTTTGAGCGGCGCCTATTACGAGCGCTGGTTCGCCTGGCCACAGGTCCTGTTCACCGCCCAGGTGCCGCTGCTCGTCGGCCTCTGCTCCGGGGCGCTCGTGGTGAGCCTGATGCGCCGCTGGGAATACTGGCCGTTCCTGCTGACGCTGGGGCTGTTCGCCCTCTGCCTCGTCGGGCTGGGCATCAGCATGTTCCCGCACGTGGTGCCGAACGCCGTCACCATCCATGAGGCCGCGGCGCCGCATGCCAGCCTTCAGTTCATGCTGGTCGGCGCGAGCGTGCTGATCCCGATCATTCTCGCCTATACCGGATATGCGTATTGGGTGTTCCGCGGCAAGACGGGACACGAGGGATATCACTGATGGGCAACGATCTCGAACAAGGCTCCGCTCTCAGGCAATGGCTGTGGTTCGCGGGCCTCTGGGCCGCCGGCGTCGGCGTCACCGGAGCCGTCAGCCTCGTCCTGAGGGCTTGGCTGCTCGGCTGATCGGTGAAGAACGGATGCTCAGCCATCCATCTGCGAGGCCTCGCGGCGGAAGGAGACCTGCGGCCAATCGGCAGGCACAAGGCGGAAGATCGCCATGCCGACGATCATGGCGGCCACGAAGACGAGGACCTCCCACGGACCGAAAGTCAGCCCGACCAAGGCCGGGCCCGGGCAGAGACCGACAAGGCCCCAGCCGATTCCGAACAGGGCTGCCCCGCCGATCAGCCGCGGGTCGAGGTCGCGCCGGGTCGGGATCTCAAGGCATGGCGCCAGCACGGGCATTCCACGCCGCCTCGCGACGAGGGTACCCAGCGCCGACATCGCCACGGCGACGCCCATGACCAGAGCGAGGCTCGGGTCCCAGTGGCCGAAAATGTCGAGAAAGCCGAGCACCTTGGCCGGGTTGACCATCTGAGACACGATCAATCCGAGGCCGAACAGCAGACCCGACGCAAAGGCGGACAGGAGCAGGGGCATGGCTTACATTCCGATGACGTGACGAGCGAGGAAGACCGTAGTGACGGCAGTGGCCATGAAAACGAGCGTCGCCACGATGGAACGCGGTGAGCCTCGTCCGATGCCACAGACGCCATGGCCACTGGTGCAGCCCGCCCCCAGACGCGTGCCGAACCCGACGATCAACCCCGCCACGATCAGCACAGGCAGGGATGCGCCGATCTTGACCGGCGGCAACGTGCCACCGGCCATGAGGTAGATCGGGGTCGAGACGAGCATCCCGGCCGGGAAGGCGAGGCGCCAGCCGACCTGACCACGCTCGGGCGGGATCAGGCCGCCGAGGATGCCGCTGATGCCCGCGATACGCCCATTCAGCACCAGGAACAGGGCAGCCGACGTTCCGATCAGAAGGCCGCCGAACAGCGCCGACACAGGTGTGAGATTGTCCATAATTGCCTCCGATCAGGCGGACTTGTCCGTCTTGGCCTGCTTGCAATACAGCTCGTAGAGAAGGCCGAAGAGCTGCTCGATGCGAGGATCGGCGATGCGGTACCAGATCGTCTGGCTCTCGCGCCGGGTGGTGACGATGCCCTCGTCCCGCATCTTGGCCAGATGCTGCGACAAGGCCGATTGCGACAGTCCGACGGCCTCGACAAGCGAGGTGACGTTGGCCTCACCCCACTCCACCAGCTTGCACAGGATCATCAGCCGTCGTTCGTTCGCGAGTGCCCGCAGAATGTCCGCGACCTCGGTCGCCTTCTGTTCAAACGTCTCAAGATCGAGTTCCAAGCCGGGCATTCGTACACCTATCTAAATCAGATATTTCTAATTTAGATATTTCTTATTGATATGCAAGGGCCGTCCGTGACTGATCTTCGTTCCGGCGATCGACCCGCCAATGCCCCTTGCCTTTGGTGCGGCAAAAAGCATGGACCATGCGGGGCCCCGCTCTTCGCCTCCTCACGGGTGCAGCATTAAGGGTACATCCAAGCCGAAATGGGTTGACGGCAAAGGCCGACACGCCCAAACCGCGTGCACCCCGCGCACTTGCTGCTTCTCACCCCACTCGCCTGATGCTGCTTCCCCCTCGCCTTCCGGCGCTCCCGAACATTCGCAAGCCGACAGGCTCGTTCCGTCTGGTTGGTCTCGCCATCGTGATCGGCATCCTGACGGGCGTGATGGTGGCGGTCGTGCAGCAATTCGTCGTCTTCGCGCAGCGCGCCATGCTCGGCTTCGCCGCAGAGCGGCGGATCGTCCTGCCGGACCACGCCTCCTTCCTCAGGATCGCTCTGGCCCTGGCCTGCAGCGCCTTCCTTGTCACCCTGCTGTCGCATCTGATCGGGCGCTGGAAGACCAAGGACCCCGTCGACGCGGTCGAGGCGAATGCCCTCAACGGGGGCAGGATGGGCTGGTACGATGCCACGGGAGTCGTCATCCCGATCCTCGCCTCGGTCTGTTTCGGAGCCTCGGTCGGAATCGAGGCCGCCGTCACCCAGCTTGGGGCCGTGCTCGCCAGCCGCCTCGGACGAAGGCTGAACCGGCCGCGCTCCGACCTGCGCCTGCTGGTGGCCGTCGGTGCCGCAGCCGCCATCGCCGCCGCCTATAGGGCACCGATCGCCGGCATGCTCTATGCCTATGAGCTGCTGCTGGGGACCTTCTCACGCCGGACCCTGGCCCCGATCGGGCTCGGCGCTATCGCGGCCGTGATGACGATCTGGCTGCTCCTGGGACAGGCGCGGCCCTTCAGCCTCGAGACAGGGCCCGGCACATCCTGGTCCGACTATCCTCTGGCCGTCCTGCTCGGCGGCATCGCGGCCTTCGTCGGCATCGTCGTCATGCTTCTGGTCTCGGCGATGGAGCGCCTCCTCAAGCGTTTCCTGAGGGACGGGATTCTGCGCCGGCTCGCGGCCGCCCTTCTCCTCACGGCACTGGCGACCCGCTTCCCGGCCGTCCTGGGTAGCGGTCATGCGGCCATCGAGCATGCCGTGTCCGGCGACATCGCCGGTCGCCATGCCCTCGGTCTGCTGGCCGCGAAGGGGCTGGCCTCCGCGGCCAGCCTCGGATCCGGCTTTCGCGGCGGCCTGTTCGGCGCCTCGCTCATGATCGGCGCCCTGCTGGGACAGGTGATGGCCTGGCTGTTGGCCTTCATCCCGGGTGCTCCGACCTGGAGCCCGGCCCTGTGCGCCGTGATCGGCATGGCCTCGGTCGGAGCGAGCGTGATCGGCAGTCCGCTGGCGATGATCTTCCTGGTCCTCGAGACCACCGGGGACTTCGACGCCACCATCCTGGTGGCTATCGGGGCCCTGACCGCTTCGTTCCTGACAGACCGTCTGTTCGGCTACTCGTTCGCAACCTGGCGCTTCCAGCAGCGTGGCCTCGCCATCGAGGGCGGTCACGACGTCTCGCGCCTAGAGGCCGCGACGATCGGCGAGATCATCAAGCCGCCGAAGCGGGCGGTGATGGCCAATGCCAGCCTGGAGGAGGTTCGCCGGGCGCTGTCGACGGCAGGCGCGCGCGGTACGGCCGTCTATGCGGTGGACGGAACCTTCCTTGGCCTGATCGATCCTCGCCTGGTCGAGGCGATCGAGGCCGAGAGTGCCGACCTGCCCGTGGTGGCCGCGGAACTGGTCTACGAGTCGGGTCCGATCGTGACGCCGGCCGCATCCCTTGCGGAGGTGCTCGACATCTTCCGCAGCGACGACCGGGCCACATTGGCCGTGATCGGTTTCGAGGACCGCAACAAGATCGTCGGCTGCATCCGCGCTCGGGATGCATTCGCGCTGGCCTCCGCGCTCCTGGACGCTCAGCGCCGTGAGGATCTCGGCGTCGGAAGCTGGAAGTGATCCGACAGGTCGAGACCTTCGCGATGGCTCAGGATCCATTCCCGGTCTGCCCGTCGGCTCGCTCTCGATGGAAGCCAAGGATGCCGGCTCGGGTGACATGAAGTCGCCTATTTGACCTGTCAGGCCGAACCGACCTCCCCCCGTTACGGCGGCTTACGCCGTCTCCGGAACCACGCCCCACCTGTCGGCTCGGGGAGCACCCGGATCCGCCAAAGGCCCTGCGGCCATCCTGACGCTCGACGTACATAGGGTACCCCCCTATATGACATGAGCACTCGCAGAGGAGGCGGCATGTCCCACACCATCAAGGAAAAGACGAAGCTGCTCGCCCGCGTCCGCCGGATCAAGGGTCAGGTGGAAGCCATCGAGCGTGCGCTCGAGGCCGAGCTCGGCTGTGCCGACGTGCTGATGCTGGTCGCTTCGGTGCGCGGAGCCGTGAACGGCCTGACCGTCGAGCTGATGGAGGACCACATCCGCAACCACGTCGTCGACCCGGCGCATGAGCCGGATCCGGAGCGCGCCAAGGGCGCGGCCGAACTCATCGACGTCGTCCGTACCTACCTGAAGTGACCTCCTCCCGGGCGGCTGGGAGAAGTGTCGCCGCCGCGAGACATTGCTGGAATACCGATGCCCGATATTGCTCAACTTCTTCAGTCCGGCAGCAACGGCTGGCTGTATCTTCCCGTCGCCGTGCTGCTCGGCGCCCTGCACGGGCTGGAGCCCGGCCACTCCAAGACCATGATGGCCGCCTACATCGTGGCGATCCGCGGCACCATCGGGCAGGCCGTCCTGCTCGGCATCTGTGCCGCTCTCTCCCACTCGCTCGTGGTCTGGATCGTGGCCATGCTCGGCCTGTCGCTCGGCCGCGACATCCTGAACTCGCACTTCGAGGGCTGGCTGCTGATCGCCTCGGGCGTGATCATCATCGGCATCGCCGCCTGGATGATCTGGCGCACGGGCCGGAGCCTCGGCTGGTTCCGGCAACGCCACCATGGTCATCACCATGATCATGACGCTCATCATCATGGCGACGAGGCAAGGATCATCGACACCGGGCACGGCGTCGTGGAGCTGTCGATTTTCGAAGACGGCGTGCCGCCGCGCTGGCGTCTGCGGATCTTAAGTGGCAGCGCGTGGAGAGCCGAGGACGTGCTGGTTGAGACCATCCGGGACGACGGCTCCGGCGAGCGTTTCCGGTTCGTCGAGCGTGACGGCTACCTCGAGTCAGCCGGGGAAATCCCGGAGCCGCACGCGTTCACGGCCCGGCTGCGTCTGTCGCACGGCGACCACGCCCATACCTATAAGGCGACCTTTGCCGAGCACGATCACGGACATCATCATGATCATGCCGAGCATGACGAGGACGCGCATGAGCGCGAGCACGCCGAGCAGATCGCCCGCCAGCTCGCGGCCAACGGCGGCAACGTCACCACGGCCCAGATCGCATTGTTCGGCATTACCGGCGGCCTGATCCCCTGCCCTGCGTCAATTACCGTGCTGTTGATCTGCCTTCAGCTCGGCCAGTTCACGCTTGGCGCAGCAACAGTCGCGGCCTTCAGCTTGGGGCTGGCGATCACGATGGTGTCGATCGGTGTCGCAGCCGCCTGGGGCGTGCAGCATGCGGCGAAGCGGGTCAACTTCTCCGACCATCTGCTCAGGCGCCTGCCGCTCGCCTCGGCTGGCCTTGTAGGCATCCTCGGCGTGGTCATGCTGGTGCAGGGCTTCGTCGACCTTGCCGCACCCGTGACGGCCCTGTCGTAGGCAGCGCCAAACTGTCAGCCGAAGTCATCCGATGGTGCTGAAACGAGTGGCGCACGCCGACCAATCGCTCACCGAGGCCGTAAGCCCTCATCCGCTCACGGCTCTGCGAGCAGGATCAAGGCGCAGGGATCGATGCAGTCCCGTCCCGAGCGATCACCTTTCCGCCCTTGATCACGATCTTGCGCGGCCGGCGGCTGACGACGGCCTCGGCGAGCGTTTCACCGTCGAGCAGAACCAGATCCGCTCTGCAGCCGGGCTTGAGGCCATAATCATCGAGGCCCATCATACGGGCCCCGCCATACGTGCAGGTGTCGAGAGCCAGCGCAACCTCATCGTCGCGACGCAGGTTGTTGCGCAAGCCGACGAGGACGGCCCGCTCCAGCATGTCCGGATTGTTGTAGGGTCCCCAGGTGTCGCGCACCCCATCGGATCCCGCTGCGACAACGATGCCCGCCTCCACCAGCCGCTTGACGGCAGGCGCCGGCCTTGAGGCCGGTGCCGTTGTCAGAATGTGGATCTGCGCTTGAGCGAGTTCGTCGATCAGCGCTGCGACATAATCCTGATCGGTCATGCCGAGACAGAACGCGTGACTGATCGTGACCTTGCCCTGCAGGCCCAGGGCCTTCGTACGCTCGATGATGAGCTCCATGGAGAATGCACCCAGCTCCGCCGGTTCATGGAGATGAATATCGACCGGAACGGCATAGCGTTCAGCAAGGCCGAAGACGACATCGAGATGCCCCTTCGGATCGCGGTCGATCCCAGCCGGATCAAGTCCGCCGACAACCTGAGCGCCGAGTTGAAGAGCCCGTTCCATGAGCTCGACGGTACCGGGCCGAATGAGCATGCCGCTCTGCGGGAACGCAACGAGTTCGATATCGACGAGGTCACGATAGCGCTCCCGTGTTTCGAGAACGCCCACGATGCCTGCAACGCCGACCTCTGTGTCCACATCCACGTGGGTCCGGATATGCGTCGTGCCGAGGGAGGCTGCGAGCACAGCCTGCCGGGCGGACTGACGGGCGGGATCGATGCCAAGAACACGCCTTTGCATCCGCTCGTTGTCGATCTTGTCGATGAGGCGCGGCCCCACCTCGTTGCGATACCAGCCCATGCCGAGAAGCGTCTTGTCCATATGCGTATGGGCCTCGACGAGTCCGGGAATCAGGATCGCTCCGCCGCCATCCAGGAGCTCCGCACCCTCCTGGACATGCCAACCGTAACTCTGGATCCGGCCGTCGCTGACCGTCACCGAGGTTGCCTCCCCGCCCATCGGGCGCACATTGTGGATCACTAGGCTCTGCATCAGCGTCCTCGTTTCTCTGGCCTCGTCCGGGCAATACGATTGGACGCATTGCCAATTCCGGCTTATTGTATACAATTATGAATACACAATGCCAGTAAAATCGACCTTCCTGATCGGTCGGTTTTGTGGAACATAGTTCGTCCCTGGAGCTCCTCTGCATAGCCCTATGAATACCCCAGCGAGAAAACCCAAGTCAGCCGCCGGCACTCGGAGCGATTCCGTTTATGCCGGGCTTCGCCGTGCCATCATCGAGCAGGCACTGATGCCGGGTGACAAGCTGACTGAAGATGTCATCGGCGAGCGGTTCGGCGTCAGCCGCACGATCGTCCGGACCGTTCTGGCGCGCCTTCATGCCGAGGGCCTCGTCGACATGCAGCCGAACAAGGGTGCCACCATTGCGCAGCCGAGCCTGTCGGAAGCGCAGGACGTTTTCGAGACGCGTATGTGCCTGGAGCGCCAAGTTCTTGTTCGGCTTGCGGAAAAGGTCACGAGCGAAGACATCGATCGCCTCCAGCGGCATGTGAATCTGGAGACGAAAGCGAACGCGGATGATGGGCCCGCCGCCATCCGCCTCGCCGGAGAATTCCATATTCTCCTAGCCTCTCTCTCCGGCAACCGGGTGCTTGCGCGGTATATCGACGAGGTGGTGTCACGCTGCTCCCTCATCCTGGCACTCTACAGCCGACCTCACTCCTCCGATTGCTCAATCCATGAGCATCAGCAGATCATCGATGCATTGCGGTCCGGGAACAGCCAAGCGGCCATCCACGCCATGGACCACCATCTCAAGGCCGTGACGGACAGAGCCCTCCTGTCCTCCACGTCCGACAAGCATCGGGACATCCGGTCCATCCTCGACCGCTACGCTTCCTGACAACGGGACCTGCCCCGGCCAAACGGGTTCTTCGGCACCGGAGTGCCCTCCGGAAGCGAGGAGCATCGCTTGCGGCTGCGTAGATTCGCATCGCCGGATGATGAAAATTCAGCCGACTGCCGAATTGACGGCTCGATTTATGTATGCAATTTTTTTCCGTATTGTATCCAATAAAGAATCCATTCCAGAGGATCTGCGGAGGTCAAACATGAAAGCCAAACTTGCGACCGGCCTGGCCGTCGCCGTCGGCGCCCTGATGGGAATGTCGGCGGAGGCCAAGACCCTGAGATGGGCCTCGCCCACGGACATCACGACGCTCGATCCCTATGCGCATACGGAGAGCTTCACCACGAGCATGCTGCACCACGTCTTCGACCCGTTGGTGCGCCGCGGCCGTAATCTCGAGCTGGAACCTGCTCTGGCGGTGAGCTGGAAGACGGTGAAGCCTGATACTTGGCGCTTCGAGCTGCGTCGAAACGTGAAATTCCACAACGGCAATCCGTTCACCGCCGACGATGTGGTCGCCTCCATCACCCGCATCCTCGATCCCGGCGCCAGGGCTCGCGGCAATCTCGCGACCGTGGTCAGAGCAGAGAAGGTCGACGACTTCACGGTCGACATCATCACGCAGGGGCCCTACCCGCTTCTCCTCAACGACCTCGCCGGCATCTACATCCTGGACAAGGAATGGATGGAGGCCAACGGGGCCCTGAAGCCCGGCAATATCGCTACCGGCGTCACGACGGCGGCATCGACCACAGCCATCGGCACCGGCCCCTTCAAGGTGGAATCGTACAAGCCTGACGCGGGCACGACCTTCGTGGTGAACCCCGATTGGTGGGACAAGCCTCAGCACAATCTCACCCGTATCGAGTTCAAGCCGGTGAAGTCTGATGCGACCCGCGTTGCCGCCCTGCTGTCGGGCGAGTTGGACCTGATCGCGCCGGCGCCTCTGCAGGACCTTCAGCGGATCTCCTCATCGCAGGGCTTCAAGGTCATCGAGGAGCCGTCCCTGCGCCTGATCATGCTCTCGCTCAACGTCCGTCCCGAGCTGAAGGCGATGCCCGGCCAGAAGAACCCTCTGCTCGACGTCAAGGTGCGTCAGGCCATGTGGCATGCCATTGATATGGAGACGATCAAGAAACGCGTGATGCGCGACAAGTCGCGCAATACCGGCACGCTCGTCGCACCGCCCGTCCCAGGCTATGCGAAGGAAAACGATGTACCGCTCGCCTTCGATCCGAACAGGGCCAAGCAGCTTTTGGCGGAAGCCGGCTACCCGAACGGCTTCAAGACCAAATTGAACTGCCCGAACGATCGCTACATCAACGACGAGCAGACCTGCGTGGCCATCGCTTCCATGTGGGCGAAGGTCGGCATCCAGGCGGACCTCCAGACCGAGTCTCGCGCCACCTACTTCCCGCGCCAGGACCGCGGCGAATTCGACGTGTCCATGGTGGGCTGGGCAACCCTGCCGCCGATGGACGGCTTCAGCGTCCTCTCGTCCCTGCTCACCGAGCAGAAAGACGGTTACGGCGGCTCCAACGCGGGCACCTACAGCAATCCGAAAATCGAGGAACTGACCCGCAAGGCGGCCGTCGAGCTCGACGAGACGAAGCGCCGTGCCATGCTGACGGAAGCCCTCAAGGTCGCACGGGACACCGTCGCCTACATCCCGCTCCACCAGCAGCCGCTGGCCTGGGCCGTCCGCGACGGCGTCGACGTTCCGCAGTTCCCGGACGAGTATGTCCGCCTGTGGTTCGCGACCGTCAAGTAAACCCGCAGCAGGAGATGGCGGCTCGCCTGAACGGAGCGGGCCGCCGAGGAAGCACTCATGTTCAACGTCCTCGTCTCCCGACTGGGCCAGGCCGCCCTCGTGATGCTCGTGGTATCGGCGGTGTCGTTCGTGATGTTCCGCTATGTCGGCGATCCCGTTGCGACCATGTCGCGCGAGAATGCCTCCGTGGAGGAGAAGGCCGAACTCCGACGCTCGCTCGGCCTCGATCAGCCGCTGGTCGTTCAGTACGGCCGCTTCCTCGGCCGCACCCTGAAGGGCGACCTGGGAATCAGCTACCGCAATCAGCGCCCGGTCACGGAACTCATCGCCGAACGGCTTCCCGCCACGCTGGAACTGGTGATCGTCGCGACGATCCTGTCGCTTTCTCTCGGCATCCCGCTCGGCGTGCTCTGCGCGCTCAAGCCCCATGGTATCGCCGCGCGACTGGTTCAGGCACTCTCCCTCGTGGGCATATCGACACCCACCTTCGTGACCGGCATCGTGCTCATTCTGATCTTCGCGGTGTCTCTCGGGTGGCTGCCTTCGTTCGGACGCGGCCAGGTCGTCGATCTCGGATGGTGGTCGACAGGATTCCTGACGATCAGCGGATTGAAGTCCCTGCTCCTCCCGGGAATCACGCTCGCCCTCTACCAGCTCACCCTCATCATGCGTCTGGTTCGGGCGGAGATGATCGACGTTCTGTCCAGCGACTACATTCGCTTTGCGAAGGCGCGTGGACTGCCGGCGCGGTACGTCCACTTCCGGCTCGCTTTGCGAAACGCGCTGATGCCGGTCATCACGGTCACGGGCCTCCAGATCGGCTCCCTCATCGCCTTCGCCATCGTGACGGAAACCGTCTTTCAATGGCCGGGCATGGGGCTTCTCTTCATCCAGGCCGTGAGCTTCGTCGATATTCCCGTCATGGCGGCCTACCTGCTCTTCGTCGGTCTGCTCTTCGTCCTCATCAACACCGTCGTCGACATTCTCTACGCGGTGGTCGATCCCCGCCTGCGCGCGAGGTCCGCATGAAAACACTCGCCCCCACTCCCGGCCTGTTCGTCCGACTGGGCGCTCCGGTATCGGTCATCGTCGCCGCCATCCTGGCCTTGTGCCTTGTGGCCTGCGCCTTGCTGGCCTCGTGGATCGCGCCATACGATCCAACCGATCTCGCTTCGTTCGAGCTGATAAACGCCGAGCTGCCACCGGCCTTCACGGCAGACGGCGATCCGAACTTCCTTCTGGGAACGGACAATCAAGGCCGCGACCTGCTCTCCGCCATGCTCTACGGCGCGCGCGTCTCCATCGCCATCGGCGGCGGCGCTGTTCTGCTCGCGGCCACCCTCGGCGTCACGCTGGGTCTCCTCGCCGGCTATTTCGGTGGCAGGGTCGATGCCCTGATCATGCGGATCGCCGACGTGATCCTGAGCTTCCCCACAATCCTGCTGGCGCTTCTGGTCAGCGGGATCGCACGGGCGATCTTCCCCGGAGCGGCCACGGCCGAATGGGCACCGATCATCCTGATCTGCGCCATCGCCATCCACGAATGGGTGCAATATGCGCGCACCGTGCGGGCCGCCACCATGGTCGAAACCGCGAAGGATTATGTCCGCGCCGCCAAGGTGATCGGTCTTCCGCCACGGAGAATCATGCTGCGGCACATCCTGCCGAACGTGATGAGTCCGGTGCTGGTCATCTCCACGATCAATCTTGCGGCCGCCGTGCTCACCGAGGCGACCTTGTCCTTCCTCGGGGTCGGCATGCCTCCCACCTATCCTTCGCTCGGCACGCTCATCCGCATCGGCAATGAGTTCGTGTTCTCGGGCATATGGTGGATCGCCCTCTTCCCGGCGCTTGCCCTCGTGATCCTGGTCCTTGCCGTCAACATCGTCGGTGACTGGCTTCGCGATCGGTTCAATCCAAAGCTGAGGGTGAAACGATGAACGCGCAATCCGCACCCGTTCTCGCCATCGATGGTCTGCGCGTCGAATATCCTCTCGCCAACGGCAGCGTCTTCACCGCCGTGGAGAGCGCCTCTCTCGTCATCCGCTCAGGCGAGATCCACGCCCTCGTTGGCGAATCCGGCGCCGGCAAGACGACCATCGGCAATACCGTGATGGGGCTTCTCGAGAAGCCCGGACGCATCGCGGCAGGCAGCATCCATATCGATGGCAAGCGCTTCGACCCTGCCAGGGGCTCGGCGGAAGGCATCGTTCTCGGCCGCGATGTTGGAGCCGTGTTTCAGGATCCGATGACGAGCCTGAATCCGCTCTTCACCATCGGGAGCCAACTCACGGAAGCGATGCGCTTTCACCTCAGGCTGGGCAAGGCAGCCGCTCAAGCACGTGCACTCGAATTGCTCGAAGCCGTGGGAATCCCAGAGCCTCGTCGACGCCTCAAGGCCTATCCTCACCAGTTGTCCGGAGGCCAGCGCCAGCGTGTCGTGATCGCAGCCGCCCTGTCGTGCAACCCCAGGCTCCTGGTCGCCGACGAGCCGACGACGGCGCTCGACGTGTCGGTTCAGGCGCAAATCCTCAAGCTGTTGCGCGATCTGGCGGATAATCGTGGGATCGGCATCCTGCTCGTCACCCACAACATGGGCGTCGTCGCCCAGATCGCCGATCGCGTCACGATCATGCACCGGGGCAAGGTTGTCGAGACCGGATTGACGGAAGAGGTCCTGCGCCGTCCCAAGGCCCCCTATGCCAAGGCGTTGATCGGCGCGGTTCCCCGGATCGACCAGCGCCTCGACCGCTTTCCGGTTCTGGGCGACGAGGGCAAGGGCCGCGCGGAGCAGGCAAGGGCCGAACTGCGCGCGAAGGCCGATCCTGCGGACGCGTCTTCGGATGATGCGCCGATCCTGTCCGTCGAGAACCTATGTGTCGATTACAAGACCAGCGGCTGGCTTCCCGGCTCGAAGGGCCATCGCTTCCGCGCGGTCGATGGCGTCTCCTTCTCTGTCCGCAGCGGCGAGGTCTTCGGGCTCGTGGGCGAATCCGGCTGCGGCAAGACGACCATCGCCAATGTCGTCTCGGGGCTCGTGCATCCGACGTCGGGCCATGTGCTCTATCGCGGCCGGAGCATTGCCGGCGAGGGCGCCACACGCCGTGTCGGGCCGCTTCGGCAGGCGATTCAGATGATCTTTCAGGATCCCTATTCATCGCTCAACAGCCGCATGCGGATCGGATCCATCCTGTCCGAGCCGATTCTCTTCTATCGCCTCGCCGACACCCGTTCCGAGGCCGAGCGCGACGTGGAGCGGCTGATCGAGGCCGTCGGCCTCGATGCGGAGGCGTCGCAACGCTTCCCCCATGCGTTCTCCGGCGGCCAGAGACAGCGTCTCTCCATCGCTCGGGCGCTTGGCGCCAGACCCAAGCTCATCGTCTGCGACGAGCCGACATCCTCCCTCGACGTCTCCGTCCAGGCGCAGATCCTGAACCTGCTGAAGGACCTGCGTGACGCCACCGGCCTGACCCTTCTTCTGATCAGCCACGACCTCGCCGTGGTGCGCCAGATGTGCGACCGGGTGGCCGTGATGCGCCAGGGCAAGCTCCTGGAACAGGCAGATTCCGAAACTCTCTTCGATGCGCCGCAGCATGCCTATACGCAGGAACTGCTGTCGCTCGTTCCGACCCTCGACCGTATTCGCGGCGAAATCAAAGCCGCCTGACCGACCGGAGTTCATCCCATGGCCGACATCATCATCACCAACGGCATCGTCGTCACGATGGACCCGCACCGGCGGATCATCGAGAACGGCGCAGTCGCCATCGACAAGGACCGGATCGTCGCTGTCGGGCCGACCGAGGAGGTCTTGGCGAGCCATCAGGCGCCCACGATGATCGACGCGAGTCGAAAGATCGTCATGCCTGGTCTGATCGACGGGCATGCCCACGCGGGCCACGGCTTGATCAAGACCATGGGCGGCGGCGACAGCGATGCGTGGTACGAGGCCTGCCACAAAGCCTACACGGTGGCCTCGACGCCCGAATTCTGGCGTGCCGAGGCCCGTCTCGCGGCACTCGAGCGTTTGCGCTTCGGCGTGACCACAGGCGTTTCGCTGCTGGGCGGCGGAGACACGATCCTTCGCACCGACGAGCCCATTTACGGCGACGCTCATTGCGAAGGTGTGCGAGAGGTTGGCACCCGGTCCGTCGTCGCCGTCGGACCGACCCGCCCTCCCCATCCGCGCACCTATGCGCGCATCGTGGACGGGAAAGCCGTCGAGCGCCCCGTGAGCTTCGAGGAGCAGTTCGAAACCTGCAAGACACTTATCGACACCTGGCACGGCAAGCACGGCGGGCGCCTCAACATCGCGCTCATCACACCGACCCTGCGGGCAGAGCATCTTGCGGAACTCGGTGCGGAGAATCTGGAGGAAGCCAAGCGCCAGGCCCGGCTAACGGCAGATCTCGCCAAGGAGGCCGGTCTCGTCTTCACGCAGGATGGACACACGAAGGGCAGCGTCGCCTATGCCAAGGAACTCGGGATCCTGGGGCCGAACGCACTGCTCTCGCACTCCACCAACCTCACCGAGGATGAAATCCGGATCGTCGCCGACACGGGAACGAGCATCGCCCACAACCCGAGCGCCATCGCGTCGATTCTGGGACGGTGCCCGGTGCCTGAATTGCTGGAAGCGGGAGCCAATGTCTGCCTCGGCTCGGACGCCACGGCGCCGGATCGATCCGGCGACATGTTCCGGCACATGCAGCAATGCATGCACTACCACCGGACCTATTTCAAGGATCCCACCTGGTTGCCGCCGGGCCGCGTTCTGGAGATGTGCACCATCGACGGCGCCAGGGCGCTCGGGATGGACAAGGACATCGGATCCCTCGAAGTCGGCAAGAAGGCCGACGTGGTGCTGCTCGACCTGCGCCGTCCGCACCTCTACCCCCTCAACATGCCGGTCTTCCGTCTCATCTACTTCGCCAACGGCAACGACGTAGACACGGTGATCGTCGATGGACGCATTGCCCTGCAAGACCGTAAAGCCCTATTCGTCGACGAGGACGAAGTGCTCGATGACGCGCAGCGCGAGACCGACGCGATGCTCGAGCGGACCGGCTTCCAGTCCATGCTCGAGACGCCGAAGATGTTCTGGCACCACGTGAGAGCCACCGATCAGATCGAGCATTGACGGATCACGACGGCGGGGTCGAACCCGCTGCATCCGAGCATCACGACAAACCGCACCAGACGCGTCCACGCGTCTGGAAGGATAGATCATGCCATTAGTACGCGACCGGGAGACGAAGGAGGCGCAAGCGCTGCGCGGCGGCACGCGGAGTGAATCGCTCCCCGTTGCCTTCGTCGTTGCCTGCGTCGTGGTCGCCGCGCTCAACCTTCGACCCGCCCTCACCTCGACCGCAACCATGATGACGGAGATCCAGGCGGGCTTGGATCTCAGCCGGGCATGGATCGGCGTTCTGACCACGATGCCTGTGCTCTGCTTCGGTGCGTTTGGGCCGCTTGCTCCCTTCCTGTCCGCGACGCTCGGCCTCGAACGGGCCATCGCGGCTCTTCTCCTGGGGCTTGCGGCGGGACTTGCCTTGCGCGCGCTTCCGGTGAGTTTCGCGCTATTCGGCGGCACCCTCATCGCAGGAGCAGCCATCGGCATGGCGGGCGTGCTCCTGCCGGTCGTGATCCGCCGTCGCTTTCCCGCACAGCTCGGCCCGATGACCGGATTCTATACGATGGTCCTGAGCGTCGGGGGAGCCAGCGCCGCGGGGCTGACGCCTGTTCTCGAAGAGGCCTGGCACTCTTGGCCCCTGGCTTTGGCGAGCTGGAGCATTCTCGCCTTTGCCGGTGGCGTCATGTGGACCGCCCTCGCTTCCGTCGAGCCGGTTTCCTTCAGCACCGCTCGCCTGCCACGTTTCTCGCTTCTGATGCGCGATCGCCTGGCGTGGTCGGTCACGGCTTTCATGGGCCTTCAGGCTGGGCTGGCCTTCATCGTGCTCGGCTGGCTGCCGACGCTGCTGCGGGATCGGGGGCTCGATGTCCTTGACGCAGGCGTCGTCACTTCCGTTTCGATCCTGTCGCAGACCGCGACAGCGCTGCTGGTGCCGTCGCTTGCGACGCGACGTGTATCGCCACGACTTCTGATCCTGCTGGTTCTCGTGGCCACCTGCGCGGGATTTCTCGGCCTGCTCTATGCGCCGCTCACCACTCGCATCCCGTGGGCGCTCGTCCTCGGCCTCGGGCAAGGAGGACTGTTTGGACTGGCGCTGCTTTTCGTCTCGCTGCGCTCGCCGACTGCGGAGGTTACGGCGATGCTGTCGGGCATGTCGCAGAGTATCGGCTATCTCGGCGCGTCCCTGTGCCCCTTTGCCGTCGGCGTGCTGCGCAGCAGCGACGATCCCTTCCGCGGACCTGCCGTCATGGTGGTGGTGATAACGGCAGGCTGCATCTGGTCAGGCCTCCGGGCGGCGGCACCCGCTTACGTTCTACCTCATCTCAAACAGCGCTGACGACATAGTCCTTCAAGGTGGTGGCGGATGAAGACCGGCAGGAGCCTGTCAGACCACCTCCGGCAACTTGTCGATCAGTTTGTCCAGCGTGAGCGGATAGTCGCGCACGCGAATGCCGGTGGCGTTATAGACCGCATTCGCGACCGCTGCTCCGACGCCGCAGATGCCGAGTTCCGCCACCCCCTTGGCCTTCATCGGTGACGACATCGGGTCGACCTCGTCGAGGAAGATGACGTCCTGATGCGGGATATCCGCATGAACGGGCACTTCGTAGCCGGCGAGATCGTGATTGACGAAGAAGCCGCGTTTCGTATCGACCGCGAGCTTCTCCATCAGGGCTGCGCCGACTCCCATGGTCATCGCCCCGATGACCTGGCTCCGGGCCGATTTCGGGTTCAGGATGCGGCCCGCCGCACACACCGCCAGCATGCGCCGAACCCGAATTTCGGCCGTCGCGGCATCGACGCCGACTTCGACGAAATGACCGGCGAAGGTCGATTGCTGCTGCTTCTTGGCCAAGTCTCCATATTCGATCAGATCCTCGGCGACGAGTTCGCCTCCCCTCGCGGCGTCAGCGAGGGCGACGCTCCGGTTGCCGGAGCGAACCTCACCATCCTGGAACACCGCTTCGGCTGAGTTGAAGCCGAGCTTTGCGGCCACGGCCTCGCGCAGCTTCACGCAGGCGGCATAGACGCCGGCCGTTGAATTGTTGGCGCCCCATTGCCCGCCGGACCCGGCCGAGGCTGGAAAGGCGGAATCGCCAAGCCGGACGGTCACTTTTTCGAGGGAGACGCCCATCATCTCGGCCGCCGTCTGGGCGAGGATGGTATAGGAGCCTGTCCCGATATCGGTCATGTCGGTTTCGACCGTCACCATGCCTGTTCCATCGAGGCGTACGCGGGCCGCCGACTTGGTCAACAGGTTATTGCGGAACCCGACCGCCATGCCGTATCCCACGAGCCAGCGCCCGTCACGCAGCTGGCCCGGCTCTTGCGGACGCTTATCCCAACCGAAGCGTTCGGCACCCTGCCGCAGGCACCCAACCAGATCTCGATGCGAGAAGCGGCGCTCCGGCTTCTCGGGATCGACCTGGGTATCATTGATGATGCGGAACTGGACAGGATCGAGACCGAGCTTCTCGGCCATCTCGTCCATGGCGATCTCAAGCGCCAGAAGGCCAGGCGCCTCTCCAGGCGCCCGCATGGCGTTCCCTTCTGGAAGGTCGAGATGCGCAAGGCGCAAGGCCGTCAGTCGGTTGGCCCCAGCATAGAGCAACCGCGTCTGATCGACGGCCGTCTCGGGCTTGCCGTCAGCGAGGTTTCCCGACGTACTCTCGTGCGCGATCGCCGTGATCGTGCCGTCAGGGTTCGCGCCGATCCGGATGCGCTGGATCGTAGCCGGCCGATGGGTGGTGTTGTTGGCGATCAAGGGACGCGTCAACGCCAGTTTGACGGGCCTCCCCGCGGCTTTGGCTCCAAGAGCCGCCAGCACCGCATCGGAACGGATGAAGAGCTTTCCTCCGAAGCCGCCGCCGACATAGGGCGAATCCAGGCGCACGTTTTCGGCCGGGATGCCAAGGATCTTGGCGATGCTGCCCTTGCCCCAGGCAATCATCTGGTTCGAGGTCCAGAGGGTGAGCTTGTCGGCGTTCCAAGCCGCAATCGTGGCATGCGGCTCCATCATGGCATGGCTTTCGTCGGAGGTCTCGTAGCGCTCGTCGAGCTTGACCGGCGCTGCCGCGAAAGCCTCCTCGAAGTTTCCGACGCGAGCCTCGTGCGGCGCCCCGCTGCCTTCGCCGCTGTCACTGGCGACCGGCTCCGCGTGGGGAGCTTCGGCCTCGAGGTCGAACTTGCCGGGCTCCTGCTGATAATCCACCTGGATCAGGTACGCCGCTGCGCGGGCCTGCTCGAAGGTCTCCGCGACCACGACGGCTATTGCCTGATGGTAGTGCTGGATGTCCGGCCCGCCGAACAGGTAGGCGGCGTTCATACGGCCCCGTCCCAATCGAGGCATGTCGAGCGTCGTGACGATCGCCAGAACGCCGGGGGCTCTCCGAGCCTCGCTCAGATGCATTGCGATGATACGCCCCTTGGCGATCCCGGAGCCCAGCACGAAGCCGTAGGCCTGGTTTGGCACCGCATCATGACGCTCATAGGCGTAGGGAGCCGTCCCGGTGGTCTTGTACTTGCCGTCGATCCGGTCGGTCGGACGACCAACGACCTTGAGTTGATCGATGGGATTTTGACCGGCAGGAGTGTCGAACTTCATGGCTCAGGCCCTTGCTTCGGTGAGAACGGATGCAATGGTGCGCTCGACGAGCGGAAGCTTGAAGGCGTTGTCGCGGGTTGGCCTTGCATCGGCGAGGAGGGCCGCCGCTGCGGCTTTTGCGCCGCGAGACAGTTCCGCGTCTGCGGCTTCGTTTCGCCAGGGTTTGTGCGCCACGCCGCCAAGGGCCACTCGCCCTGTCCCATCCCGCTGCACGATGGCGGCGACTGAAACCAGCGCGAAGGCATAGGAGGCCCGGTCTCGGACCTTGCGGTAGATCTGCTGGCCGCCGACCGGCGGCGGCAAGGTGACGGCCGTAATCAGCTCGCCGGTCTGGAGCGAGGTCTCGATATGGGGCGTATCGCCGGGAAGACGATGGAACTCCGCGATCGGGATCGTCCGCGTCGTGCCGCCGGCATCGACCGTCTCGACCGTCACATCGAGGGCCCGCATGGCGACCGCCATGTCGGATGGATTGGTGGCGATGCAGGCTTCGCTCACGCCGACGATCCCGAGCTGCCGGCTGACCCCATCCAGGGCCGAGCAGCCTGAGCCCGGATCCCGCTTGTTGCAGGGCTGGGCCGTGTCGTAGAAATAGGGGCAGCGGGTGCGCTGCAGCAGGTTGCCCGCGGTTGTCGCCCGGTTGCGCAGCTGCCCGGAGGCGCCGGCGAGGAGCGCCCGCGACAGGACCCCGTAATCACGTCGAATCCGCTCGTCGGCTGCGAGATCCGTGTTGCGCACAAGTGCCCCGATGCGCAGGCCGCCTTCGGGTGTCGGCTCGATCCGATCGAGTTCGAGGCTGTTGATGTCGACGAGATGGGCGGGCGTCTCGATCTGGAGCTTCATCAGATCGAGCAGATTCGTCCCGCCCGCGATGAACTTGGCGCCTGGATGGCGCGCAACCGCAGCAGCGGCCTGCGCCGGTGAGCCGACGCGCTCGTAGGTGAAGGCCTTCATCCTTGCCTCTCCGCGACTTCGGTAATGGCTTCAACGATGTTGGAATAAGCGCCGCAGCGACAGATGTTGCCGCTCATGCGCTCGCGCAGCTCGGTCTCGGTCAAATGAACGGGCGCGAGGAGGTCCGCCGTGACATGGCTCGGGATGCCGGCCTTGACTTCCTCAAGCATGGCGACGCTCGAGCAGATCTGGCCCGGCGTGCAGTAGCCGCATTGATAGCCGTCATGCTTGATGAAAGCGGCCTGCATCGGATGGAGATTGTCGGGCTGGCCCAGCCCCTCGATCGTGGTGACCGCGGCGCCCTCGTGCATGATGGCGAGCGTCAGGCAGGAATTGATGCGACGCCCGTCCACGATCACCGTGCAGGCGCCGCACTGACCGTGGTCGCAGCCCTTCTTGGTGCCGGTCAGATGCAGGTTCTCGCGAAGAAGGTCGAGAAGCGTCGTCCGAGTATCGACGCTCAGCGTGTGGGATTTCCCGTTCACCTTGAGGGAAACCTCGAACTCGACGGGCGTCTCGGCGGATTCTGGTTGCGCCGCCGCGGCCGTCGGAACGGCCGGCATGGCCGCGTACGCGCCAGCGCCGACCATCAGATCACGCCGGTTCAGATTCAGGTCGTCCGAACCCACCATTTTCGGTCTCCAGTCTGTCGAGGATTTTGTGATATCGGGAATGACTCGCCCACACCCACGATGCCCCGCGCATCTCGCCGAACGCCTCCACGGCCTGAACAGTTCCGGCGAGCGGCGTCGCGGCTTTCAACATTCCAGCACGGAACATGCAACAAGACCCAGACAAGTGTGGCGGGTGAAGAAATTGTCCAGACCGAACATTGTTCTAATCGAGCTGAGCCTTATCAGGCCAGCTTCCATTCGGCCGCTGGGTGCCTCGCGCAGATCATAGGAACCGAAGCCAGTCTCGTGTAACGGCGCCCTTACGCGATGCCGAGATAGGCCGCCTTGATCTGAGGATCGGCGAGCAGCACGGAGCCGGAGCCGCTATGCGCGACTTTTCCAGTTTCCAGCACATAGCCACGATCCGCAATCGCCAGGGCCGCGCTGGCGTTCTGCTCGACGAGGAGAACCGTAATACCGTCCTTCTTGAGAGACACGATGGCATCCAGGATCTGGTCGACGAGGAGCGGCGAAAGGCCCAGCGACGGCTCGTCCAGCAGAAGAAGCTTCGGGCGTCCCATGAGTGCGCGGCCGATGGCGAGCATCTGCTGCTGCCCGCCCGACAATCCTCCCGCCAGAAGATGCCGTTTCTCGGCTAGGACCGGGAACATGCTGAAGATGCGGTCGCGATCCTGATCGATCCCCTTGTCACGGCGCCTGTAGGCTCCGAGCTGCAGGTTGTCCTCGACGGTCAGTGATCCGAAGACCTGCCGCCCTTCCGGCGACTGCGTCATGCCCATTTCCACCCGCTTATGGGGCGGCAGCCGGTCGATGCGTTGGCCGTTGAAGCGGATCTCGCCGCCGGTGATCGGCTGAACGCCGGAGAGCGCGCGAAGCAGCGTCGTCTTGCCCGCCCCATTCGAGCCCACCAGGGCGACGATCTCGCCGGTTTGAACATCCAGGTCGATGCCCTTGAGCACCTCGATCCGGCCATAGGCACTGCGCAAGTTCCTGACTTCAAGCACGGGCAGCCTCCCGTGCGCCGTGCTGTCCCAGATAAGCCTCAAGGACTCTCGGATCATCGCGCACCTCCCGCGGTGTTCCTTCGGCAAGTGGCCGTCCGCGCTCGAGCACGAGGATCCTGTCGGAGATCTTCATCACGAGCTTCATGTCGTGCTCGACAAGGACGACGGCGACGCCTCGGTCAGCGACCTGCTTGATCAGGTGGTCGATCTCCTCCGTCTCCACCGCATTACAGCCGGCGGCGGGCTCGTCGAGAAGAAGCACGCGCGGCTCGGCCGCGAGCGCACGCGCAATCTCGAGCCGCTTGCACGCTCCGTATGGCAAGGAGCCTGCGGGAACATCGGCTGCGTCCCTCAAGCCCACCTCGGCAAGGAGTTCGAGAGCCGCCGCCCGGGTCTCCCGGTTCTGGCGCGTGACGGAAGGCGTTCTGAACAGGGCCGGCAACAGGCTGCACTTTTCCCGCAGATGGCGTCCCACCATCACGTTCTCGCAGGCTGTCATGCGCTGGAAGATCTGAAGGTTCTGGAAAGTCCGGGAGAGCCCGCGCGCGGCGAGCTTGTGAGGGGGAAGTCCAGTCACGTCCTCGTCGGCGAGATGGATCGATCCGCGGCTCGCCGCATAGACGCCGGACACGATGTTGAAGAGCGTCGTCTTGCCGGCCCCGTTGGGTCCGATGATCGACAGGATCTGGCCGGGGCTGGCCGAAAAGCTCACGCCGTCGACCGCCTTCACGCCGCCGAAGGAGATGCCGATATCCGTCGCTTTCAGGATCGTCATGAGCGGGTCCTCCGGACCATCAGGCCTGACAGGCTCGGCACGATGCCGTTGCGCATGAAGATCATCGCCACGATGATGATGAGACCCAGCAGGAGATGCTCGTATTCCTGGAAGATCGTCAGGGCTTGCGGGAGCGTGATGAGCACCGCGGCGCCGACGATGCTTCCGACCACGGATCCGAGCCCGCCCAGCACGACGATGGTGACGAGCTCGACCGAATGCAGGAAGCCCGCCTGATCCGGATTGATGAAGCCGTTCATGAAGGCAAGGGCGGAGCCTGCGAGAGAGGCGTAGATGGCGGCGATCACGAAGGCCTGCAGCTTGAAGCGGGCCACGTCGACGCCGACAACCTGCGCGGCCACCTCGCTGTCATGGAGCGCGCGGAAAGCCCGCCCGGTCGGCGTCTCGTCGAGGTTGAGCGCGATCCAGGTCCCAATGAGCAGGAGCCCTCCGGTGACCCAGTACCATGTATAGGAGCCGCTCACCCGCCAGCCGAACAGCGTGAGCCGCTCGACCGGCATGCCGTCCGGTCCGCCGGTCCAGCGGCTTTCCGTCGTGATGACGAGAGCCACGAGCACGCCTAGGCCAAGCGTGGCGATGGCGAGGTAATGTCCTTTCAGGCGCAGGATCGGGCGTCCGACCAAGTAAGCTAGAATGCCTGAGAGAACCGCGCCGACGAGCAGGGCGGCCCAGGGGGGAATGCCGAGATGTGTCGGCCCAATCGCCACCGCATAGGCGCCGATGCCGAAGAAGGCCGCATGTCCCAGGCTGACCTGCCCAGCCTGTCCCATCAGGATGTTGAGGCCGATGGCGGCCAGCGCCGAGACCCAGACGAGCGAAGCCACCCGGAAGTAATAGCCAGACGGAAAGACGAGCGGCAGCGCGGCGATCACCGCCGCCAGCACGACGAGCGTAATGAAGCGCTGGTTCAGGAGTGCCCGCATGTCTACACCCTCTCCACGACCCGACGCCCGAACAGGCCCTGGGGAGCCGCGAACAGGACGATGAGAATGACGACGAACGCGAAGGCATCCTTGTAGGTCGAGCTGATGTAGCCTGCGCCGAACGCTTCCAGAAGACCAAGCAGCAGACCGCCCACGACGGCGCCCACAGGATTGCCCATGCCGCCCAGCATGGCGGCGGCGAAGCCCTTCAGGGCCAGCAGCGTGCCGACATCGTAGCTCGTCAGCGTGATCGGCGTCACCAGGATGCCGGCGATGGCCCCGATGGCGGCGGATCCGCCGAAGGCCAGCGCCATGATCGTGGTCGTGTTGATCCCCACGAGACGTGCCGCAAGGCGGTTCGCGGCCGTCGCCAGCACGGCCTTGCCCGTGATCGTATGTTCGAGGAAGACATAGAGCGCGAGGACGACGACCGCCGTTCCGCCAAGCACCCAGAAGCTCTGCGGCTGGACGGCCGCGCCCAGCACATCGACCGGCGCATCACCCGTGAAGGCGGGCAGCTTATGGAACTGCTTGTCGAAGACGATGGCCGCGAGACCGCGCAGCAGGATCGACGCGCCGATGGTGATGATGATGAGGGTCACGGCGGATGCGCCGCGAGCGGGCTCGATGGCGAACCGGTGCAGCAGCAGCCCGATGGCGACGGCTATGCCGATGGCAATGACGGCCGCCAGCGGAAGGGGCACGCCGGCCGCCGACACGAACACCGTCACCATGCCGCCGAGCATGACGAATTCGCCCTGAGCGAAATTCACCACGCCCGACGCGTTGTAGATCAAGGTGAAGCCGAGTGCGACCAGCGCATAGACGGCTCCCACCGTCAGACCGGAAATAAGGAACTGAAGGAACTCGGCCATGATGCTGTCCTGCGACCTTCTAGAGCATCGGACCCAAAAGGGGATCTGCACTTTTGGGTCCGATGCTCCGCCTTCGAAGGCGCATCGTTCGGTGCGGACAGCCGGGTCCACTTTTCCGCACGATGCGCCAGGTGCGAGACGGGAGGCTGACTACCAGCCTCCCGTCCGATCGTTTGCGGTGAGGAATCAGCTTCCCGAGGCGATCAGGTTCCAGTCGCCGCCTTTGATCTCCAACATGCGGAAGGCCGAGAGGTCGAGACCGAGATGGTCGGTGGGGGACATGTTCACGATGCCGCCGGTGCCGACGAATCCCTTGGTCTTCTCGATCTCGTCGCGGATCTTCTTCGGATCGGTCGAGTTCGCGCGCTTCATGGCCTCGACCAGGATGAACAGGCCGTCATAGGCGTGACCGCCAAAGGTCGAGACCGGCTGCTTGGTCGCGCCTTCGTAGGCCTGCTTGTATTCCGTCACGACCTTCTTCTGCGGATCGCTCTCCGGCAGCTTGTCGCCGACGAGAAGCGCCGCAGCCGGCAGGCGCACACCTTCGGCGGCCGCTCCGGCCAGGTCGATGAAGCTCTTCGAGGCCACGCCATGGCTCTGGTAGAACGGGATGTTGGTCATGCCAAGCTGGGCGTAGTTGCGGGTCACGATGGCCGGACCCTGGCCAAAGCCCGGATTGACGACCGCCTGCACGCCGGCCGTGTTCTTGATCTTCGTGAGCTGAGCGGTCATGTCGCTGTCGCGCGGGCCGTAATTCTCGTCGACGATGATTTCCATCCCGTAATTCGGCGCGACCTTGACGCATTGCGCGCGCATGGAAGCCCCAAACCCGTCCGTACCCGAGATCAGGCCGATCTTGGTGAGGTTGCGCTTCTTCAGATCCTCGAAGATCTTCTCGCACGCCATCTTGTCGGTGTGCGGCGTCTTGAAGACGAACTTGCGCACCGGGTCGATCACCTCGATGGCGCCGGCAAGCGAGATGAACGGAACCTGCGCCTCCTCGAAGACTGGGATCATCGCCATGGTGCTGCCGGTGGTCGTTCCGCCCACCATGGCGATCACCTCGTCATCCTCGATCAGGCGCGTTGCGAAAGTGCGCGCCTTGTTGGCATCGCCACCGTCGTCGTAGATCACGAGCTCGATCTTCTTGCCGGCAACGCCGCCCGCAGCATTGATCTTGTCGACATAGAGCTTCAGCGTCTTGTCTTCCGGCTCGCCGAGGAAGGACGAGGGCCCGGTGACCGAGAGCACCGATCCGATCTTGACGGTGTTCTGGGCCAGCGCGCCCTGCGAGAAGCCGAAAGCCATGACGCTGGCGGCCAGAAGTGATGTGAGAGCGGTTTTCGACTTCATCTGTTTCCTCCGGTTTCGTTGTCGTTATTTGTTTTTATTGTTGCGCAATGGTTCAGGCCGCCAGGAGCCCGCGGATCATTGCGGAAAGGAAGCGATCGGAACCCTGCAAAGCTGGCGTAGCTTTGCATGCGAACCCCGTCGGTCGTCAAAGCACGCCATCTCGCTTATCTCCGTAAAGGACCGAGTGTTGGCACATTGACGCTGTTTGCCTCATCAATATAATTGACCGGACGGTTGGTCAATAGTAAACAAGTCGCAAGACCACCCGCTTGCCATCAGCGAAAATTCGGGAGGCCATGGTGGAGAACGATCTCGTCGTCACGGAGCGCCGCGAGGGCTATCGGGTCCTCGTCCTCAACAGGCCCGACCGCCTGAACTCCTTCAACGAGGCGATGCATGCAGCCCTGATGTCCGCTCTGCTCGATGCAGAGGCGGACGAGACCTGCCGCGCCATCGTCCTCACGGGCGCCGGACGTGGGTTTTGTGCCGGCCAGGATCTGTCGGACCGGGTCTTCACCTCCGGACAGGTTCCGGATCTCTCCTCCACCCTGGAGCGCCTCTACAATCCGCTCGTGCGCAAGCTGCGCGCGCTGCAGGTGCCCGTCATCTGCGCCGTGAACGGCGTTGCCGCGGGAGCAGGCGCCAATATCGCGCTGGCTTGCGACATCGTTCTGGCAGGCCGGTCGGCCAAGTTCATCCAGGCTTTTTCCAAGCTCGGCCTCGTGCCGGATTCGGGCGGTACCTGGTTCCTGCCGCGATTGATCGGCCCAGCGCGTGCGCGGGCACTTGCCTTTCTTGCCGAGCCGGTTCCCGCCGAGCAGGCGGAAGCCTGGGGCATGATCTGGAAGGCGGTCGACGACGCCGCCCTGATGGACGAGGCCCAACGTCTTGCTGCTCACTTCGCCGCTCAGCCGACCGTCGGCCTCGGATTGATCAAGCAGGCGCTCGATGCTTCCGAGACGAACGATCTCGACCGGCAGCTCGATCTCGAGCGCGACCTGCAGGGACAGGCCGGGCGCACGCCGGACTACATCGAAGGCGTCACGGCGTTCTTCGAAAAGCGGCAACCGAGATTCACCGGGAGAGCCTGATGGACGCACGATCAAACCGACAAAGCGACGCGTCTCACGAGATCGCCGCTGCCTGCGCCGAAGCCATGTGGGCGGAGGACCAGGCGAGCCAAGGACTCGGCATGGTGATCGAGCGCGTGTCGCCCGGCGAGGCCATCCTCTCCATGACGATCCGCCCCGACATGACGAACGGGCATGGCATCTGCCACGGCGGCTTCATCTTCACGCTGGCCGACTCGGCCTTCGCGTTCGCCTGCAACACCTACGATCAGCGTACCGTCGCGCAGCATTGCGCGGTAACCTTCCTGCAGCCGGGACGGCGGGGCGACAGGCTCACGGCCCATGCGGTCGAACGCCATCGTTCGGGTCGCTCCGGCATCTACGACGTGACGGTTCGCGACGGCAAAGGCGAAGTCGTCGCTGAATTCCGCGGACACTCGCGCACCATCGCCGGCACGTTGCTCGGCTCAGAACCCCAATAAAAACGAACGAATGGGAGGTTATCTTGCTTCAGATCCCGAATCGCAAGCTGTCCGAACTCAAGCCACAGCCCACCCAGCTCGATCGTTTCGAACTCGCATCGCAGGATGAGCTCGCCGCCTGGCAGCGCGAGCGCCTCGCCTGGTCCTTGCGCCATGCCTACGAGAACGTGCCGCACTACAGGGCGAAGTTCGACGCAGCGGGCGTTCATCCGGATGATTTCAAGGATCTGAGCGACCTCGCCAAGTTCCCCTTCACCACCAAGGCCGACCTGCGGGACAATTACCCCTTCGGCATGTTCGCCGTTCCGCAGAACCAGATCGCCCGCGTGCACGGCTCCTCCGGCACCACCGGCAAGCCCACCGTCGTCGGCTATACCAAACGCGACATCGACACCTGGGCCGACGTGATGGCCCGCTCGATCAGAGCGAGCGGCGGCCGCCCCGGCATGAAGGTGCATGTTGCCTATGGCTATGGCCTCTTCACCGGCGGCTTGGGCGCCCATTACGGCGCCGAGCGTCTAGGCTGCATGGTCATCCCCATGTCGGGCGGCATGACGGAACGCCAAGTGCAGCTCATCCAGGATTTCGAGCCCGACATCATCATGGTCACGCCGTCCTACATGCTGGCGATCCTCGACGAGTTCCGGAAGCAGGGGCTCGATCCGCGCCGCTCCTCGCTCAAGGTCGGCATCTTCGGTGCCGAGCCCTGGACGAACGCCATGCGGGCGGAAATCGAAGAGGCCTTCGACATCCATGCGGTCGACATCTACGGCCTCTCCGAGGTCATGGGCCCCGGCGTTGCCTGCGAATGCGTGGAAAGCAAGGACGGGCTGCACATCTGGGAAGACCATTTCTATCCGGAGGTGATCAACCCGGTGACCGGCGAAGTCCTGCCTGATGGTGAGGAGGGCGAACTCGTCTTCACCTCGCTGACCAAGGAGGCCATGCCCGTCATCCGCTACCGCACCCGGGACCTGACACGCCTCCTGCCCGGCACCGCCCGGGCCATGCGCCGCATGGAGAAGATCACCGGTCGCACCGACGACATGATGATCATCCGGGGCGTCAACGTCTTCCCGACCCAGATCGAGGAAAAGCTCCTGACGATACCGACCCTGTCGGGGCATTATCAGATCATCCTGACCCGCGAAGGCCGGATGGACCAGATGGAGATCCGGGCCGAGATCAGGCCGGATGCCGATTATCCGGAAACCCGCAAAGCCGCCGCCGAGCGCCTGGGCCAGTCGATCAAGGATACCATCGGCATCACGGCTCATGTAAACGTTCTCGATCCTGAAGGAATCGAGCGCTCCCTCGGCAAGGCGAGGCGCGTGATCGACCGCAGGCCGAAAGAATAGAAGAGTCCCATGGCCCGAACCCGTGCCACCGATTATGACGACAAGCGCCGGGCGATCCTCGATCGCTCGGCCGAACTCTTTGCGGAGCACGGATACGACCGCGCCTCCATGAGCAAGATCGCGGAAGCCTGCGGGGTCTCCAAGGCCAATCTTTACCACTACTACAGGGATAAGGAGGAGCTGCTCTTCGACGTGATCCGTTTCCATCTCGAGGAACTGCTCGAGGTGGTCGAGGCGGCCGACCGACCGGACCTTTCACCCGAAGATCGCCTGAAGGAGCTGGTCGCGGCCCTGCTCGAGGCCTATCGCGATGCCGATGCCCAGCACAACGTGCAGATCAACGGCATGCGCCTGCTCCCTGCCGATCGGCAGGGAGAGCTCAAGTCCGTGGAGCGGGAGCTGGTGAAGATCTTCTCCGATGCGGTGGCGGGCGTGGCGCCGCAGCTCAAGGGGACAAAGCTGCTCAAGCCCGTGACCATGTCTCTCTTCGGCATGATCAACTGGCACTATCTCTGGTTCAAGAGCACCGGCGAGGTGACCCGCGCGGATTATGCCGCACTCGTTTCGCAGCTCATCGTGGATGGAACCCGCAATCTCCACGCAGAGCCCGCCGCCTCGTCACGGCGCGCCAGCGCAGCGGAATAGGACCTTGTCCGCTCAAGGATCGTTCTGCCCCGCGGGTCGACGCGATGCATGCAGAGTCGATCCGAGATCTCCCAACGTCATGGCCGCACTTGTTGCGGCCATCCCGCTTCCGTAAAGCGCCGCGCCTTTCCGATCGAGATCACCGGGACGAGCCCGGTGATGACATGGGAGGTGACGACCTGGCGGATATCGTCTCCGGAACAGCAAGACCAAAGCGCGAGAGCATCGGATGGACGAGGCTCTGCCACTCGACGGTCAACTCCTCCCGGCCCTTCTGACGCAATCCGTATTTCCGATGCTGGGCGAAATGGTCCGACGCGCTGCTGCCGAAGGTGTCGGCCACGCGAGGATACCAGTAATTGACCGAGGCCTGGGCGTCGGTCCTGTCGTGCCCTCTCTCCAAGGCAACCTGCAATCCCTGTTGTCCGAGCTCCGCGTGGCGCTTTTCGGCAGGAAGGATGTCGGCCAACGCGTCGGCAAGAGGCTGGTAGGAACCGCGCGTCAGCTCGTCGAGCTGCACCACGGTTGCCTGTCCCATCAGGCAGTTCATCACCACCGCGTCGACCCAGCCGTTGATCGGGTAGTGGAACACGTTGAGCCGCATGTCGCCTTCCATGCGCCGCGTGCCGAGATTGACGCTGCGGTCGAGACGGGATCCCCAGGGATGGGCGCCCACATACTGGGCCGTGTTGGCGCCGAACTGCTCCATCAGGTCCAGAACCTGCCGGGCATGGTTGAACTTGTCGAAGACGATGCGGGTCGCGATGATCCGCTCCTTCAGTCCCGGTGCCAGGTTGATGCAGTCGGCGAAACCGGAGGCCCCCGCCATCTCCGAATCGATGAAGATCGCCATCAGGCGCATCAGCTCGCCGCGATAACGCGGCGTGACGTTCCCCGGCGCGCTCAGCCGGCCGCCGCCGGCTATGAAGGTGACGAGATCCTCATCATCGACCATGGGAGCCGCTCCCTCGTCATTTGTCGAAATCGACCAGGATCTTGTCGCTCACGGGATAGCTCTGGCAAGTCAGGATATACCCGCGGGCGATCTCGTAATCTTCCAAAGCGAAGTTCGCGTCCATGTCGACCTCGCCTTCGACCAGCATGGCCCGGCAGGTGGAGCAGACGCCCCCCTTGCAGGCATAAGGGAGCTCGAGCCCCTCGGCCGTGGCAGCATCGAGAACCGAGGCGGTGCCCTTCTCGAATGTGAGGCTCCGGGCCCGCCCGTCGATGACGATGGTGGCCTCGCACAGGTTCTTGCGATCCTCCGCGGCCGTCTCCTCGGGCCGGCGCTGTCGGCGGCTCGGCGTCGAGGTGGCGAAGAGCTCGAACTTGATCTGGCGCTTGTCGAGGCCATGCTCCTCGAGGCTCTGCGCGACGCCCAGCATCATGTCCTGCGGCCCGCAGATGAAAGCGGTGTCGATAGACGATGCGTCGATCCAATGGTCGAGGAGCTGATCGCATTTTTCCTTGGTCAGGCGCCCATTGAAGAGGTCGATATCCTGCTGCTCGCGGCTGAGGATGTGGATCAGGCTGAACCGGTCGAGATGCTCGTTCTTCAGATCCTCCAGCTCCTCGCGGAACATGATCGAGCTCGAAGCGCGGTTGCCGTAGAACAGCGTGAAGGAGGATTGCGGTTCGGCAACCAGCGTCGTCTTGACGATGCTGAGCAGAGGCGTGATCCCGCTGCCTGCCGCGAAGCCCACGAAGTGACGCTTGCGGGTCTGGTCGAGAGGCACGAAGAAATTGCCCATCGGCGGCATCGCCTCGATGACCTGCCCGGGTGCGAGCTTCTCGCTGGCCCAGCTGGAGAATGCGCCGCCGGCGATTTTCTTGATGCCGACGCGGAGCCTGCCCTCCATCGGCGTCGCGCAGATGGAATAGGATCGCCGCACCTCGTCGCCGTCGATGGTGGTGCGCAGGGTCAGGTACTGCCCCGGCGAGAAGCGGAACGCCTCCTTGTGCTCATCCGGCACGTCCAGCGTGAGGATGATCGCATCGCGGGTTTCGCGTCGCACATCGGCAATTGTGACGGGATAGAACTTCGTCATGGACCGTCCGCTCGTTTCAAATGCATTTGAAGTAGTCGAAAGGCTCGAGGCAGTCGCGGCACCGGTACTGCGCCTTGCACGGCGTCGATCCGAATTCGCTCACCCGCTCCGTGTTCACCGACTTGCAGCGCGGACAGGCAATCGCCAGCGGCTTGCGCAGGAAGCGGTCGAAAGGCGATGGCCCGCCGGCATTCTCGGCGGGCGGCGCAATGCCGTAAGCTTCCAACCGGCGCCGTCCTTGAGAGGTGATCCAATCCGTCGTCCAGGGCGGCGAAAGGCGCCGCTCGACGCGCACGTGTTCGATGCCCCGCGCCCGCAGGGCGGCTTCGATCTCGAACGCGATGACGCTCGTCGCGGGGCAGCCCGAATAGGTCGGGGTGATCGCGACGACGAGTACATCGCCGTCCCACTGCACATCGCGAACGATCCCGAGATCCATGACCGAGACGGCGGGCACCTCCGGATCGGGAACATCGTCCAGCCAGCGTCTGATCTGATCCGGGTCCGGTCGTGTCAGGCTGTCGATCATCGGTCCCGCGCTCCTCACCACGTCGCGTTGGGATAGGCCCGCTGCAGGAATTGGAGATCGGCCAGGATGTAGCCGAGATGCTCGGAATGGACGCCGCGCTTTCCGCCCTTCTGAGCCCAGCCGAGCTGCGGGAGGCTCAGCGTCGCCTCCTCGGCCGTCGCGCGGACGAGGCCGTGCCAGGGTTCATGCAGCGCCGCGAGATCGGGGCCCAGCCCCGCCTGGACCATGGCCTTGTCGATGTCGTCACCCTCGAACAGCTCGCCCGTATACATCCAGAGATCGTCGATGGCGCTTTGCATCCGGCGATGGCTTTCCTCCGTGCCGTCGCCGAGGCGCAAAACCCAGTCGCGGCTCCGCTCGAGGTGGTAGGTGACCTCCTTGAGGCTCTTCGCGGCGATCTCGGCGATGCGGGAATCCTTGGATCCGGTCAGCTCGCGCAGCAACAGGTAATGCCAGGCATCGAAATAGAACTGCCGCGCCATCGTGGCGGCAAAGTCGCCGTTCGGCTGCTCGACGAGAAGGACATTGCGGAAGTCGCGCGCATCGCGAAGATACGCGAGCTTGTCGGCGTCCCGTCCCTTGTCCTCCACCTCGCCCGCGAGGTTCAGCCAGAGCTGGGTCTGCCCGATCAGGTCGAGAGCGACGTTGGAGAGCGCCAGATCTTCCTCGAGGGCCGGCGAGTGCCCGCACCATTCCGACAGGCGATGCCCCAGGATCAGGGCATTGTCCCCAAGCCGCAGCAGATACTCGAAAAGAGCCTCCTGCCCGTTCATCACATGTGCCCCAGCTCTTCGGGAATTTCGTAGAAGGTCGGGTGGCGGTAGACCTTGCTGTTGGCAGGGTCGAAGAGCGGACCCTTCTCGCCGGGCGAACTCGCCGAGATGTCAGCGGCCTTCACGACCCAGATGCTGACGCCCTCGTTGCGGCGCGTATAGACGTCCCGCGCGTTCATGATCGCCATCTCGGCATCGGGCGCATGCAGGCTGCCCACGTGGCGGTGCGCCAGGCCGTGCTGGCTGCGGATGAACACCTCCCAGAGAGGCCATTCCTTCTTGTCGGTCATGTCTTGTCTCCCGCTTACGCAGCCTTGGCCTTTGCCCGTGCCGCCTTCTTGGCCGCATAAGCGTCGGCCGCATCGCGCACCCACTGTCCCTCCTCATAGGCCTTCACACGGGCGCGCAGGCGCTGACGGTTGCAGGGACCGTTGCCGGCAATAACTTGGTAGAACTCGTCCCAGTTGATCTCGCCGAAATCGTAATGGCCGCGCTCCGCGTTCCATTTGAGGTCGGGATCCGGAACGGTGAGGCCGAGATACTCGGCCTGCGGCACGGTCTGGTCGACGAATTTCTGGCGCAGCTCGTCGTTGGAGTTGATCTTGATCTTCCAGCGCATGGACTGGGCGCTATGCACCGAATCCGCATCGGAGGGGCCGAACATCATGAGCGACGGCCACCACCAGCGATTCAAGGCGTCCTGCGCCATCTGCCTCTGCTCGGGCGTCCCGCGGGCGAGCTTCGTCATGGCGTCGTAGCCTTGGCGCTGATGGAAGCTCTCCTCCTTGCAGATGCGGATCATGGCACGGGAATAGGGGCCATAGGAACAGCGCTGCAACGGCACCTGGTTCATGATCGCGGCGCCGTCGACGAGCCAGCCGATGGCCCCGATATCGGCCCAGGTGAGCGTCGGATAGTTGAAGATGCTGGAATACTTGGCCTTGCCACTGTTGAGCTGCTCCATCATCTCGTCGCGGCTCACGCCCAGGGTCTCGGCCGCGCAATAGAGATAAAGGCCGTGACCGGCCTCGTCCTGCACCTTGGCGAGCAGGATCGCCTTGCGCTCCAGGGTCGGCGCCCGGGTGATCCAGTTGCCCTCCGGCTGCATGCCGATGATCTCGGAATGGGCATGCTGCGAGATCTGCCGGATCAGCGTCTTGCGATAGGCCTCCGGCATCCACTCCTTCGGCTCGATCTTGATGTCGGCATCGACGCGATCCTGGAAGGCCTGCTCCTCCGGGGACATCTCCTCCTTGGAGCGGACATGCTCGACGCCCGTCTTCACCATCTGTGCGTACACGGCGCTTCTCCCTGACTTCGCGGCCGGGTCGACTTCTTCCCATCTCTGGCGCGGGCAAGATCCCTGCGCGCGGGCGTCAGGCCTCTCCGGCTTTCCGCAGACCTTTTTAATATGTCACAGAAATGAGTTTATGCAAGAATTTCTTGTAACGTATTCATCAACCGATCTTCAAAGCGGCAACCGGCTCCGCGGACGCAAACCGCCGCCCGAAATCCCGGTCGGCCGACGGCAGCGGTCCCGTGTCGTTCTGGGCATGGGTGTCGATCCAGCGCTCGGCCGCTGGAAGCAGCGTCCTGTAGATCGTGCCGCAGAGAGTGCGGGCCTCCACTCCCGCCCAGGGCTGGGGAAGGAGCTGCGCGGGCAGAAGCGGATCCTTCAGGACGGATCGGCGGTAATCGTGGATCAGGAGGATACGGACCAGAAGGGCGTCGAGATTGGCAAACCCGGCGCCCCTCGTCAGGGCCCTGAGGATTCCCGAATAGGTCTCGATGAAACGCCTGTAGCGGCTCTCGATCTCAGCCAGGGGCCATGCCCTTTCCACGAGCCTCCGGGCCGTCGCCGGATCGGCCGGGGTCGCGCTCAACCTCAGGAATGGACCCGTTCCGTCAGTGGAGGCCGCAGCGGCCAACAGGAGGTCCGGGCCGAGAGCGCCGTAACCTGCCGCCGTGAGTTCACTCCTGAGCGCGCTCCGGTCCTGGGCATTGTCGAGCAGGAGGAGATCGAAGGATCCTTGCCAATCCTGGGGCTGGTCGGCGTAAATCCGCCGCGTGGCCTGGGCGAAAGCCTCCTGACCATGGGGCGTCAGGCGGTAATAGCTGTTGCGGCCGACCTTCCATCGCTCGAACCAACCCTCGGACACGAGGCGGGACAAGGCCGTCCGAACGAGCGTATCGCTGATGCGGAAGGCCCGCATGATCTCGTGCAGGGACGTCAGGGACAGCACTCCGCCCCTTGGTACCACCGCATCGCCGAAGACCGTCACGATCAGCGACCCTGCCCGGATCGGTGTCCGTTCGTGGAACTTGTCCAGCAGAGTCTCCACAAACGCGACCATGCAAGCCTACTCCGGTTCTCTATGGTCAAGGCGACATTTGCCTCTCACCTACCCATTCTTCGGCATGCCTGTCGAGCCATGCGTCCGCCCGGGACCATCCTCAAAATTCCTTGACTAACCGGCCGGTCGGTTAATAATGCAGCAAAAATCCGGCGATGCCAATGCCGCCGCATGTCATAGCATTCCAAGGTGCCTCCATGAGACTCGAAAGCTTCGTTCGCGGAAGTTGGATGTCGCCCGGTCAGGACTTGGCCGACATTCACAGCGCCGTCACTGGCGACGTGGTCGCCCAAGTCGCCAGCGGCGGTCTCGATATGGGCGAGGTGCTGGCCTTTGCCCGGCAGGTCGGCGGACCCGCCTTGCGGAAGCTCACCTTCCACCAACGGGCGGAGCTTCTGAAACGCCTTGCCATTTACCTGTCGGAGCGCAAGGAGCAGCTCTACACGCTCTCCTTCCAGACCGGCACCACGCGGACCGACAACTTCATCGACGTGGACGGCGGCATCGGCACCCTCTTCGTCTATGCCTCCAAGGGTCGCCGCGAGCTGCCCAACACCACCTTCCTTCTGGATGGAAATGTCGAGGCCCTGTCGAAGGGCGGCAGCTTCGTCGGCCAGCACGTAATGACGCCCCTCCATGGCGTCGCCGTTCACATCAACGCCTTCAATTTCCCGTGCTGGGGCATGCTCGAGAAGCTAGCTCCCGCCATCCTGGCCGGCGTGCCGGTGGTCACGAAGCCCGCGACGATCACGTCCTATGTGGCGCATGCGCTCGTGCGCATGATCGCGGAATCCCGCATCCTTCCCGAGGGTGCGCTGCAATGCATCGTCGGCTCCACGGGCGATCTCTTCGATCACCTCACCTGCCAGGACGTGGTCTCGTTCACCGGCTCCGCCGACACGGCCCAGAAGCTGCAGCGGCACCCGGTCATCGCGCGCGAATCCGTGCGCTTCATCGCCGAACGCGACTCACTCAACGCCGCGATCCTGGCGCCCGACGCCGGGCCGGGAACGCCGGAATTCGACCTCTTCGTCAAGGAGGTCGCCAAGGAAATGACCGTGAAGGCGGGACAGAAATGCACGGCCATCAGGCGTGCCATCGCGCCCAATGCCCTTGTGCCGGCAGTGATCGACGCGCTGGGCGAGCGGCTGTCCAAGATCAAGGTCGGCAATCCCGAGCTCGAAAGCGTCCGCATGGGCCCGGTCGTCGGCCTCGGACAGCGCCGGGACGTGCTCGCCCAGGTGGCGAAGCTGCGTGCGGAAGCGGATATCGTCGTCGGCGATCCCGACAACTTCACGGTCGAGGGCGCCGACCGCGAACGCGGAGCCTTCCTTCCCCCACTCGTCCTGCATTGCCCGGACCCGATCCGGGCCACCAACGTGCACAGCGTCGAGGCTTTCGGCCCCGTCTGCACCGTCATGGGCTATGACGGCCTCGATCAGGCCGTGGCCCTGGCGAACAAGGGCGACGGCAGCCTCGTCGCCTCGCTCTATACCTACGATCCCTCGGCTGCGGCCGACCTCGTCTTCGGCGTCGGCGCCTTCCACGGCCGCCTCGTGCTGATCGACCGCGACTGCGCCAAGGAACAGACGGGCCACGGCTCCCCGATGCCCCACATGGTTCATGGCGGGCCGGGACGCGCGGGCGGAGGCGAGGAACTCGGCGGCATGCGCGGTGTCCACCATTACATGCAGCGCACAGCCCTGCAGGGTTCGCCCGCCATGCTCTCGCGGGTGACGCAGAGCTGGATGAAGGGCACTCCCACGATCGAAGCGGGACGCCACCCCTTCCGCTATCATTTCGAGGATCTCGCCATCGGCCAGACCTTCGTGTCCAAGGAACGCACGATCAGTCTCGAAGACATCGAGCATTTCGCTGAATTCACCGGCGACACCTTCTATGCCCATATGAGCGAGGAGGCGACGAAGAACCATCCGTTCTTCCCCGGCCGCGTGGCCCACGGCTATCTGCTCCTGTCCTTCGCGGCGGGCCTCTTCGTCGACCCGGATCTCGGACCGGTGCTTGCCAATTACGGTCTCGACTCCTTACGTTTCGTCAAACCCGTGCAGCCGGGCGAGACCATCAAGGTCCGGCTGACGGCGAAATCCAAATCGCCGCGCAACGAACAGTACGGCGAGGTACGCTGGGACGTGGAGATCATGACGGACAAGGGTGAAACGGTTGCGACCTACGAACTCCTCACGATGAACGCGGTGCGCCCATGACGGTGGCCTCGCGCGAGGGCGTCGATCCGGTCAGGTTGAACTCCACAAGCCCAGTCGCCCTGATCGAAATCGACAATCCTCCCGTCAATGCCACGTCGCAGGCGGTCCGGGCGGGATTGCTCGCCGCGATCCGGGAGGCGGACAGCGATCCCCGGATCGAAGCCGTGGTGATCGCCTGCGCGGGAAAGACCTTCGTCGCGGGCGCCGACATCCGCGAATTCGGCCAGGTGCCGCGCGAGCCGCACCTGCCCGACGTGATCAATGCCATCGAAGCCTGCTCCAAGCCCGTCGTCGCGGCCATCCAGGGCACGGCCCTCGGCGGCGGCTGCGAGATCGCGCTGGCCTGCCATGCCCGCGTGGCCGAGCCGGGCGCGAGCCTGGGCCTGCCGGAGGTCAAGCTCGGGCTGGTGCCCGGGGCCGGAGGCACGCAGCGCCTGCCCCGGCTCGTCGGGCTGGAGGCGGCCCTGGACCTCGTCACCGGCGGACGCCCCGTCAGGGCGCCGGAAGCCCTGCGTCTCGGCCTCATCGACCGGCTTTCGTCCGGCGATCTCCGCCAGGATGCGATGGCGCTGGCGCGGGAACTCATCGGCCAGCCGCTCCGCCGCACCGGCGAGCGGAGCGTAGCCCCGTTGGACGCCGAGACAGCATCCGCCAAAGTCGCGGAAATCCGCAAGAAGGCACGGGGCGCTGAAGCGCCGGGCAAGGCCGCGGAACTCGTTCTGCTGGCCGCAAACCTGCCGCTTCAGGACGGCATGGCGCGGGAGCGCGAAACCTTTCTGGAGCTGCGCTCCTCCGCGCAATCGGCTGCCCTGCGGCATGCCTTCTTCGGCGAGCGGGAGGTGATGCGCCTGCCGGGTCTCGATTCGGTCGAGCCCCGCCCCATTCAGAAGGTCGGGATCGTCGGGGCTGGGACCATGGGCTCCGGGATCGCCATCGCCTTTGCGGATGCGGGCTTCGACGTCAGGATCGTCGAGACGAGCGAGCAGGCGCTCAGCGCCGGGCAGGCCCGGGTGACGGACGTCTACGACAAGCAGGTCGCGAGCGGCCGGATCACCCCGGCGGCGCAGGACGAGCGCCTGAAAGCCATCGGGTATGCAATTGGCACCTCCTCCCTGTTGGACCGGGATCTCGTGATCGAGGCGGTGTTCGAGGACCTGGAGGTCAAACGCGCGCTTTTCCGCGATCTCGACGCCATTCTGCCTCCTGGCACGATCCTGGCAACGAATACCAGTTACCTGGATGTCTCGCTGATAGCCGCCGCCACATCGCGGCCGGCCGACGTGGTGGGCCTGCATTTCTTCAGCCCGGCCCATGTGATGAAGCTCCTCGAGATCGTCCGGACCGACGCGACGGCCGCCGACGTGGTCGCCACGGGCCTCGCCCTTGCCAAGCGCCTGCGCAAGATCCCGGTGGTCTGCCGGGTCTGCGACGGGTTCGTGGGCAACCGGATCCTGTCGCGCTATCGCCAGCAGGCGGAGTACCTCCTCGAAGAGGGCGCGCTGCCGCATGAGGTCGACGCCGCCCTCGAAGCCTTCGGCTTCCCCATGGGCCCCTTCGCCGTCTCGGACCTCGCCGGGCTCGACATCAATTGGGCGCGCCGCAAGCGCCTGGCCCCGACCCGCGATCCGCGCGAGCGCTATGTGGACATCGCCGACCGTCTCTGCGAGGCGGGCCGCTTCGGGCGCAAGACCGGCGCGGGCTGGTATCGTTATGAGGACGGCAAGCGCGAGATCGACCCGGCCGTGACGGCGCTCGTGGAGGAATCCTCGCAGCGGCGCGGACTGACGCGGCGCGCGATTTCGGCGGACGAGATCCAGTCGCGCATCCGCGCCGCCATCGTCAACGAGGCGTGCAAGATTCTCGACGAGCGCATCGTCGAACGGCCGCTCGATGTCGATGTGGTGATGATGCACGGCTACGGCTACCCGGCCTGGCGCGGCGGTCCGCTGTTCGAGGCGGACCGCGTGGGATTGCAGCCGATCCTCGCGCAGGTGAAGGAGCGCGCCGCGCAGGACGGACCCGGCTGGGAACCGGCTAAAGGTCTCGTCGACCGCGCCGCGTCGGGAGCGAAGTTCTATCCATAAGTGCCGCGCGCAAAGCGGCAAGCGGGGGAGCCTTCATGTTCGATCGGACGGCCGCCGAGGCCATGCTCGAAAGCGTCTTCGCGCCATGGGTGCAGGCGCTCGATCTCTCCATCGAGAGCCTCGACAAGGAAAGTGCGACCTTGCGCATGCGGTTCTCCGAAAAGCTCTGCCGCGACAACGGCGTGATCTGCGGGCAGGCCCTTATGAGCCTCGCCGACACCGCGATGGTGTTCGCCGTGTCCTCCGCTGCGGGCGCCTATCGGCCGATGACGACGGTCGACCAGACCATGCACTTCCTGCGCCCTGCGGCGAATGCCGACGTGCTGGCGGACGCGAAGGTCATCCGCCTGGGCCGCACCATGGCCTTCGGCAGCGTGACGCTCACCACCGACGGCGACTCGCGGCCCGTCGCGATGGCGCAGCTCGCCTATGCGCTGCTCGGCTGAGGGCGGGTAGAGGCGGCGATCGTTTCATGTCATGGCCAGGCCTGTCCCGGCCATCTCGATCAATTGAGGCGCGGCGTTTCCCGTGATCGGGATCACCGGCACGAGGCCGGTGCCGACGTGGGAGGGAAAACCTTGTCGATCCGCCCGCTCAAAACGGCAGCGCCACGCTCGTCTTGATCTCCTTCAGGACCACGTTGGTGCGCACATAGCGGATGCCCGGCAGGCGGAACATGAACTCGTCGAGGAAAGCATTGTAGGCCTTCATGTCGCGCACGACGACGCGCAGGTGGTAATCGGCGTCGCCCGTGGTGGCGAAGCACTCCATCACCTCGGCGCGCTCGGTCACGCGGGACACGAACTCGTCGACGAATTTCGCATCATGCCGTTCGAGCGAGACGTGCAGGATGGCCGAGGTGGCGAACCCCGCCTTCTCCCGGTCGACCAGGGCCGAATAGCCCACGATCACGCCGGTTTCCTCGAGCGAGCGCACGCGCCGCCAGCAGGCCGAGGTGGACATGCCCACATCCTCGGCGAGTTGCTGGTTCGTCGTGCGGCCCTCCTTCTGGAGCTGCGCCAGAATATGCTCGTCCTGCCTGTCCAACATGGCGCCGCTCTCCCTGGTAGCCTCTTCCATTTATAACGCCTGTTTCCGCGACATCTACCGCACGTTGCCGCCTTTCGGGAAGGAATAGGAAACATCTACCAGCCGTTCGGGATTATTCTGGAGATCAACGAAGAATTCGCCCTGCTTCGGGAGGAAGCTGATGAAAAGCGTTCCGTCACTCGATTTCTATCAGCTCGCCGACCGCTATGCCCGCGAGACGGGCCGGGTGTTCCTCACCGGCACCCAGGCCATCGTCCGCATCGTGCTCGACCAGGCCAAGCGCGACAGGGCGGCGGGGCTCGACACCGCCGGCTTCGTGTCCGGCTATCGCGGTTCGCCGCTGGGCGGCGTCGATCTCGAACTCTGGCGCGTGAAGGAGCAACTGAAGGCCAACCGGATCGAGTTCCTGCCCGCCGTCAACGAGGATCTCGCCGCGACGGCGGTTCTCGGCTCGCAACAGGTCGAGACCAATCCGGATCGGCAGGTGCAGGGTGTGTTCGGCCTCTGGTACGGCAAGGGCCCGGGCGTCGACCGCTCGGGCGATGCGCTCAAGCACGGCAACGCCTATGGCTCTTCGCCCCATGGCGGCGTGCTGGTGATCGCCGGCGACGATCATGGCTGCGTGTCCTCCTCGATGCCGCACCAATCCGACGTCGCCTTCATGAGCTGGTTCATGCCGACGCTGCATCCGGCGAGCGTCGGCGAATATCTCGAATTCGGCGAATACGGTTATGCGCTGAGCCGCTTCTCCGGCATGTGGGTCGGCTTCAAGGCCGTCTCCGAGATCGTCGAATCCGGCGCCTCCGTCGAGCTGCATCCGCCGCGTCAATTCCTCGAGCCCGATTTCACGCCGCCGCCCGGCGGCCTGCATTATCGCTGGCCGGACCTGCCGGGGCCGCAGATCGAAGAGCGCATGGAGGCGAAGAAGCACGCAGTCTATGCCTTCGCCAAGGCCAACCCGATCGACCGGCGCATCTACGACATCCCGAACGCGAGCTACGGCATCGTCACGGCCGGCAAGGCGCATCTCGACCTGATGGAGGCGCTGCGCCTCATCGGCCTCGACGAGGCCGCCTGCCGCGCGCATGGCATCGACATCTACAAGGTCGGCATGGTGTGGCCGCTCGCCCTTCACGACGCGCTGGAATTCGTGAAGGGCAAGCGCGAGATCCTCGTGATCGAGGAAAAGCGCGGCATCATCGAGAGCCAGTTCAAGGAATACTTTTACGACTACCCGGGCTCGAAGCCCGAGCGCATGGTCGGCAAGCACGACGAGAGGGGCGAGCGGCTCATCCCCTGGACGGGCGAGCTTTCACCTCGCTTCCTCGCCGGCGTTCTCGCACAGCGCCTCGACCCGATCTTCCCGGATCTCGACCTCGCGGGGCGGGCCGCCGCGCTGACGCCGGAACCGGAGCGCGTGATCACTGTATCGGGTGCGACGCGCACGCCTTACTTCTGCTCCGGCTGCCCGCACAACACCTCGACCAAGGTGCCGGAAGGCTCGAAGGCGCTCGCGGGCATCGGCTGCCACTTCATGGCGAGCTGGATGGATCGCGAGACGTCGTCCCTCATCCAGATGGGCGGCGAAGGCGTGAACTGGGCGGCGTCATCGAAGTTCACCGGCCAGGGGCACATCTTCCAAAATCTCGGCGAAGGCACCTATTACCATTCCGGCTCCATGGCGATCCGGCAGGCCATCGCGGCCGGCGCCAACATCACCTACAAGATCCTGTTCAACGATGCGGTCGCCATGACGGGCGGCCAGCCGGTCGACGGGCCGGTGAGCGTCCAGGCCATCGCGCACAGCGTGCGCGCCGAGGGCGTGTCGCGCATCGCGCTCGTGTCGGACCATCCGGACAAGTTCGCCGCAGCCGACCTACCGAAAGGCGTGACGATCCATCCGCGCGAGGATCTCGATGCGGTGCAGAAGGAGCTGCGCGCCATCGCCGGCGTCACGGTGCTGATCTACGAGCAGACCTGCGCGACGGAAAAGCGCCGCCGCCGCAAGCGCGGACAGATGGAAGACCCGAAGCGCTTCGCCTATATCAACGACCTCGTCTGCGAAGGCTGCGGCGATTGTTCGGTCGCATCCAACTGCCTGAGCGTCGAGCCGAAGGAGACGCCGTTCGGGCGCAAGCGCAAGATCAACCTCTCCACCTGCAACAAGGACTTCTCCTGCCTGGATGGCTTCTGCCCCAGCTTCGTCACCGTGGAAGGCGCCACGCGCCGGGCGAAGACCACGAGCGGCTTCGATGCCGCCGCGCGCGCCGCGTCCCTGCCGTCCCCTGCCCTTCCCGAACTCTCGAAGCCGTTCGATCTTCTCGTGACGGGCGTCGGCGGCACGGGCGTCGTCACCATCGGGGCGCTCATCAGCATGGCGGCGCATCTGGAAGGACGCGGCGTGTCGGTCCTCGACTTCACGGGCTTCGCACAGAAGTTCGGGCCGGTGCTGAGCTTCGTCCGGCTCGCGGCGAATCCCGATGCGCTGCATCAGGTGCGCATCGATCAGGGTGCGGCCGACGCGCTGATCGGCTGCGATCTCGTCGTCAGCTCCTCGCCTAAAGCCTCGGGCACCTATCGCCACGGCACGCGCGCCGTGGTCAACACCGCCGAGATGCCGACCGGCGACGTGGTGCGCTTCCGCGATGCGGATCTCGCCAGCCGGACGCGGCTTCGCGCCATCGAGCGCGTGATCGGCGCGAGCAACATGGCGACCCTCGATGCCAACGCGCTTGCCGAGACGCTGCTCGGCGACACAGTCTATGCGAACGTGATGATGCTCGGCTTCGCGTGGCAGCAGGGTCTCGTGCCGGTGTCGTTCGAGGCGCTCTCCCGCGCCATCGAGCTCAACGGCGTCACGGTCGAGCGCAACCGGCAGGCTCTCGCCTGGGGCCGGCTCCTCTGCGCCGCCCCCGACGTCGTTCATCAGGTTGCGGGCGACGAGCCCGAACAGGTCGAGACGCTCGATCAGGTGATCGCCCGGCGGGTCGCGTTCCTCACCGATTACCAGAACGCCGCCTATGCGGGCCGTTTCGGGTCCCTGGTCGCGCGTGTGCGCAAGGCCGAGAGCGCGCTCGGGTCCGAGGCGCTGACCGACGCGGTGGCGCGTTCGCTCTTCAAGCTCATGGCTTACAAGGACGAATACGAGGTCGCGCGCCTCCACATGGAGACTGGCTTCCTCGACGAGCTGAAGCGGCAGTTCGACGGCGACTTCACGGTGCATTACCATCTGGCGCCGCCACTCCTGCCCGCGAAGCGCGATGCGCGCGGCCGCCCGCGCAAGCGCAGCTTCGGTCCCTGGCTCCAGACGCCCCTGTCCGTCCTCGCCAAATTGAAGGTGCTGCGCGGCACTCCGCTCGACGTCTTCGGCTACACGGCCGAGCGGCGCATGGAGCGGGCGCTCATCGGCTGGTACGAGGCGCAGATCGACAGGATTCTCGCCGCCCTCGGCCAGCGGTCCTTCGCCGACCTGCTCGCCATCGCCAAGGCTCCGATGGACATCCGCGGCTATGGCCCGGTCAAGGATACGGCCATCCATCAGGTGCAGGCGCATGTCGAGAAACTGTGGGAACGCGCATCGTCGGCATCGGAGATGATCGACAGCCGCGCCCCCCGGGCCGTTCGGGCTTGAGGGCCCACTCTCCACCCGCACGTCATCACCGGCCCTGTGCCGGTGATGACGATTGTTTGAGGCACGGCGCGTCTCCGGCTTGAGAGGGCCGGCACAAGCCCGGCCATGACGTGGTGGGCTGTCAGAAGCGCCTAAGAAAAGAGAACTCGCCGACCGGCCTCAGGAATCCTGGCTCACCCCGCCCTGCGCCGTCGCCATGACCTGCGTCAGAGCCGCCACGAGATCGTCGGGCAGGATGGGCTTGTGCAGGAACGCCGCATTGGGCGGCATGTCGCCGGGGCCCGGCCCGGTCTTGCCGGAAATGACGAGCACCCCCACCTCGGGCCAGCCCTGCCGGACGAGGCGCGCGAATTCGAAACCGTCGATGGAGCCCGGCATGTCCACATCCGTGAGAACCGCAGAGATGTCCGGACGGGACTTGAGCACCTCGAAGGCCTCGTCGGCATCCTGAGCCTCGACGACCCAGAACTCGGCCTCGCGCAGAATATCGACCTGGGTCAGACGAACCAGCGGTTCGTCTTCAACCAGGAGCACAACCGGCTGTTTGACAATTCTGCGATGGGGTTTCATGCACGTTCAAACGGGCTTCCTCCGATCCGGTTCCCACGGCTCGCACAAGCGTGAGCTTGTCCCCTGTCCGTCATGGCCGGGCCTGTCCCGGCCGTCCGGATCCGGAGACGCGCCGCGCCTCAAGCAATCGGGATCACCGGCACAAGGCCGGTGATGACGTGAGGGAGATGCACGACATTGCCGGGCCTGAGAGCCCTCAGGAGCGCCGGGCCTTCGCCGTCAGCTGCTTGATGCGGTCGACCACATCCTGGGATGGGTAGGGCTTCTTCAGCAGCGGGCCGGCCTCGCACAGGGTCGCGGCGATGTCGGCCGAGCGCTCCGCCCCTGAGGTGAGGATCACCTGGGTCCCCGGCTTGTTGGTTCGGATCCATCGTGCCAGCCCGAAGCCGTCCATGGTCCCGTGCATTTCGACATCGCTGAATACCACGTCGACGGAAACCTCCGGCGATTGAAGGATCGCCACGGCCTCCTCAGCGTTCACGGCCTCATGGACCCGGTAGCCGCATTCGCGCAGGTAATCCGCGATCACAAGGCGAATCAGCACTTCGTCCTCGACCACGAGGACCGTCGGGAGAGGGGTTTCGGCATCGGCCGTGATGTTCGTCGATAGGGTGCTCACGGCTTCCTTAACCGCTGAGCTTCCGTCCTGGTTCCCTTCCTGTTTTCCGTCCTGGCATCCCGGCGCCTCAGGCAGGCTCGGGCCAGTTGAGGCTGCGCATGACGAGGCCGACCACCTCGGACGGGGGATAGGGTTTTCGCACGAGGGGACCGAGGCTGCCCGGCTCGATGTCGCCGTCCGCGGAGGCGAAGATGATCCTCATGGGCTTCTGCCGGGCGCCGGCGAGACGGGCGGTCTCCGGGCCGCTTGGCGTCCCCGGCAGGTCGAGGGCGATGAACAGGAGATCGACCCGGACGGCGTCGATCACCGTCAGGGTTTCCTGGGCGGACCCGGCTTCCAGGACCCTGAAGCCCGAGCCCCGCAGCTCGTCGCTGACGAGGCAGCGGACCCTGACATCGGCTTCGGCGACCAGGATGGTGGGAGGTGTCCGGCGTGGGAGGACCGTGACGGATGCAGCGTTCATTCTTGCCCCTGACGCGATACAATACGCGGACAACGTGCATCCGTCCCAAGGGTTCTCCCACAAATTCGCGCCGTTTTCCGTCGACTGGCTGGCCTGAGGGGGCGGATCGGTCTATTAAGGGTCGCGTTTCGCGTCCCTTGCTCCTTCACCGTACGTTGGCCTCTTGTCCGATCCGAAACCCATAGGCGTCATTCTCCTGGTGGAAGACGAGCCGCTCGTGCGGCTGGTGGCGGCCGAGATTCTCATGGAGGCGCATTTCCGCGTGATCGAGGCAGCCGACGCCGAGGAGGCTCTGACGGTCCTGAAGGCCGAGATCTGCGTCGACGTCCTCCTGTCGGATGTCGAGATGCCGCCCGGCATGGACGGTTTCGAGCTCGCCTGGCAGGTCCATCGGATCAGGCCCTGGATCGGGCTTCTCATCGCGTCGGGCCGGCAATGGCCGCGGGAGAACGATCTGCCGCCGGGAGCCGTCTTCCTGGCCAAACCTTATTCGCAGGCAACCCTGCTGTCCCATGTCCGGGCCGCAGTCGAGACGGCCAAGGCCGCCCGGGCCCGGACGCAGAACAGCACGGGCGACGCAGGAACGCCCGTGCCCAGGACCGCCTGAGCGCGGCGGTCTAGGCCGCCCGCACTCCCTGGAGGAAGCCATCCACCTCCCGGCTCAGCGCGTTCGAGTTGGCCGCCAGCTCGCCCGCCGCGGCGAGCACCTGAGACGCGGCCGATCCCGCATGGGTCGCGGCGCCCTGGACCTGGACGATGCTCTCGCTCACGTCCTGCGTGCCCCTCGCCGCCTCGCTGACATTGCGCGCGATCTCCTGCGTGGCCGCCTGCTGCTCCTCGACGGCGGCCGCGACGCTGGTGGCGATCTGATGCACTTCCTCGATGGTGAGGCCGATGTCCTGGATGGCCTCGACCGCATCCTTGGTCGATTGCTGGATCTGGTGGATATGCGCGCCGATATCCTCGGTCGCCCGTGAGGTCTGGTTGGCGAGTTCCTTCACCTCGGCGGCCACGACGGCAAATCCCTTGCCGGCTTCGCCTGCCCGCGCCGCCTCGATGGTGGCGTTGAGCGCCAGAAGGTTGGTCTGGCTCGCGATCGTGTTGATCAAGGCGACGACCTCGCCGATCTTCTGCGCGCCGTCCGCCAGGGTCTCGACCAGCGCGTTGGTCCTGCGCGCGTTCTGCACGGCGCGGGCCGCCGCGACCGAGGTCTGCGACACCTGCGAGCCGATCTCGTTGGACGAGGCGGCGAGCTGCTCCGCCGCCGCCGCGACGGCCTGCACGTTGCTCGAGGTTTCTTCGGCCGCCGCCGCCACCGAGTTCGATTGCTGGTTCGTCTGCTGCGCGGTCGACGCCATGGAGCGGGCCGTCGCCTCCATCTGCTGCGCGGCGACGGTCAGATGCTGCACCAGGCCGCCGACGCTGCCCTCGAAGCTTTGGGCGAGCGCCATCATGTCGATCCGACGCCGCTCCGCCGCCTGCTTCTCGGTCTGGGCCTGCGCATGACGCAGGTTCTCGGCCTCCTGCATGGCACCGGCGAAGACCTGCGTCGCCTGCCAGATATCGCCGATCTCGTCCTTGCCCGCCTTGGCCTTCGGGAGGTCGTAGTCGCCCGACGCGAGCCTGCGGATGGCCTCCGTCACGCCCTTCAGGGGCCGGGCGATCTGGCGGTGGCCGACGAGCCAGCCGATCAGCAGCGCAAGGACGGTGCCGGCGAGCGCGATCCCGACGAGGAGCATCAGGCGCTGGTCGTAGAGTTCGGCCGCATGCCGGTTGACAGCCTCGATCTCCTCGCTGCCGCGCTTGGTCAACGCATCGATGCTGACCTGGAAGGCCTTGCGGTTGGCGCGGTTCGCGTCGTTGTTGCCCTGCGCATTGGCGGCGGCGGGCGAGACCTCGTTGCCCAGGCGGACAGTCTCGGAGCGGAACTTGCCGAACTCCGCCGCATCCCTGACGACCGCATCGAACAGCGCCTTGCCGTCGGCTGGAACGATCGGCTGCCATTCCTTCAGCAGCCCGTCGATGTCCTTCAAGGTGGCGAGAAGCCCGTCGCCGAACTTGCGCGCCTCCGCGTTGTCCTTCGACGCATAGATGCCCCTGGATTCCATCACCACCTGGGTCACGAGTCGGTTGAGGCGCTCGCCGTAAAGGGCGCGCGTGGCCGCAAGCCGAACATCGTCGACGGCCTGGTGATAGCTTTGCAACGTATTGATACCGACGGCGGCGGTCACGACCGCAACAAGGCTCAGGGCCGCCACAAGCGCGAAAATCTTCGTCCTAATTTTCATGATAAACCTCGGGCGGTCGAAGCCGCCGCAACATCTTCCGACGACGATCATCGTATCGCCCGGTGGCTTGCGCGAGGCTTGCTCTCGAGCTGTTTCCACGGGCGTGGAATCATCTCTCTTCTTTGCGGAGCCGCATTTTTGGCGAACCGGATTCACTTCGCCGAAAAACGCTCTAGCCCTTTGGAGGTATACAGCCAAGTTTGACGGGGTGAAGTGACGAATTCTTAAGCATAAGCCCATACGCATGGTGGCACGTGGTTCTCAACGTGGCGGTTTCCATGGGCATTCGGTTCGACAAGGTTTTGGAGCAGGTGGCCAGGGCTGGAAGCGCCAGGGAACATGTCTCCACGGCCGAACGCCGGGAGCGCAAGGTCCAGCGCATCGAGGACTCGATCCGCGCGCGCGAGGCTGTCGGCGACCGCATCGTGATGTGCCTCGGCTTGGCCCTCACGCTGTCGGCCATCGGCCTGCCGGTCTACGCCCTGCATTTCAGCGAAAGCTACACCTATCTCACCAGCGCCGTGGCCGACACGACCATCGGCAAGGCCGTCACGCGCACCGTGGACCTGAACCCCGCGACGACGGGCTCACTGGCGAAGAAGGATCTCGAACTGAGCGCAGGCCACAAGGTCGCCACGACCCAGAGCGCCAACCGAGGCCCGCAGTTTCAACGCTACGTTCTCCACCGGGCCACGGGCGAATCCGCCCTGATCGAGGGCCCCGACGGCATCTGGTGGGTCACGCCCGGAATGACGCTGCCGGGCATCGGACAGGTCATCTCCATCGAGCGCTCCGATGCCGGCTGGGTGGTCCTGACCACCGAGACCATGATCACGCAATCGCCTGCGCGGGCGTCGAGCTGAAGAGCATAGGGCGCGCCGTCACGCGCCTTGCCCCGCATCACTGCAGGAACGGATAGCGGCGTTTCACGAAGAGCCGTCGCTTATTTCGTCGCGGTCACGACCGGCGCCGCCTGGTTTCCGAGCCAAACCCAGTCGGCGCTGTCCGACCCTTCCCGCTTCACATAGCGATAGCCTGTCTGCTGCCAGGGCAGAACGGCGTTGCGCTTGTTGTCGAGGATGTAGTCGCCACGATCCGTCCGGGCCATGAGAACCGCATGCCCCGCGCCGAGTTCGTCGATCACCACGGTCATGCGCAAGGCCCGCTGCGGCAGGCCGGCCTGCGTGAGACGACGGCGCTTCAACAGCTGGATGTCTTCGCAATCGCCCATGCCGTCATCCGGATAATCCCAGCGATCCGCGACGCCCCAGTGATCCTGGTCCGTGACCGGCACGATTTCCCTGTTCACCTGCTCGTTCACGTCGACGATCAGCTTCCAGGTCGCCTGATCGAGAACGATGGTGTCGGGCTCCGAGGGATTGTACGCGCATTCCCGCGGCAGCTGCGCGCAGAATACGATCCAGGCCGGCGTCGGCCCGGCGGCCCCGACGGCGAAGAGCGTGTCGCCGGACGCCCGCGTGGCGAAGTGAGGAAAGTCGAACGCCGATCCGGCTCCGGCCGTGCCGGACAGGACAAGGGCCGCGAGACCTGCCGAAGCGAAGAAGCCACGAAGGCGTTTACTACGCCGTCTTGAATCTCTGAAAGTAATCCCGCACATGCCCCGCACCTGTTCAGTTTTATTATTTTCAATAAAGCTGTCAGCAGCGGATGCCCGGCGCAAGCGCGAACTTGCCGCAAGATCACGAACGGCCCGGCACTGTTGACTTCCAGCAACAGAACAAGCGATCGCTGCTCTCGACCTCTTCGAATGAAGAGGAAAAGATCAGTCGTGAGGCAATGCCAATACAATCATGTCTATGTCAGCGCAGGGTTTGCATCTCAAACCGATGAAGCGACCCGTGCGGCAAATGCGGAGAAACTCGTCTGCAACGTCGCAGACGAGCATCGCGCCTTCATTCGACGCATCCGCGGGCGGCGGCTTGAATTCTTTCAGGACCGGCCCTGCACCAGGCTCCGACTTCTGGCCCAATGCCTTGTTCTTGCGGACGACATCATGAGGCGAATGACGGGCATTCCAATCAGCCCGACCAGGGATGCTGCGACGACCGGCACCAGTACGACTGCCACGGATATCTCCTCATCACTCGGAGGTACTCCTTCAATATGAAGCAGAAACCTTGCCCGAAACTGACGTTACCCGATGCGGCCCCGGCAGCCGCGGTCGATGATTTACTACGCTGGCAGGAAACACTTCTTCCGCTTCGGATCGCCGATATAGTGCATGCTCGACACGCGTTTAGTTCGGCCTGGGGGATTGTCTTGAGAATGCTCTTCGCAACACTTGCGGTTGCCGTCGGCGCGGGCGGCTGCGTGCCGGCCGTCCAAGAACCCCTCGCCCTTTCATGCTCGGACTATATTGGCAAACCCATATCGGCGCGCATTGCGGCCTGGGGGCCGCCAAAGACGGTCTACCGGATCAGTCCGACCCAGGTCGGCTACATCTTCGAGAGCAGACAGAGCGCCTATATCGGCGGGGAGCCCTATTATACGGTGAATTACCTGATCGGCGCCGACAAGCACCATGCGCCTGTCCGCAAGGTGACGACCATCTGCAGCGGCGTCTTCATCGTGAACGCGCCCACCGATGCGGTTCCGGTCGATGAAAGGATCGTCGTGAACGTGGTCTCGGCGAAAGGCTAGAGCATCGAACGCAAAAGTGGGAACCGGTTTTGCGTGGAAAGATGCGTCAAGCCAGAAAGGCTAGAGCATCTTCCGGCCACGTTAATCCGGTTATTCCTGAACAGTGCGGCTCATCAAAATAAGAGATGGTTCCCCGCAATAAGAAGCAGCTCTGGATCAGAAGCCCCCGCGCCTGAGCTTCGTGATGCTCATCATCAGGTCGACGCTGATGCCTGCTGATTCCGTCGGATCCGAGAACAGGGTCAGCACCGGTGCGACCTCCTCGAGAGTGGAATTGTTCATGTCCCACATGGCGGAGAACCGCTGGATCAGCTTGTCGACCTTCTTGGGATCCTGGAAATCTTTGACGTTGATGTGCTTTTCCAGGTTGCGGACCTGCAGATCGATGCTGGCCTTGGATGCTTCCTTGGGAATGTTGAACGTCGTCTGCATGACCGTCAGAAGGCCCTTGTCCGCCAGCAATCCCATCGTCGAGGTGACGCTGGACGCCTTGCGCTTGAAGTAGAGAGCAAGCCTCACGCCTTCGTTCTGCTCGCCCTCCTTGTTCTCAAGCGTCTGCTGATAGTACTTGCTCACGGCTTCCGTGGTCGCGCTGGCCTGAGAGGTCGCCTTGTCGCCCTTGCCGGCGAAGTCGAACGCCTTGGCGAACTCCTTGTAGCGCGGGTCGACGAGCTTGTTCGCCATGCTCTTGGTATCGGCAACACCCTCTGTGAGCACCTTCTTCATGAAGGCCTTGGCGTAGATCATGTCCCCAAGGCCATAGGCCTTCATGGCGTAGCTGAAGAGACGGTAATCCTTCATGAACTCGTCGACGGTCTTCACCTTGGAGATGTTCGCCAGGTAGTAATCGGTATCGCGCTTGACGATGGCGTCGTTCTGGGTGAGCGTCTTTGTCAGCGCCGTGTTGGTCTGCAACATCTGGTAGCGGGTCATCGTGCTGATCATGGTTCACTCCTTCGGCTCGTATGGCCGCGCCGCTCGTCAATCCTTCGCCGTTGCGATGGTCCGGCAATCCTTCGAGAACCGCTCTGCCACCGCCTGGGTCTCGCCGGGATCGAGGTAGAACTTCACGCTCTGCGGTTCGAGGCGGAAATTCGCAAGTTCCACAATAAGCGTCTGCGCTGTCGCGAGGCTTGCGACGAAGCCCATGACCTGGTCCTCGCCGCGCAATTGCCCGTAGCGGTCGCGGTAAACCCAATGGGACACTTCCGGCGGACGTTCATCCAGCCAGTAGACCGTGCTCCGCCCCCGGTTGTCGCTGGGCCCGAGATAGGCCTTCTGCATCACGGTGGCCGCGACGGCCACCTGCGACGGCTCGTCTTCTCCCGTCACCTTCGTGCAGGAGAACCAGAGCGAGCTTCCCCCCTCCCCCCTGATCTGTGCGAGCGCGCGGCTCGGGGCGCCGCTCTGGTCGGTCTGGAGGGCATAGTTCCAGGCCCGGAGCGCGCCTGTTGCGGCGGTGGCGGACAAGTCGTGCGCTGCCGCGCCCAGCGAGCAGGCGACAACGAGGGCGGCTATACGAGGAAGGGCGTTCAACATGGCTCAGCGTTCCGCGAGCAGACCGAAAAAGAAAGCCCCGCCTTTTGCAAGACGGGGCCTCGTTCTCACCGATCAGGAGGCTCTTACTGGAAGAGCTTCAGGATCATCTGGCTGTTCTGGTTGGCGATCGAGAGCGACTGCACGCCGAGCTGCTGCTGCGTCTGCAGAGCCTGGAGGCGGGTCGAAGCCTCGTTCATGTCCGCGTCGACCAGGGTGCTGACGCTGTTCGTCATTGCTTCGCCGAGGGCGCTCAGGAACTTCGACTGCGCGTCGATCTGGTTCTTGGCGGCGCCGAGCTCGGTGGCGAAGTTACGGACCGACTCAAGGGCCGTTTCCACTTCACCGGCCACCGTGTCGACGAGCGTCTGAGCCGTCGCACCCGTGCCGGTGATATTGATGGCGTTGACAGCCAGCGTGCTCGCGCCTGCCTTGTTCAGCACGCCCGTGCCTGCGCCGGCCGCGACACCGCCGAGGTCCGTCAGATTGACGTTGATGGTCTTGAAGCCGCTGCCGGTCGTGCCGCCGGACCAGCCAGCCGCCAACTTGATCTGATTGCCGGCAGCCCCCGCATCCATGTCGGAGACGGAGTTGTCGAGGAGGTTCACGCCGTTGAGGGCCGCGTTCTCCAGAACGCCGTCGAGCTCGGCACCGAGCTTGGCCAGCGAGGTGTTGATGGCGTCGAAGTTGTCGTCCTTGACGTCCTTGGCCTTGGCGAGCTCGACCTTGATCTTGTCGATGGTGGCGATCAGGTTGTCCATCGCCGACGAAGCGGTGTTCAGCAGATCGCTGTTCTGCTTCAGCGTGTCCTTGATGGTGTTGATGACGCTGTTGTCGGTCTTGATCTGGGTCGACACCGACCAGTTGGTGGTGTTGTCGGAGGCCGACGCCACCTTGAGGCCGGTGGAGATCTGGCCCTGGGTCTTGTTCAGCGCGTTCTGCGTGTTGGCGAGGTTGCGCAGGGCGGTCAGGGCGGAGGCATTGGTGAGGATGGAAGCCATGTGTATGTTCCTTGAATGATGAAGCGAGTTCAGGGAATGTCGGAATCTAACCGACCCAGCGGAGTGGCATCATGCCTCGAGGAAGTTCGATCCGCTGTTCACATGCATCCGGGCTTGAACCGATAAAGTGGAGCGGCGTCATGCCGAGCCGAAGTAGAGGCTCTCCACAGTGCTGTCTTAGCGCGTCCGATCGATGTCTCGATCTGTCGTCGCGTCCATGCCCTTTGAATAGCGACGCCCTTTCTCCGCGTCAAGGATAAAAATTAAACTTAATGAGGCCTAGGAGCATATTTACTTTTCGTTAACTTTTTACGCAACGCTTCCCGTAAGCACAACCGCACAATCGCGACAGTAAACAGCAACTGAATACTTGCACTCGGCCATCTCACACATGATTTGGGCCCTCCACGCGCGAAACGAAAAAGGCCCTGCCTCTCGCGAGGCAGGGCCTTCATTTGGTGATCTTTGAGGCTCTTACTGGAAGAGGCGCAGGATCATCTGGCTGTTCTGGTTGGCGATCGAGAGCGACTGCACGCCGAGCTGCTGCTGCGTCTGCAGAGCCTGGAGGCGGGTCGAAACCTCGTTCATGTCCGCGTCGACCAGAGTGCTGACGCTGTTCGTCATTGCTTCGCCCAGAGCGCCCAGGAACTTCGACTGCGCGTCGATCTGGTTCTTGGCGGCGCCGAGCTCGGTGGCGAAGTTACGGACCGACTTCAGGGCCGTTTCCACGTCCTTGGCCATGTTGTCGACGAGCGTCTGAGCCGTCGCACCCGTGCCGGTGATCTTCAGGGAGTTGACCGCCTGGGTGCTCGCGTTCGTACCAGCCGCAGTCAGCGCGCCAGCGGCGGAGCTGCCGAGGTCCGTCAGATCGACGTTGATGGTCTTGAAGCCGCTGCCGGTCGTGCCGCCGGACCAGCCGGCCGCCAACTTGATCTGCTTGCCGGCAGCCCCACCGTCCATGTCGGAGACGGAGTCGTCGAGGAGGTTCACGCCGTTGAGGGCCGCGTTCTCCAGAACGCCGTCGAGCTCGGCACCGAGCTTGGCCAGCGAGGTGTTGATGGCGTCGAAGTTGTCGTCCTTGACGTCCTTGGCCTTGGCGAGCTCGACCTTGATCTTGTCGATGGTGGTGAGCAGGTTGTCCATCGCCGACGAGGCGGTGTTCACCAGGTCGCTGTTCTGCTTCAGCGTGTCCTTGATGGTGTTGACGACGCTGTTGTCGGTCTTGATCTGGGTCGACACCGACCAGTTGGTGGTGTTGTCGGAGGCGGACGCCACCTTGAGGCCGGTGGAGATCTGGCTCTGGGTCTTGCTCAGGGCGCCCTGCGTGTTGGCGAGGTTGCGCAGGGCGGTCAGGGCGGAGGCATTGGTGAGGATGGAAGCCATGTGTGTGTTCCTTGAATGATGAAGCGAGTTCAGGGAATGTCGGAATCTAACCGACCCAGCGGAGTGGCATCATGCCTCGAGGAAGTTCGATCCGCTGTTCACATGCATCCGGGCTTGAACCGGTAAAATAGAACGGCGTCATGCCGAGCCGAAGTAAAGGCTCTCTATAGTGCTGTCTTAACGCATCCGAATTCGGATTTCTCTTTGCGTCTGATCCTATTCATAGAAGATCACTCCGCTTGACGTCAAACAACAACGGCACCTCCGCCGGCCAATCCCTGCGTTTACCTTAACGATTGTTTGATCGCTCAGTCGAGGTGGAGCATTATAGTTAACGGATCCTGTCCCTGTCGGGACTAGCGGGACCGCAAAGAAAAAGGGCGGCTCCGCGGAGCCGCCCCTCTCTTTTCTCACGCTGGATCGCCCCTCCCCTTCCGGGGCCTTCGCCTCCTACCGCATGCCCATCGCCCGCTGGGTCGGCGTCGCCGCCATCGCGGGCGTCTTCGCGTAGAGACCGCGGTGAGCCGGATCGAGCGTCAGAGCGTCGGTCACGCCGAGCACGGTCTCGGAGGCGCCGAGCAAGAGCGAGCCGTCGGCCGCCATCAGGTTGGCGATCCGGCGCAGGACGTCAGCCTTCAGGGCGGCATCGAAATAGATCAGCACGTTGCGGCAATAGACGATGTCGAAGGATCCCAGACGGCTGAAATCCTCGAGCAGGTTGAGATAGCGGAAATCCACCATCGCCCTGATCTCGGGCGAGATCTGCCATTGATCCCCGGTCTGCGTGAAGTACTTCACGAGGAGGCGGATCGGAAGGCCGCGCTGGACCTCGAACTGGTTGTAGAGACCCACCTTCGCCTTCTCCAGGACTTCCGTCGAGATGTCGGAGGCGACGATGTCGATGTGCCAGCCGGGCATCCGGGCAGATGCCTCCTTCAGGATCATCGCGAGCGAATACGGTTCCTGTCCGCTCGATGCGGCCGCGCACCAGATCCGCAGCCTGCGGCTTCCCGCCCGCTCCTTCAGGTACTTGGGCAAAAGGACGTCCTGGAAGAGATCGAACGGCGTCTTGTCCCGGAAGAAGAAGGTCTCGTTCGTCGTCATCGCCTCGATGGTGGCCTTTTCGAGCGCCATGGCGCGGCCGGCCCTGATCTCGCGGATGAGGTGCGAGAGGCTCTCGAGCTTGAAGCGCGTACAGACGGAGGAGAGACGGCTCTCGACGAGATAGCGCTTGTCCGGCGACAGCGCCAGGCCCGACCTGGCCTTCAGGAACACGCGCAGGGCTTCGAATTCGGCTTCGGTCATGTCGAAGCTCCGGTGATGAGGCCTTTCAGCGAACGGCCGATGGATTCCAGCGGAAGGACCTCGTGGGCGAGGCCCGCCTTCACGATGCTGCCCGGCATGCCCCAGACGATGCTCGTCGCCTCGTCCTGGGCGATCACGGTCGCACCCGCCTTCGAGAGAATGCGCGCCCCGTGCGTTCCGTCCGAGCCCATGCCTGTCAGGACGACGGCCAAGGCGGACGCGCCGTATATGGCGGCGGCTTCGCGGAACAGGACGTCGACTGCCGGGCGGCAGAAGTTTTCGGGCGGTCCGTCATTGAGCCTGATCGCAACCTTGCCTCCGGACGAGACGACACCCATGTGCCGCCCGCCGGGCGCGACGAGGATGGTTCCGGGAGCAACCGCATCGCCATCCCGCGCCTCCCGGGCGGGAAGGGACAGAAGCGTCTGGAGATGATCCGCGAACACAGCCGTGAACATCGCCGGCATGTGCTGCACGATCAGCACCGGGATTCTCGACAGCGCCGGCTTCATGTCCAGGAGAACGCGCTCCACCGCCCGCGGGCCGCCCGTGGACGAGCCGATGAGCAGGCATTGCGGCTTCGTGCTGCCGGGCCTCGGGATCGCCGCCGGTGCCGGCGACACGACCTTGGGAGCGGGTGCCGCGGAGAATCGCGGCGTCCGGGCTTTTGTCTCGCTCAAGGCGCGCATCTTCTCGACGAGCTCGCGCCGGAATTCGTTCGCAGCCCCCGGAGCGCGCGCACTCTCCGGCTTCGCCAGATAATCGACGGCGCCGAGAGAGAGGCACTTCAGGGAGATCTCCGCATTCCTCTGGGTGAGGGTCGAGATCACGATCACCTTACTCGCCGGATGGGCCTTCAGGATGAGCGGCAGGGCTGCGAGGCCGTCGATCTCGGGCATCTCGAGGTCGAGCAGGATGATCTCGGGCTTCGTGCGGGCCGCCGCATCGACAGCCATGCGGCCGTTCGAGGCCGTCGCGACGATCTCGAATCCGCCGGCTTCGGTGAGCCAGCGGCCGATCATGCCGCGGATGACGGCGCTGTCGTCCACGATCATCACACGGGTGATACGTCCGGGAGCCGGACTTGCCTGGGTTACAGGGGAGAGAGCCATGACCTCACGCCGAATGTGATGCCGGAAGAACGCCCAGCTCTTGGAATTTCGCCGCGAGAATGTCCCTATCGAAGGGCTTCATCACATATTCGTCCGCGCCTGCTTCCAGTGCGCGCGTGATATGGTCGAGACTGTTCTCGGTCGTACAGAAGACGACCTTAGGCATCCGACCTTCCGGCGTGGCGCGCAAGGCCTTCAGGAAGCTGTAACCGTCCATGACGGGCATGTTCCAGTCGAGGAGGATCACATCCGGCATCTCGGTCCGGCAGGCTTCGAGACCCGCCTCGCCGTTCTCCGCCTCCGAGACGCGGAAATCGAGGCTCTCGACGATGTCGCGGGATACCTTCCGGATCACGCGGGAGTCATCAATGATCAGGCAATAGTTCATAAAATGTCTTTCCAGGCCTCATCGCCCGGCCGCTTTGGAATAGGCGTGGGCGCTACGAACGGATGTCCGACTTGTCGACGAAGTTGAAATTCTCGACCAGGATCTCCTTGACGATCTCCGCCCCCAACCGCTTGTTGATCTTCTCCCGGACACTGGCGATCATACCGTTCACGTTGTATCGGGAGAGTTTTTTGAAATCGAGCGTCTCATCGGCATAGACGTGGCGGAAGATCTCGTCCTGGATGAAGGCTTCGGGAGGAACGGAGATCTCGCGCAGGGTCTTGGCGTCGGCCGTGAAGACCAGGTTCGCGACCACATAGCCCTGCACCGCCCCCTCGGCGACGACCGGAATATTCATCGCGGGCAGCTTCTTGTACTGCAGCCCTTCGTAGTTCCCCTTCTCCTCCGTGGGAGCCTTGCCGACGGTCCAGGTCACGGCCGCATAGCAGGATGCCAGCGTGACCGCGCAGACCCAGAAGCCCGCCATGACGTTCTTCATCATGCGCCGAAGCCCGCCTTGTTCATGTAGGCCGAGTACGTGCTGTCGGACTCAGCCTTCTGGATCGCATTCGAGATGATGCTCGCGACTTCCTGCACGGCCTGCATGTGCCGCTGAAGCATGTCCTGGTTGGTCTCGATCTTGGCCTGGAGATCCTGCAGCCGCTTCGTCGCTTTCTGGTCCAGGGCGTGGACGTCCGCCGTCCGGACCATTCGGCTGATCTCGAGAAGGCACTGGCTCTTCCGCCGGTTGAACTCTTCAAGGTTCGACAGATCCCGCGCCATGAGGGCTGCGGTTTCCTGATCCAGGGTTTCTTCAAGCCGATCGAGGGACTTCATCAGCATCATGTTGCTTCCTGTTTAAGGGCGATGGTCGAACGCCATCCTCGTCATGTCGTCTGGGGTCAGACCTTGCCGGAAAACGATGCAGGGGCCGGAGGGACGCGTATATCGGATGAACGTCCGGTGTCCTGCGCATCGAGAAGCCGCTTCGCGATTCCGATGCCGCCCGCCTTCGAGATCTGTGCTCCGATCTGCTCGGCCATCATGGATTTCCAGATGGAGCCCGCATTTCCCTTGCCGTAGGTATTCTCCGCATCCTTCGGCAGCATGGACTCCACGAAAGTCTGGAGAATATAGGCTTCGAACTCCTGATGCGCCTTCTGGGCTCTTGCCGTACCGGCCGACTCGGCGTCATTGCGAAGCGAATTCCGCAGCGTGTAAATATCGGCGCCGGGTGCCATCAGAGGCTGGCTTGCCATGGACTTCATGGCGTCGTCGAAGCTCGCCCCATCCAGGGCCGACGCGCCGTCGAGAAGCTTTTGGGCCGCGGCCTGATAGCGTGCGGGGTCCGCAGCCCTGGCGACGTCGTTGATAATATCTGAGGGCGGGCTGATCGCCATCTCGCATCTCTCACATTTCAGACTTGAGACGAGGTTTAACGCGGCTAGCTTACGGGAAGCTTGCGCCATCGCCTTTCGCAAGCAGCTCGATGATGGAGGCGAGGTCCTTCTTCTCGCTGTCCCGGCGCTCTTGGTCCTTGAGTCCGGAGAGCATTTTCTCCGCCCGCTTCGCCTGCATGGCCTTGTCGACGGCGACGGCCTTCTGCGTCACCTTGGCCTTTTCGACGACGCCCGCCTGCGATGCCAGTCCCTGAAGGCGCTTGGCCGCGACATCCACGAAGAGGCCATGGAGCGTCTCATGGTCGTTCATCGTTTGGATCAGCGTCTCCTGTGCGAGCTTGAGCTCGGATGCCTTTCGCTCCAGCTGGGCGAGTTTCAGCTCGGCCTCCTTCTGCAGGTGCTGCTGCACCTGCAGGATACGGTCGATCTTTCGGATTCTCTGCTTCATCCGATCTATCCGTCCCGAAGCCAGGTCGAGAACGACTCCATGAACAGGAGCACGTAGTCGCTTGCGGCGAAATAGATGATCAGCAATCCACCGAGCATGATGAAAGGCGTCGCCAGGAAGTAGACCGGAATCTGAGGCGTGAGCTTGTTGGTGAGCCCGACCGCCAGGTTGACGATGACGGAATACAGGATGAACGGGCTGCTGATCCGGAGCGCCAGCACAAAGGCGATGCCGATCTGGTCGACGAGCTGCGTCAGGGAGAGATTCATGCCCAGCCCTTCTCCGACCGGCAGCCTCGCGTAGGAGGCGATGAGCCCTCGGAAGAACTCCCAATGAAGGTCCGACATGAAGAGAACGGCTGTCGCCACCATCATGATGAAGGTCGTGATCGGCGGAAGAGCCTCCGCTTCGTCGATCGGCGTCCCCGGCATGCCGCCGAGGCTCAGGGCCATCGCGACGGCGTTCAACATGGTCTGCAGCGCGAGGAAATAGACACGGCCCAGAAGGCCGATCAGGAGGCCCGTCAGAAGTTCCTTGCCGACATAGAGGAGAACGGCCGCGGGAACCTGCGAGGTGACGCCCGCCTGGACTTTCTCGAGCAGCACCGGCGCCAGCGCCAGGCTGGTCGCCAGACCGATGAAGAGCCGCACATGCATCGGGATCCGGTTGCTCGAGAAACCCGGGGCGATCATCAGGCATCCGCCGATCCGGCAGAAGATCAGGAAGACCGCCAGAAGGGTCTCGGGCGTGACTTGGTTCACGAAATCGTCCCGAGCGAGTTGACCTCGACGCCCCGGGCGATTTCCAGATGCGACAGGACAGGCAGGGACGAGAACATGCGCTCGATGATCATGCGCACATAGGGGCGGGCATCCGGCGCGGTGACGACGGCAAAGGTCTGGACCTGCCCCATGCGCGTCTTGATGGCGTCCGACGCCTCGGCGCCGAACTGCTCCACAAGACGGGGATCGATGTCGAACTCGACCACGTCGCCCTTCGCATCACGCTTCAGGCTCTGGTGGAACGCGATATCCCATTTGTTCCCGAGCCTCAGAACATTGAGGGCGCCTCCCTCGGCGAGATCGCCGCAGATCTGCTGGGCGATGCGGACACGCACATGCTCCACCAGCTGCTCGGCGCGGCGTGCGTGGGGGGCGATCTCGGCGATCGCTTCCAGGATCAGGCTCAGGTTGCGGATGGACACGCGCTCGGCCAGTAGGAGCTTCAGGACGGATTGAAGGCCGGAATAGGAGATCTGCGAGGGGCAGATGTCGTCGAGCAGGCGCTTATACTCGGAATCAAGGCCGTCCAGGAGATTGCGCACGTCCTTGTAGGACAGGAGCTGAGGCAGGTTGTTGCGGATCACTTCGCTCAGATGCGTGAGGAGGACCGAGGCTCCATCCACGGACTGGAAGCCCTGCCGCTTGATTTCGCTCATATAGACGTCCGACACCCAGAGAGCCTTCATGCCGAAAGCCGGCTCGCGCACCTCGTCTCCGGGAACGTCGGGGACCGGTCCGTCGCCGAGCACGACGAGAAGATCGCCGGGGCGGATCTCCTGGGTCGCCACGACGGTTCCGTGGATTTTGATCTGGTAGCTCTTCGGCGGGATCATCAGGCTGTCGGAGAGCTTCACGTCCGGGAGAACGAAACCGTAATCTTGGGCGAACTTCTTGCGCATCTTGCTGACGCGGTGTGCCAGGTCTCCGTGCGAGGTCGCAAGGTAGGATGCGAGATGCTTGCCGAGGCACAGCTCGATCTCGGCGAGCTTCAGGGTTTCTTTGACCGAGTCGCGTGATTCCAGGAGATTCTTCTGCTGCTCCTGCGCCAGCTTGGCCTGGGCCTTCGCCTCCTGCTCCGCCCTTTGCTTCGGGATCGAATAGGCGATGAAGCTCATGCAGCCGCCGAGCACGAGGAACGGAATCATCGGCAGGCCGGGCACGATGGAAAAGACGAACATCAGGGCTGCGGCCACCATGAGGGCCCGCGGATAGGCGCCGAGCTGCCCGAGCACGGCCTGCTGGGCCTGCCCCCTCGTTCCGCCCTTCGAGACCAGAAGGCCTGCGGCCAGCGAGACGACGAGAGCCGGAATCTGGCTGACAAGTCCGTCGCCGACCGAGAGCTGGACGAAGACATCCGCCGCCTTGGACAGGGGCATGCCGTGACGCGTGACGCCGATGACGATGCCGCCGAAGATGTTGACCGCGATGGTAATCAGGCTGGCGACGGCCTCGCCGCGAACGAACTTCGAGGCACCGTCCATGGAGCCGAAGAAGGCGCTTTCCTCTTCGAGTTCTCGACGCCTCTTCTGAGCCTCCTTCTCGTCGATCAGACCGGCGGACAGGTCCGCGTCGATGGCCATCTGCTTGCCGGGAATGGCATCGAGGGTAAAGCGGGCCCCGACCTCGGCGATACGGGTCGCGCCCTTGGTGATGACCAGGAAGTTGACCGTGATCAGGATGATGAAGACGACGATGCCGATGACGAAATCGCCGCTCATCACGAATTGGGAGAAGCCGCTGATCACATGGCCCGCGGCATCGACGCCCTTGTGGCCGTCGGACAGGATGAGGCGGGTCGACGCGATGCTGAGCGCCAGTCGCAACAGAGTTGCGATAAGCAGCACGGTGGGAAAGGCCGAGAATTCGAGAGGCTTCTGAATCCAGAGCGCCACCATCAGGATCAGGACGGACAGCGCGACCGAGAAAGCGAGCCCCATGTCGATCGCCATCGGCGGAATGGGGAGAAAGAGAATGGCAAGGATGCCGACAACGGCGCCGGCGAATGCCAGATCCCTGCCGCGCCCCTGGGCTGTAACTTCGCTTGCTTCCATGTGCCTGCCAGCTCAACGGATGAAGGATGAAACTGACACATGAACCATGAAGCTTGCGCGAGGGTCGCCGGCCCGGCATCGATCAGCGCGGAAGGCTAAATCATTCTTCAGTCCCGTGGATCCGCTTCACCGTCGACACGTGCGACCCGGCAATGACAGGTGGTGATTCCACGCAAGCGGAACCAACTCTAGAAGCCCGTTACGATCTTGCCGTAGACCAGTTCGGTGAAGGCAAAGATCTGCGATCCGACGAAGGAGCCGGTCACGAGGGCCACCACTAGGATGGCGATGATCTTCGGGATGAACGTGAGGGTGACCTCCTGGATCTGCGTCAAGGCCTGAACCAGGGCGATGACGATGCCGATGATCATCGCTGCGGCGACGGCCGGTCCCGCGGCGATGATGACGGTCCAGATGGCTGCCCGTACGAGCTCCAGGGCATCGACTTCGTTCATCGTCAGCTCACAATGACGCCCGGGCCCAGAAGAATCTGTTCCCCGCTGGTCAACTTGGCGACGGCACCCTCGCTGACGATCGTGACGGACGTCACCTGGCCGGAGACCTTGCCGTCGGCCGTCGAGATCGTGCGGCCGATGACGCTGTCGGCCTGGGAGAGGGCCGACGAGGCCAGAAGCGCATCTAGTTTGGAATTGCTCTTCACAGTCTGCTCGACCTGGGAGAAGGTCGCGAGCTGGGCCATGTAGTCGGTCGACTTCATGGGCTCGGTCGGATCCTGATTCTTCATCTGAGCCATCAGCAGCTTCAGGAAGTTGTCGTAGCTCGCCGTCGAGGACGTGGCACTCGTCGCGGCGCGCTGCGCCCCGACAGGGCCGGAAACGGAGGAGACATTCATGATGGGACTCCTGATTTATGCCGCTTGGACGGCGGCTTCCGCCGCGGCGGATGGGCGAGCCTCGACCGGCTCGAACAGGGTTCGGATGAGCTTGAGCGCCTCGAAGGTCCGATCGGCTTTCACCAGATCGCCCACCTTGCCCAGGGTCTCCTTCACCACGTCGTCGATGGCGACTTCGACCAGGGCGTCGTGCAGCTTGCGGAAGGCACCCATCACCTTGCCGGCTTCCTGAGGGTTGATCAGGAGGGATTGCACGACGAAATAGAGCTGACGCATCGGCGTCGTCGCCTCCGTCACCTGGAGCACGTGGCTCTCCAGGAGGAAGCGCGCTTCGTTCAAAAGGCTCAGCGTCACCTTCTGGCTGACCGTCAGGACGGCGCCGTTGATGAAGATGCGCTCACCGGCTTTGAGGGAGAACCGCATTTTGGCTTTCATTTCAGGCCCTCCTGAATCATGGCGTTGATATCGATCAGCGCAGTCAGATTGTTGTGTTCACCGCTGGCGACGCGGCTCGTTTCCCGCATCACCCAAAAGCCTATCGAGATGAGCTGCGCCTTGAGCTTGTCGGGCAGATCGTTGTCGGGATGCGCGAGATCCTTGACGAGGGACGTCCACAGCTGCTGGAGGAATTCCAGGGCCTTTCTCATCTCGGGAGATCTGGAAGGCAGGCCATCTGCGGCCTTCAGAAGCCCAATCGCCTGCCCGAAGACTTCATATTCGCGCTGCCGGCATTCCCTGGGAGCGTCTTCGACGACTTCTGCATACGAGAACCGATACATCGATGGAATCCGAGACTAGAGATAATTGATCAGGCTCAACTGCTTGAGCTGGGCCGTGAGAGAATAGGATGTTTGAATCTGGGTCATGAGTTGATCGACCCGGACTTTCGCCTCCGCGGGGTCGACGGCCTCCAGCTTGCCGATGCGCTCCTCGAAGATCGACTTCTGCAGTTCCATTCTCTCGTTGGCGCTCTCAGCTTTCGCATGCGCCGTTCCGACGCTTGCCTGCACGTCGATGATGCCGCTGACGGCCGTGGACAGGATCTGGGTTGCCTTTGCGATCACCACGTTCCGTGTTGCTGGGCTGAGCGACTCGATGCCGAGATCGTAGATCATCGTGTAGGCCATCGCGATCTGCCGAAGGGGCGCCGTATTCGCGTTCGTCGATGTCTCGACCTTTTCCGTGGGCGAGATCAGGCTCTGGATGTTCTGATCCGACGCATTCGAGAATGCAGTCCAGTCCGGCCCTTCGAAAATCTGCTTGAAGGGACCGTCCAGAAAGGCCTCCATGTCGGCAGGGGAGATCCCGGAGACGAGCGGGTCGTTCTGCGGGAAGCCGAAGCCCCCGGCTCCCGCCGGCGCTGTGAATGCGCCTGCAACCAGATCCTTGAGCGAAGCCGGGACTCCGTTTGCATAGCCGTTGGCGGGTGCGGTCGTCGTGTTGATTCCGCCGAAAACGAACCGCCCGTCGATGGACGTGTTGAGGTCTCCGGCTAGGCCGCTCAGATAGGCTCCCGCCTGACTCTTGATGGTGTCGACGGGAGGGTTCATGGGCAAGCCCGCCAAGGCATCCCTGAACTTGGTCGCATTCTCGCGGATGCTGTCCAGGGCGGCCGTCGTCGTCTTCAGGCGTTGGATGACCGAGCTGTTGCTGTCGGCCAGCGTGTCGATTTCCGCTCTCTGCTGGCGCAGGGAGAGCGACTCCCCGACCTTGTGTCCGAGAGCAAGCCCGATATCCGCGTACCGTCCCGTCGTCAGCTCCGTATTGGCTTTCGTCAGGCCGCTCTGCAGCTTGTCGAGAGTCGACTTGGATGAATTCCAAAGCGACATGGTCGAGACGAAGGTCGTTCTCATGGCTTAGCCTACAACGTTGAGAAGAGTCTTGAGCATCTGGTCGATGACCGACAGCAGTTTTGCCGATGCGGCGTAGGATTTCTCCAGCTGCAGCATCAGGGCCGTCTCGTCGTCCATGTTGACGTCGGTCGCATTCGACAGGGCTTCCGAGGCATGGGCGAGAAGTGTCGTCTGGTAATCGACGCTCTGGCTGGCGCTCTGGCGTGTGGCCTCCAGCCAGCCCCCCGTCAGGGACGCGAATCCCTGCAGGGACGCGCTGGGCCCGAAGCCGAAGGCGGGATCGAAAGGTCGATCCGCGGCCATTCCATCCACCAGAGCGTAGAGGCGCCCCGAGAAGGCCGCGTTGGCGCTTCCGCTCGGATTGTAGTTGTAGTCAGTGCCGTTGATCCCGCCGTCGCGGATCGCATCGAACGTGCCGCCCTTCGTCGGGTCGATGGCGTCGCTGACGCGGATCAGCCCAGCCAACCCCGCAGAGGCCGGCATGGTGGGAATGCCTGCGGCTCCCGCGAAGGTGAAGATTCCCGGCATGTCGGGCTTTCCGGCCCCGCTCTGGTCGCTTTCGGCGAAGGCCTGGATCACCCCCCGGGCGAGCTCGTCGAGCTGCTTCTGGTAGGTGACGGCGACGTCGTCGCGCACCTGCGCCAGCCCGACGAGATTGCCGGAGTTCAAGGGCATCAGAGCCCCGGGACCCGTCACGCGGATCCCATCGATGAAGACGTCTCCCCCCGCGGTGGCGGGTCCGAACGTCGTGGTGGGGCTGAAGGTCACGGGCCGCGCCGTCCGCTCGAACAGCGGCACGCCGCTGTCCGTGTACAGGGCAATGTCGTTGCCCGCGCGCGGCACGACCGTGATGCCGATCTCCTCGGACAGCTGCGCGATGAGATTGTCACGCGTGTCCATGGCATCGCTGACATCGGCCCCGAGGGCGGAACCGCTCATGACCTGCTGGTTTGCCTTCTCGAACTTCTGCAGAAGATCGTTGATGCGGTCGACCGAGCCGGCCATCCCCTTGTCGGCTTCGAGACGAACGGACTGGATCGCCGCAGTCGCCCGGTTCAAAGTATCCGCGACGTCGTTCGCGGCTTTCACGAAGGCCCGTGCGAAGGTCGGATTATCGGGCGCATTGGCATATTGCTTCAAGGCGCTGTCCAGCGCGCCGATTCGGGCTGCGGCGGATTGATCGAGCTCCGTGTCGCCGATGGTCTGACTGAGCTTCTGCAACCCGTCGAGCAGCGCCTTCTGCGTTGCCGTTGCGGAGGTCGTTTCCAGCATCTTCGTCAGGAGCGCCTGATCGCTGGCCCGGAGGACCGTGACGCGGGCGTACCCACCAGTGGTGCTGAGGACGCCGATCTTGCGCGAATAGCTCGGATCGGAGGCCCCGGATGTGTTGCGCGACACGACCGCCATCTGCGATTGCGACGCCTGCAACGAGGAACGCGCCGTATTATAGGCTACTGACAGAGACATGGATCATTGATCCTTGAGCAGAAGGGGAGCGCGTTACCGCTTCAGGTTCATCAGAACGTCGAGCAGCTCGGATCCCGTCTGGAAGACCTTCGAGTTCGCCGTATAGCTGGTCTGAGCCTCGATCATCGCCGTCAGCTCGGTGCCGATATCGACGTTCGATCCTTCCAAAGCGCCGGACGCGATGGACCCGAAGCCGGACATTTCCGGGAAGCCGACCTGGTAGCCGCCGGACTGGGCCGTCGTCTCGTAGACGTTGCCGGCACGGGGGCTCAGATTGTCCGGGCTCGAGACATTGGCGAGCGGGATCCGATAAGCGCCGACGCGGGTGCCGTCCTCATAAACCGCGTAGACCGTACCGTCCGAAGCAAACTCGACGTCTTTGACAGCGGACGGCGCATTGCCGTTCGCCTGACCGGTGACGTTGTACTCGCCGGCCAGCTGGGTCATGCCCGACATGTCGAGGTCGAAGGGCTCGCCGCCGGGAATGCCGAAGCTCAGGACGGCAGGACCGGTGATCTGACCATCGGCGTTGAAGGTCAGGTTCATCGAAGTCGTGCCGGTCAGGGGAGATGCCGGGTCGGAGCCGTTGGCGACCGTGATGCTCCATTCGGTCGGGCTGATCTTCGACAAAGAGATGTCGATCTTGATCGGGTTGCCGACCTTGTCATAAACCTGAAGCGAGGATTGCTTCGTGACCGCGGGAGGCACGGCAACGTCGGCGCCGTCGGGCAGATTGCCCTTGAAGGTTCCCTTCGTGGAGCCGCTGGCCTGCATGGCGAACGAGGACATGTTGACAGGCACGACGCCATCGAGGCTGTTCAGGGAGGGATTAACGGCTCCCTCTCCCAGCTTGTATCCCATGAGGGTGAAGCCGTAGGCGTTCACGAGATTGCCTGTCCGGCCGTCCTTGACGAAGTTGCCGGCGCGGGTCAGGTAGGGAGATCCGCCCGGATCGGTCACGACGAAGAAGCCGTTGCCAGAAATCGCGAGATCCGAAGGAGATGTCGTGTAGGCGATCGGCCCCTGCTCGGCGATCGTGTAGCGAACGCGGCTCGTGACGGAGCCGGAATTGTAGTTTCCTTCGCTCGACGGCAGGATCAGAGACGAGAACTCGGTCGAGGCGCGCTTGTATCCAGTGGTGCTCGAGTTCTGGATGTTCTCAGCGACGGTACCCAACTTGTTCGACTGGGCGTTCATTCCGGAAACGCCACTACGAAGAACGCCATAAAGACTCATCTGAAGCTCCTACGGTTTCAAACTGGACCTAACACCATGACGCTTGTGCGAAGCTGTGTTCCATTCCAGGGATGGTGATGCGAAACGTGATCGACTCTATTGCTTGAGGGCTTGGGCCAGATCCATGAAGGCGTCACGGCTGGCAGGCATGGACGGATCCTGCCGAAGCGCCTCGTAGATCTTCGGGACGATCACGACAGCTTGGTCCAACTCCTGATCGTTGCCCGGGTGATAGCCGCCCATCAGCCTGAGATCGCGCGTATCCTCGAACCGCGCGATCATTCCCCGGAGGCGGCGCACCAGCTCCTTCTGGTCCGGCGACCAGACGTGATCGGCCAGGCGCGAGATCGATCCGAGAACGTTGATGGCCGGATATCGCCCCTGGTCGGCGATTGCGCGATCCAGGACGATATGACCGTCGAGCGTTCCGCGAATGTTGTCGGCGACAGGGTCGTTATGATCGTCGCCGTCGATGAGAACGGAGAAGATGCCTGTGATGGAGCCCTTCCCCTCGGCCCCGGGCCCTGCCCTCTCCAGAAGGCGGGGCAAGTCGCTGAAGACGCTGGGCGTGTAGCCACGGGCCACGGCTGGCTCCCCGGCCGCCAGGGCCACATCGCGGGCCGCATGGGCATAACGCGTCACCGAATCCACGATGAGCAGGACCGAATCCCCGCAATCGCGGAAGTACTCCGCGATGGAAACCGCGGTGCGCGGCGCCTGGCGCCGCATCATCGGACTCTCGTCTCCGGTCGACACCACCATGACCGACTTGTGAAGGTTCGCGTGGATGGGGCCTTCCAGGAACTCCCGTACCTCGCGACCGCGCTCTCCCACGAGGGCGACGACGATCGTGTCGAAGCCTTCGCATTTGGCCAGCATGGTCAGAAGCGTGGACTTTCCGACGCCCGAGCCCGCGAAGATGCCGATGCGCTGCCCTTGGCAGATCGGCGTGAACAGGTCGATGGCCTTGACGCCCGTTTTCAGGGGCATCGTGACCCTTGCCCGCGTCATGGCGGACGGCGGCTCGGCGTCGTTCCGGACCGAATCGTGGCCCGGGATGAGCGGCCCGCGATCATCCAGCGGTTCGCCGAGCGCGTTGATGACCCGCCCGCGCCACGTCTGATCCGGCCTGAGGCCCGTGTCGCTCACGATAAAGACGGCCGTTCCGATCCCGGCTTCGATGCGTCCGTTGAAGGGTTTTACCGTGACGCCACCGTCATCGATTCGGACGACCTCTCCGGTCTGCGTCCTTCCATCGGAGGAGAAGCCCACGCGGTCCCCGAGCTTCACGAATTGCGACAGGCCCGCAACACGGTAATAGCCGGGATTCACTTCGCGAATGGTGCCGCTGATCTGAATCTTTCGTCGTCCGGCCGTTTCGGCCAGAACGAACTCTTCAAGCCTTTGGAGTGCGTTCATCACGGCCGTCAGGTGCTGGGACCAAGGGACCGGATGGCATCCATGAAGGTCGACTCACTCTCTTGGATCGTCGTCGCGGCGCTGTCGAAGTTCCGTTGAACCGCGATCATCTTCGTCATCTCCAGCACGGGATTGACGTTAGAACCTTCGCTGAAGCCCTGTTGAACGCCATTGGAGTTGAAGTCCTGAACGACCTCGCCCGGAATGCTCGACGTGACGCCGGAATTTCCGAAGCGGCTGAGCCGGCTGTCATTGCGCAAATTGAAGAGACCGATCGCTCCGACCTGGTTGGTTCCCTGCGTGATCGTTCCATCGTGACCGATGGTCGGGGCGCCTCCCATCGGATCGAGGGCGATGGGGGAGCCGCCGGCATCCAGAACCCGGTAGCCCTCGACGGTCAGGAGATCGCCGTTCTCGTTCATCTTGAAGCGCCCGTCCCGGGTATAGACAGCGCCATTGGGGCCGCTGAACGCGAACCAGGCCTCGCCCTGGATGGCGACATCGAGCGGATTGTCGGTCTTCACGACGGGACCAGTCCGCCGGGACACGTAGTTATGTCCGGAAGACGCAAAGGACACGTTTTCCTTGGCCGCAAGCGAGAGGATCTCCTCGAACTTCACCTCGTCGGCCCGGAAGCCACCCGTATTCATATTTGCAACGTTGTTCGCAATCGTATTGAGGCGCTTTTCCATGGCCACCTGGGCCGAAAGTGCGACATAGAGCGAGGATTGCATCGAGGAGCTCCGGCCTTTTCTCTCATGAGGGCGAACGCTTGGCGACCTTCATGGCGCGGCTTCCGTCTGCCGCATGAACCTAGCCTGAGGATTAGCCGGACAGCCTTGCACGAGGCTTGCCCCTCCGTTTCCAGCTTCGCGCAAGCCTCCGGGATTAAGACATCGTCAGCAGGTTGGACTTTCGCAAAAGGGACCACAACGTTGGGCGTTTTGATCGGATTGGCAGTCGCCATTGGCTCGCTCGTGAGCGGCTATGTCGCCATGGGCGGTCACTTGGCTGTGATATGGCAGCCTTGGGAATACGTGATCATCTGCGGCATCGCGATCGGCACGTTCATCATCGCAAACCCCATGCCGCTGGTGAAGGACACCGGCCGGGCCGCCCGCGAGGCGATCACCGGGACCGTTCCGAAGAGAGACCATTACCTCTCGATCCTGGGCCTACTCTACGCTCTCATGCGGGAACTCAAGAACAAGCCGCGCAATGAGGTGGAAGGGCATATCGACCAGCCGGAAGAGTCGGACATCTTCAAGGCGTTCCCGAGCGTGCTGAAGGACAAGGACCTCACCCTTTTCATCTGCGACTATGCGCGCCTGATCATCATCGGCAATGCTCGTCCCCATGAAATCGAAGCGCTCATGGAAGAAGAAATCGCGACCCTCAAGCGCGACCGCACGAAACCCTATTACTCCATCAACACCGTGTCCGAAGCGCTCCCCGCCCTCGGCATCGTCGCGGCCGTACTCGGCATCGTGAAGGCTCTCGGCGCCATCGATCAATCGCCGACCATCCTGGGCGGCCTCATTGCCTCGGCGCTCGTCGGAACCTTCGGCGGCATTTTCATCTCTTACGCATTCCTGTCGCCGCTTGCGAACAAGGTGAAGGCTACGCGGGAGAAGCAGACCCGCGTCTACGTCATCGTCAAGCAGGCGCTCATCGCCTACATGAACGGCGCCCTTCCCCAGATTGCCGTGGAGCATGGCCGCAAGGGCATCTCCGTGGATTATCGCCCGACCATCGACGAAGTCGAAGCCGCCACGACCACGGGCGGACGCGCAGAAGACCTGAAAGAGGCCGCGTGATGATGAGCGGATCACAAAGCGCCACCGACATCCGCGACATGCTGCTGGACGCGGCGGGTCTTTCCCTCGACCGCCTGCCGATGCTCCATGTGATCTTCGACCGCATGTCGACGAGCTGCGCCGAGCATCTGCGTCACATGGCGGCCTCGCCCATGTACTACTCGCTGAGCGGGCTCGAGAGCGGGCGCATCACCGAGATCCTGGAGATGTACGAGGCCAACGCGGTTGCGGGCATTTTCCACGCTCCGGAATGGGACAGCCATATCCTGATCGGTTTCGACCGTGACTTCATCTACACGATGGTGGAGGTTCTCTTCGGGTCCGACGGCTCGGAGCCGCCGGTCGAGGAAGCGCGGGGCTTCTCGAACATCGAGCTCAAGATGGCGCAAACCCTCTTCGAGCAGGTCGCAAAGGCCCTGCAGGCCTCGTTCTCGCCGATCGTCGACACGAAGTTCAAGCTCGAGCGCATCGAAACCCGCATGGACTTCGCGGTCATCGGGCGGCGGAACAATCAGGCCGTCGCGGCGAAATTCCTACTCCAGGCGCTCAATCGCGGCGGAGAAATGTTCGTCATCATCCCGCAATCGGTCCTCAATCCGATGCGCAAGGCCCTCTCCCAGGTGGTTACCGGCGAATCGTCGGGCCGCGATCCACGCTGGATGAAGCAGATCGCCACCGAGGTGAAGAAGACCGAGGTGACGCTCAAGGCCGTTCTCGAGGAGCGCTTCCTTTCGCTCGGCGAGATCGCCGACCTGAAGATCGGCGACGTCATCGAGCTGCAGGCGACGCCACGCAGCCGCGTCAAGCTCGAAAGCAATCAGCAGGGCCTCTTCTGGTGCCATATCGGCCAGTCGGAGGGCTCCTACGTTCTCAAAGTCGATGAACTCATCGATCAGGAAAAAGAGTTTCTCGATGACGTCCTCCCTCGCTAACACCATTCTCTTCCTTGCCCTCGTGACGACCAGCGTCATGGTCGCAGTGATGTACCGGAAGCTTCGCAAGCTCGACCGCTATCACGCTGAGTATCAGCAGATCTTCGACAAGACCGGATCTGCCCTTCTGGCCGCCCAGAACGCCGTGACGAGCTTCGGCACCGAGGGCAAGGAGACACTCGTCCTTCTCGGCCAGCGCATCGAAGAAGCGAAGGCCGTTTCCGAGCGTCTCGAAGCTCTTCTTCGAGACGCTCGCCAGCAATCGCAGCCGCGCACCGGCACCATCAACTCATAAGGTCCGCTCTCATGACGAATCCATTCGATCCCAAGCAAGACAAAGCCGTATGGCAGCAGGAAAACGCCTTCGACGGCGCGGGCCTGAACGACGACAAGCTGGGGAGCGGGAGAAACCTCGACTCGATCCTGCGCATTCCCGTCACGATCCAGGTCGTTCTCGGTTCCGCGACCATGCCTGTCGCCAACCTGATGAAGCTCGGACGCGGCGCGATCGTGCCCCTCGATCACAGGGTCGGAGAGCCGGTCGACGTGGTCGTGAACGGACGCATCATCGCCCGCGGCGAGGTCGTGGTCGTCGAAGACGACAACTCCCGTTTCGGCATTTCGCTGACCGAAATCGTCGGTCCGCCCACCAACGATCTTAACGGCTAAATCGGCTTTTCGGCATGGTCGCTCACGTTCCCATGAAGGCGAATGGCACGAAGGTCCTCAAAGGGCCCGAGCGTGTCGCAACCCTCCTTTTCGCCATGGGGAAACCTGCCGCGAGCAGGATCCTCAAGCATTTCAGCGAAGAGGAGATTCGTCTCGTCACGAAATCCGCTGCGCAGCTCGGGCCCGTTTCCCCGACGCAGATCGAGCAGCTCGTCGAGGAGTTTGCCTCGAACTTCTCCGACGGCGCGGACCTGATCGGAGGCGCCGCCCATATCGAGAAGCTTCTGACCGGAATCCTGAGCCCGGAGCAGATCTCAAGCATAATGAGCGAGGTCGTGGGCAATGCGAACCGGAGCATCTGGGAACGCATCTCGACCGTCAGCGAAGGCGCGATCGCATCCTATCTCATGAAGGAGCATCCGCAGACGGCTGCCCTCATCCTGTCGAAGGTCAAGCCTTCCTGCGCCGCGAAGGTGATGACGCAGCTGCCGCAGCCGCTGCGGAACAACCTCATGCGCCGCATGCTGAGCATGAAGCCCATCGTCGACGAGACGATGAAGAACATCGAGAAGACCTTACACGACGACTTCATGGCGAACTTCTCGAAGAATGCGGGCTCCGACACTCACGCGAAGATCGCCGACATCATCAACAAGATGGAGCGCGATCACATGGAGGACGTGCTGACGAACCTCTCGTCCGTTCGCCCGAAATCGGCCGAGATTCTCAGAGGCCTGCTCTTCACCTTCGACGATATCGTGAAGCTCACACCGAAGGACCGCACGACCCTCTTCGACCAAGTCCCTCCGGATCGCGTCGTCCTGGCCCTGAAGGGCACCAACGACGATTTCCGCAAGGTGGTCCTGTCGGCCCTCTCCTCGCGCGTCCGTCGCATGATCGAGCACGAGCTCAACAGCAAGGAGCCGTCGGCTCATCGCGACATCGCCGAGGCCAGACGCACCATCACGGATCTCGCGCTGGAGATGGCGGGTCGGGGAGAGATCGTCATCAATTCGGAGAACGAGGAAGAAGCGTACTTCTAGTGCATCGTGCGCAACGGAACGAAGCCTGCCCCAGATGCGTAATCCGCTCTCGGGTCCGATGCTCTAGCAGCCGAACCTCGGATCATGTCTGACACCGACGACAAGGACAGCAAAACAGAAGCGCCTTCCGACAAGAAGGTCCGGGACGCCATCGAGAAGGGGAATATTCCCTTCTCGAGAGAAGCACCCATGTTTGCGTCCATCGTGGGCATCCTGATCGTCCTGGCCTTCGCCGCACGCGGCACCACCAAGACCCTGACGGAAAAGCTCTCGCTCTTCGTCAACCGCCCTCAGGACTTCCGGCTCGATTCCGGCTCGGACGCCATCGCGCTGATCCACGCCGTCGCTCTCGAAGCCGGCCAGTTCCTGATTCCGACGATCATCATTCTGGCGGCTTGCAGCCTTGCGGCATCGATCCTGCAGAATGTGCCGTCCCTGGTCACGGAGCGGATCAGGCCGCAATGGAACAGAATTTCACCCGTGAGCGGTTGGAACCGGATTTTCGGTCGTCAGGGCTTAGTGGAATTTTCGAAGTCATTATTCAAGTTCGCGACAATGACGCTCGTCAGCATCCTGCTTCTCAAGTCGGAGCAATACAAGGTTCTGAATGCCATGTTCACCGATCCTTCCCTCCTTCCGGAGTTGATGCTGACCATGGCCATGCGGCTTGTCTCCGCCATCGCGATCGCGACGATCGTCCTTGTGGCGGCGGACCTGCTCTGGGCCCGGTTCAAGTGGCACAGCGACCTAAAGATGACGAAGCAGGAGGTCAAGGAAGAGTACAAGCAGATGGAGGGCGATCCCATGGTCAAGGCGCGGATGCGCTCCCTGGCCCAGGATCGAAGCCGCAAGCGCATGCTCGCCGCCGTGCCCAAGGCGACCTTCGTGATCGCCAACCCGACCCATTTCGCGATCGCCATGCGCTACGAGCGCAGCGAGGCCAGCGCTCCGATCGTCGTCGCCAAGGGCAAGGATCTCATCGCGCTGAAGATCCGCGAGATCGCCGAAAAGAACGGCGTGCCCGTGATCGAGGACAAGCCTCTCGCAAGGTCCATGTATGATCATGTCGAAGTCGACCGGATGATTCCTCCCGACTTCTACAAAGCAGTCGCCCAGATCCTGTTCTACATCCTCACGAGGTCTAAATGAGAAGCCTTCGCGCCGTCGAAGCCGCTGCTCCGTTGAGAGAGCATTGGGATATTCAAGCGTTCGAGGAGGTCCTGGCCTGCAACATCAAGGATGTCATCGCCGATTTCTGTCTCACGGATCCTGAGATCATCCGCTTCTATGCCGACAATCAGCTGCATGGAAACATGGACGAGATGGTGAACTCTTCGGCCGAGCTCTATTTCAAGGGTCGGACATTGTCATACGGGTATGTCGCCCAAGTCGGCTCTGGCCGGGAGGATGCCTCCAGCATCGCCCTCGACATGGAATTCAATCACGATTCCGTGACAGTCTTCTTCCAACTCATTTTCAGCAGCTGTTACATCGGCGTCAAAATCAGCGAAGTTCTGCTGGAAGCGGCTCTCCGCAAGGTGGATTTCAATCCATCGCTCTTTGGAAGGATTCTCTCATCCGCCCGCTTGCGGCCTCTCCCGGCCCGATTCAAATCGCCGTATTGCCCCGCCGGCTCCATGCGCCATTGAGCATCAGAGAAGGTCTTCCGATGCTGCGCAACTGTTTCAATGCGGCGAGCCTGTTGACGCTGACGGCCGCAATCGCGGCTTGCAGCTCGACCGACCCTTCATACAGTCAGGGACCTTGGGCCCAGGGATATGCCCGTAGAGCTTATCCGGAATACGCCTCTCCCTGGGGGCGCCGGCTTCCCGAACCGCCCGGCTTCGTGATCGTTGAACCCGCGGTTCCTTCCGTGGAAATCGTTGAAACTCCCGGCATACGTCCTGAGAGGCGGCGCGAAGTCCGCTTCGAAGCCGATATGGGTTCTCTTCCCCCGTCGCAAGACAGGACGGTCGCGGCTCCTCTTGAGCCGGTACCCCTCGCGGCACCTTATCCGCCTACGCCGAACCCGCCGCCGCTCGCAACGCCTCCGGTCTACACGGAACTCCAGTCGAACCCTCCAGGAGTATTCACCCCGTCTCAGCGTGCAACCTCGTATGCAGGAACCTGGAATGTCAGTGTCGGGGCAACCTCCTGCAAGGTTCAGCTCACCAGCGTGCCTTCCCTCGACCTCTACAAAGCCTCGACGCAGGGCTGCAAGGATGAGGCCGTCCGCAGCGTGAATGGATGGAGTTTTCGCGAGAACCAGGTCATCCTCTTCTCGCGCGGAACCGTGGTTGGCCGGTTGTCAGGCGCGGAAGCAGCCCTTTCCGGAACGCTGAGCGGCTCCGGCTCCGAAATCAGAATGTCGCGCTAACAGACGGATCGCCCGGATGGCAGTGTCAGCCGTCCGAGGCGGTCTGCCCGCTGCCCAAGCCTGGCGCGTCGGCGCAGAACGTCTTGGCTCCCGGCGTCCACTGGCCGAAGCCGGTTGCAACCATATTGGCGATCACGCGGCAGACATATCGTTTCTGGGCAGGATCGTTGTTCGGGCCAGCATGATAACGCGCGACGGCCATCGTCCAAGTGTCGTGGCGCGTCTTGAGCTCTCTGAGAAAGCGGGCCGCATATTCCACGTTCGTGCGCGGATCAAGCATGCTCGCCAGGGACGGGAAGTTCTCACGATGATAGAGGTGGTTGATCTGCATGCAGCCGAGATCGATGAGTTTCGCACCGCTGCGGCTCGCCTCCTCGAAACGCTGCATCGCTTCCGCCGCGCTGTTCGAGAACACGGCTTTTCCTTCGACGTTCATGGCGTAGGGCTGCAGGCTGCCGCGCCGCCCCGTCTCGGTGAGGCCGACCGAGTAGAGCATGCCGATCGGCACGCCGTATTTCGACGACGCGCGCATCATCTCTCTTTCACACATGCCGGACGGCGACTGGGCAAAAGCCGGAGCAACCATCCAGGCGCTAGAGATAGATCCCGCCAGAGCGGCTGCCGCCAGAAGCCAAACCTTCGCTCCCATCCGGATGGACGTCCCGTCCGCTGGTGCCATAACGGTCTCCCTGATGGCGTGAGGAGTTGCCCTGCCCCGCGGCAGCGCCCTGATCGAAGGACTGATTTCCCGTGCTTCCCTGTTGCGGACGGTGGAACGATGAACGGTCATGGGAGGCAGATTCGGCTGATTGGATGTTGATCACGTCCGGACGATAGCCGGACACGCGCAGAAGACTGGACAGCTTGTCGGCGTCGTTTCGCAGAAGCTCAGCCGTTTCCTCGTGCTGAGCCTGGATTTCCATCTCGATGCTGTCGCCGGAAAGGCGCATTCGGATCGTCACGAGGCCTAGTTCCGCCGGCTTCAGTTGAAGATCGAGGACCCTGAGGACCCCGGCTGAGGCTCTTGCCGTGGCGACCCGGTTCAGGCCGTCGTGCTGGAAGGCGGGATGTTGAGGCTCGGATATCCCTTTGGCATCCTCGACGATGGACCTTGCAAGGTGCTGAAGCGTGGAGGACGGGAGAGAAGCAGCTTCGCTCTTAGCCCCATTGATCGGTGCCTGCTTCTGGACGTCCAAGCGATCCATCATGCGATCCGAGGCTGTGCTCCTGACGGCTCCGCGCTCATCGTCGGTCACAGCAACCTCTGCATCGGCAGCCGCCCCGGCTACTGCCTGGAGCGTCTCATCGGTGCTGTCGGGCTGTAAGCCCTTCACGCCACCGCTCCTCAGCTTCTCCTGGAGCGGGTTCACCGGCATCTGCCCGATTTCCTCACTTGGAAGGGGCAGTCCCGAATCCGTCGGAGCGCCGGTCAATCCTTCAATGATGGGCTTGAAATGGGCTTCCTGGTTTTGAACCGATACGGCGAGCTTCGATCCAAGGCCCGCATTCGTCGGGCTCAGGTCCTCCAAGTCCGGTTGCATCATGGCCAAGGAGGGCGACGCGAAGGATGTTCCGGAACGCCCTGCATCGGCATGGCCTCCGTTGCCGGTTCGCGCCAGGATGCGAGGAAGGAGATTCTCGATGATCGCGAAGGCGGAATTTCCAGCTTCAACAGCCGAGCCATCGTCGGCATCCTCGCGCGACGACACCTCGGGCAGAAGATCCTGCAACGGATCGGCATCGACCTCTCCCGCTATCGAGATCACCTTGTCCCCTTCAGGGCCCAGCAGAGTCGGACCGAGCTGGGATGGCCCTAAGCCTTCTCTTGGCTGCCTTCCGGAGAATCCATCCAGGAGCGAACCGAAATCGGACGCGGCCACTTGTCCATCGCCCTGATTGTCCGTGCTCGAAGACGGGTTGCGCGACTGAGCGTCCGCAAGCCTCGGCATTGTCTGTGACAGAAGGTCTAATCGGCTCATCGGCTTGCTAACGCCTAGTTCTTGATCAACTTGTCGACGCGCCTCAGAGCGTCACGTGCTTTGGATAGGGCCTGAAGCTGTTCCAGCCCTTGCGCAGGGGCGGAAGCGCTCACGGGTGCCTCTGCGGCGACTTTCGTCACCTCCGGTTTCGCCGGAGTAGCCACGCGGGATTGAACGTCGGGAACTCTGCGAATCTGGTCCGCCATCGCGAGTGCGGAGTCCAGCAGGCTCACGTCGCTCGCCGTCAGATTCGACCTGTCGATGCTGCGCAACTCGTTGACGGCGCCGTCGATGGATTGCGGCGACGTGATCAGCGACGCCGCCCGATAGAGCTTGGCCCTTGCCCTGCTCTCCTGATCCGTCCCGGCGAGCTCCCGGGCCTTGTCGGCCAGCATCTGGGCCGATTTGGTGAAGCCCTGCTCGATCGACGAGCGCGACGCGAGGAGATACAGATCGCGTCGCGCCTCGGGTTCAAGCTCGGACATCATCGCAACGAACCCGTCGAAGCGCGACGCCTCTTTCCCGAAATCGATCCGCGTCAGCGCGGAAGCCAAACGCTGTCGGAAGTTGCCGGCATAGATCGAGTGGCGGTATCGTCGCAGGTAATCGGTCGCGAGCGATTGGAACTTCTCCATCTTGCCGGTCTGGCTGGCAATGAAGACCTGCCTGCGCAGAGCTGCCTCTTCCAGGAGGGTCCCCGGCGCCTGAAGCCGGACGAAATCCAGCAACTCATCGGATTTCGCCGCGTCCTTACGCACGATGAGCGCCGACTGGGCCAAGGCCAGCTGCGCACCCAGCATGGGAGGAAGGGAGCGGGGATCCACGGATGCAAGCACGCTCTGGGCCGCATCCTCCCTGCCCTCGACATAGGCGAGCGCACCTTCGACCAGAGGACGATCGCTCTCCGCAATCACGGAGGCACCCAGTCCCAGGAGCTTCCTCAGGATGGAGGGATTTCCGCCGCTGAGGACGAACGATATGGCCGCTTGCACATTCTTGCCTGACTGCCAGGTCTCGGGTTCCAGGTTCATGAACCTGTCATCCAGAATGCCCAACAGGCCGCGCTGCGCGACGTGAGCCTCCGTCGAGCCGACGGCGATCTGGTCCTGCATCAGGTGCAACGTTCTCACCAGTTGCACCGGACTGGGGACGCCGACGGCCTCGACCTTCTGCTCTGCAGGAACCTCCGACGGCCCGGTGTTCTCGGCCATGGCCGCGCCTGCGCCGAGACACACCGACATCGCAATTAGAGGGAATGAGCGACTTATCATCGTGATCACTCCTGCAGAAGGATCTCGACCCGGCGGTTCTGATCCGCATTCGGATCGCTCGGGATCTTCGGATCCCGATCCGCATGTCCCTCGACCCGCACGATCCGGCCCTCGTTCAGCCCACCACGGACGAGCATGTACAGAGCCATCTGGGCTCGCGCCTGAGACAGCCGCCAATTATCGTAATTGGCCGATTTGAAGGGCCGGGCATCCGTATGGCCCCGGATGACGATCTTCCCCGGACGCGACTGCAGGATCTTCGCGATCTCGGCCATGGCTCGCACGACCTTCGCATGGGGCTCCGCCGAGCCCACGGCAAACATGGTGAAGTCGAAATCATCCGTCAGGCTGATCAACGTTCCCGCTCCGGTCCGGCGAACGTCGATGCGCGGCTGTGGCGATGTATCCTTGGCCGGCTGAACGGCTTTCATGATGTCCCGCTTGAGCTCCGCCGCCTTCAGGTCGACTGCATTTGCCGCGCTCGGATCGTTGCTCGCAGGCTGCGCCACCGCATCGGGCGGAGTTCCGTTCGATACAGGCGCAGACGCGGGAGCCTTCGTATCCGGGTTACCTGCGGCTGGAGATTTCTGACTCAGAGCGGCGACAACGTCCATGATCGCCTTCGAAGGAGCAGGCGCTGCCGTTCCTGGCTTCGGGGCCGGATCCATCTTCAGCTTGTCGACTGGCGCGACCTGCCAGTACAGAGGGTCGAACGGGTCCCTGAACGCCTCGCCCGCCTTGAGGCCAGGCACCTCCGTGTCGCCCGGCGTCGCGTCGGCGCCGAGCGTGTCATAGGGGGTTACATCGGCCTCCTCGGCGATCCGGGCCAGCACGGCGTAAGGATCCTGGAAGAGAGCTCCCTCCTTGAAGCGCGGCTTGCGCAGCTGGTGGGACTTTCCGCCGGTTCCCTCGCCGCTCCCCTTCTGCTTTCCGTCCTTGGTGTTGTCCGTCTCGTTGTCGGGCGGCACGTCCTGCGGGTCGTCGAGTCCCTTCTTGTTCGGGGTCGATTCCGCGAGCTGGACCGGATTGAAATAATTGGCGACGCCGCTGCGGGTTTTCTCATCGGTCATACCGATGAGCCACATCACGAGGAAGAACGCCATCATAGCCGTCATGAAGTCCGCATGCGCGATCTTCCATGCGCCACCCTTGACGACATCCTCGCCATCGTCGTTCCGACGGACGATGACGATCTCCTGCTTACTTGAATTCGGCATCGATCATCAGCCTTCCAACGCCTGGAACAGTCGGGCCGACCAGGCATTCAATTGCGTTTGAGCCAGCGTATCTTGTGCCTTCACGCTCACTTCGACATGCTCGCCGGGCGTAAACTCGATCATATTCCTGGAGGGTCCGAGACTGCCCTGCAAAGCCATGAGCAGATCCTCCGGACCGGAAACATTCAAAAGACGTGCGTTGCTGCCGGACAGCAATGTCGCAAGCACCTCCTTGAATTCGGCGAGCGCCTGCTGCCGAAAAGCCTCCGCCACAAAAGGCCTGAGGATGTTGGCGACCTTCGCCGAGAGATCGGCTTCGAGACGATCGAGCGTGGCGGCAATCTGAGATGAGAGTTGCAGAGCCTGCTGCTCGACCCAGATCGCACGCTTCTCGTTCATGTCCTCCAGGTAGCGGGCCCTCTCTGCCGCTATGGCGTCTTCGAGTTCTCGGCGCGCCGCCTCCCGTTCCTCGGTCCTGACTCGTGCCTCGACCGACGTAACGATCTCCGCGTGGCGGTCGACCGCGGGCGGCGGGGGCGACTCCGGGGTCGGCTCAGGCGCGACCTTGATAGTGCGCAGCAGGCTGATCCCGGATGGTGCTCCAGCGGGCGGACTCGAGAAATCCGCCAGGAGGCTGGCAAGAGTCCCGGCCATCACGCGGCCTCCCGCCCGAGCCATTGCTTCAGAACGGCAGCGGCCTGCTCCTCACTCAACTCGATGATCTGCTCGAGCTTGCGCTGCGGCGTCCTCGGCATCTCTATCAGGTTCTGCTCGTCAAGCTCGGACGCCACCTGCAGGGCAGTCTCCCTGCTGGATTCGAGAGCCTCTTCGGCCTCCGCTGCCGCCAGAGCTGCCGCCTGCTCGCGCTGGAGTTCGAGCTCAGCCTGATGGCGAGCCATGAGCATCCGGACGGCCGGACGCAAGCCGAACCAGATCATCATGGCGCACAGGGCGAGGATCGTCAGCGCGTTCACGACCGTTCCGAACTGGCGCATGAGGATTTCCGTCAAAGACGGCCCCTGAACCGGCTGAAGCATTCCGCCGTCGTCGACGAAGCTGACGGCCGCCACCTTGATCTGATCGCCGCGGTCCTTGCTGAAGCCTGCGGCCGAAGAGACGAGCTGCTCGATCTCGGCGACCTTGGCGTCCATCTCGGCCGAAGTCACATTCTCACCGAGAAGAGACGTGATGCGAGACCTGTTCACCAGGACAGCGACGGACAGGTTCTTGATCTGGTAGCCGTCACTGATCGTCTGAACGGTCTTCGACGAGATCTCGTAGTTCGTCAGCTCTTCACGCCGCTGGTTGTCTTCGCTCGCGCTGTCGCCCGATTCGCTCCGGACATTCTCGTCCGGCAGGTTCTGCTGAACCGTGGTGGGCTTCTGGCCGCTCTTGTTCTGCGAGACCTCGGTCTCCCTGATCGTCCGGGTCGAACGCTCGACTTTCGATTCGGGATTGAAGATCGTCTCGTTGGTACTGACCTTGTCCGTGCTCAGTCGGGCTGCCACGCTGACTTCGAAATTGCCGGTTCCGAGATAAGGCGCGAGCGTGCGGCGCACATTGTCCTGAATCTCGAGGCCGACCGTCTTCTCGAGGCGCGCCATCTTGCCCGTCGAGGCGTTGGCGGCATCGTCGCCCGACATCAGGAGCGTCCCGTCCGTGTTCATGACGGTGACCTTGTCGACAGCCATGCCGGGAATGGCGGCCGCGACGAGATGCCGGATGGCCTGTGCGGACGACGCATCGTCAGAGGGCACCGTGCGAATGACCACGGAGGCCGAGGGCGGCTGCTGGTCGCGGCGGAACGAGCCGCGATCCGGCAGGACGATGTGGACGCGTGCCGCCTTGATGCCCTTCATGCCCTGGATCGTCCGAGCCAGCTCGCCTTCGAGCGCTCGAACCTTGGTGACTTCCTGCATGAAGGACGTGAGGCCCAGCGAGCCGAGATCGTTGAAGAGCTCGTAGCCGGATTTCGTGCTGTGAGGCAGCCCTTTCTCGGCCAGCAGCATACGGGCCTGAGCGGTGTTGCCGTAGCTGACGAGGAGGGCAGTTCCGTCGGTGCTCACATCGAAGGGAATGCCTGCATCCTTCAGGACGGCTCCCATCCGCCCGACATCCTCGCGGTCGAGCCCTGTATAGAGCATCTCCTGAGCCGGCCGGCTGAGGTAATAGGTGCCGATGCCGACGGACAGGAAAACGGCAAGACCGATCGCGGCCAAGGCAGCCAGGCGGCGGGCGCCAAGCTGCATCAAACTACTCCACAATCTTTCAGCGTGCTGACGACCAGGCATAGAGAATCTCGGTACTGGTAAGAGGTGTCGAGATCACTTGTGCGTCGTCAACCTTGTGCGAAGGTTGCTGCCCCTTTGCCTGAAGTCTTCTTTCCTGACTTGCAGGGCATGGCGGCGCTCAGAAATACGATCGTACCAGGCCGCTCACGAGGATGTTCCACCCATCGATCAGGACGAAGAATAGGATTTTGAATGGAAGAGCCAGAACGGTCGGTGGCATCATCATCATGCCCATGGACATCACCAGAGTGGCCACGATCATGTCGATGACGAGGAAAGGCAGGGCGATCAGGAACCCGATCTCGAACCCTCGCCTCAATTCCGAGATCATGAAGGCCGGGATCAGGATCCGGAGGTCGATCTTCTCGCCCTCGCTGGGCCGGGGATAATTGACGGCCGCCAGATCGGTGAACATCTGGAGATCCTTGGGTCGCACATGGGTCATCATGAATTCGCGGAAGGGCTCCGTCGTTCGGGTAAACGCCTCCGCCTCGGAAATCTGGTTTTCCGTCAGAGGCCTGACCCCGTCGTTCCAGGCCCGGTCGAAGGTCGGCCCCATGACGAAGAAGGTCATGAACAGAGACAGGCTGATGAGGAACAGATTGGCGGGCGTACTCTGAAGCCCCAACCCCGAACGCAGGAAGGAGAAAGCCACGACGAACCGGGTGAAACTGGTCACCATGATCAGCAGACCCGGCGCCAGGGACAGCACGGTCAGAAGAACGACGAGCTGAATGATCCGCCCGCTGACTGCGCCGTCGCCGGCGGGGATAAGCGATTCGAGACCGGCGATCTGCGCGTGGGCGCTCGTTGCCGTCAGAAGGAATGCACCAGTGAATATGAAACGAAAGGGCATCGGTCACTATGTCTTTCAAGAATATGTAAGGCATCCGCATAAACGACCTGCGAATGCAGCAGAAGCTTCGTCCTATTGTACAACCAGGGTTTCAAGCACCAGCTCTTGGATGGTGCCCTTCGAGCGCAGTCTTGCACGCTCGTTGAGATCCTCACGCAAATGAAGGAGCCCGCTCGGCCCCTGGATCTGCGCCAGCGATACGGTGCGCATATAGGACAGGATATCCTGCCTCGTCTCCGATGCCAGTACGTCCGGATGCTGCTCCTCGCCGGGCTTGTAAACGATGGAAGCTTCTAGCCTGACCCAATCGCTTTGCGAGCCTGCCAGATTGGTCACGACGGCCGCGAGCTGCTTGATCGCGATAGCACCCTTGTAAGGGCTGGCGACCTCGGTCTTCTGTGGCAGCGCCTTGTACTTCTCCTCGACCTGACGCTCGATCCCCGAGACCATGACCAGGCCGAACCCGCCTCCGATGGCGGCGGACAGAAGGGTCAGAAGCCCGAGCGTCAGGAGCCACCGGAGCGATCCTTCTTTGCTCTGCGTGCCGCCGTCGGGCGCAGGAAGTGCTAGAGCCTTGGCCATTCTTCTCTCGTCCTGGTGATCTGCCTAGAAAGGCGCCACGGCATCGTAGATCTGTTGTCCGTAGGCCGGCTGCTGGACCTCCATCAGGCGTCCGCGCCCCCCATAGGATACTCGAGCCTCGGCAATCTTGTCGTAGCTGATCGTGTTCTTCGGCGAGATGTCCCTCGGCCGCACGATCCCGGCGATGTTCAGGATGCGGAGCTCGTAGTTCACACGCACCTCCTGCGATCCGCTGATGACGACGTTTCCGTTCGGCAGCACCTCATTGACCACGGCAGCCACGGAAAGGCGCAGCTTCTCCGACCGGTCGATGGTTCCCTGCCCGGCCGAGGACGACGACGAGTTGACGCCGTAATCTCCGGTTCCGTTCGCGTTCCATCCCTTGAAGGCGAAAGCATAATCCAGGCCCGCTCCGATCGATGACTTCCTCGATCGGTCGCTTGCGTTGTCGAACTGGGCCTTGTCGTCGATCTGGATATTGACGGTGACGATATCGCCGACCTGCCGGGCCCGCGGGCTCGTGAAGAGGTCGGCGCTGGCATTGCTCCAGGTGGAATTCGCCGCCGTGGGGCCATTGGCTTTGAAGAGATGAGGAAGCGGCTCGCGATCGACGAGGACGCCCGCCCCGACAGGGGTCATGACCGGTTCACGCCCGATCTCCTCCGGCCGGGTCGCGCAAGCGCCGAGGAAGCACAGGCCGGCAATCAGAATAAGGTGTTTCAATTCTGCCTCACGGTATTCTTGTCCCGCTTAGGGGCATCGGTGATGACATTCGCCAGCTGCGCGGCGCGGGCCGGCTCCATCTCGTTCAGCACGGCACTGGCCACGCGGGGATTCAGCCTGGCGATAACGGCCGCAGCGATCTCTTCATCCATATTGGTGAGCTGCAATGCCGCAGCATCCGGGCGCATGCGCGAATAGATCAGGACGATGGTCTCGTCGGCCTTCGCCAGCACCTCGTTCCGACGGCGCAGCCAATCCTCATATTCCGCGCGTTTGGCCTCGAGGACCTTGATTCGGCCCTCGATCTCCTTCTCCATGTCGGCGAGTGCCTGCTTCTGGAGTGCGAAACGCGTGTCCGAGGCTGCATCCGCGATGCTGGCGCAATATTGGCTGTTCTTGGCATCAGCCTTGGCTTCCTGCGCCACGACACCGTGATGGGCTGCTGTCCCGAGGAGAAGTCCGGCGGCAATGGCCATCGGCTTGAGGCTTGTGACGATCTTCGATTCGGTCATTGGATCACCAGCTCCGCTTGAAGTGCCCCGGCCGTTTTCACGGCTTGGAGAATGGCGATGACATCGGAGGGCTTGAGACCCATCTGGTTGAGCCCCTTGACGAGAGTCTGGAGGTCGGCTCCGCGGACAATGGCGAGCGGGACCCTCTCCTCGGCGGCCGTGATTTGGGTGCGTGGCACGACGACGGTCTGCCCCATGGAGAACGGATCGGGCTGAGACACCTCAGGAGTTTCCGTCACGCGGATCGTCAAAGCCCCATGGGTGATCGCCACCGTTGAGATCTGGACGTTCTTTCCGATCACGACCGTTCCCGTCCGTTGATCCACGACGATCCGGGCCGGCGTATCCGGCCTGATCTCGAGGTCGCCCAGTTCGGCTATGAAGCGGGTCGCCGCCACATTCTTCGGCTTCTGCAGGAGAACCGTGCGGAAGTCGCGCGGCGACGCGACGCGAACGCCGTAACGCTGCTGGGTATAGAGGTTGATCGCATCGGTGATCAGCGTCGCGGTCTTGTAATCGGGGTTCTTGAGCTCGAAGGCCAACGGGCCCATGGCATTGAAACCGCCCTGAACCTCCCGCTCGATCAAGGCGCCGTTCGGAATTCGTCCCGCGGTCGCGACGCCCGAGGTCAGGGTCTCGGCCTGCCCCTGGGCGGAGAATCCTGAAACGGCAATGGCGCCTTGTGCAACGGCATAAACCTGTCCATCGCCACCTTGCAGGGCGGTGAGCATCAGGGTGCCGCCCTTCAAAGAGGTGGCGTCACCCATGGACGTGACCGTCACGTCGATGCGCGAGCCGGACCCGACGAAGGCAGGGAGATCCGCCGTGACGATCACGGCCGCCACATTGCGGGTGCGCAGGTTGATGTCGCGGACATTGACCCCCATCCGATCGAGCATCGATTGGAGGGACTGCTCGGTAAACTGGGAATTGCGAAGCGTGTCACCGGTTCCCTGGAGGCCCATGACCAAGCCGTACCCGATCAACTGGTTGTCGCGCACCCCTTGAACGGCGGCCACATCCTTGATGCGGGTCGCCGCCTGGCTCTGAAGCGAGACGAGTACGGTGAGGAGGAAAAGGATCGCGCGGAGCATCATCAGAATCCGATCCGAACCCGCCCGTCGGGCTGAACCCGGCCGGTAATGATGCGGCCGCTGTCGACGTTCTTGACCTGGATCGTTTCGCCCAGAGTACCCGACTGAAGCGGGATACCGATCCCCATGATCGACAGCCCACCCTCTTCAAACACGATCTGAGTCTGCGTACCACGCGTCACGAGCTTCGGATCGTCCACGGCATTCATCGGAATCGGCTCGCCTGGCAGAAGCGTCCGGCGAGCCATCTTGCCGGCGAGAACCCGCGGGGACTCGATGACGGCGGTCCGATAGCGGTAGTTCTCCGGGAACACGCGATCCTTGAGCATCGACTCGTTGATCGTGTCGCCCGGATAAATGGTCACCGAGGGAACCGGGAGAATGCGCTCTTCAGCCATGGCAGCCTGGGAGGCCGCCAGCGTCATGACGCTCGCCGCAAGAGCAATATGGACGAGATGCTTCATGAATCTTTCACCCGGCTTTCGCCCTTAGCGGATGCCCTTGGACACGGTTCCGGCCATATCGTCGGCGGCCTGGATGACCTTCGAGTTCATCTCGAAGGCGCGCTGCGCGGAGATCAGGTTCGTGATCTCCTTGATCGGATCGACGTTGGAGGCCTCGAGATAACCCTGATGGATTTTCCCGAATCCCGGATCGGACGGCATGCCCACGACCGGCGCGCCGGATGCGAGGGTCTCGCGGTAGTAGTTGCTGCCGATCGGCTCCAGGCCCGCGTCGTTGGCGAAGTTGGCGAGCGACAGCTGACCGAGGTTCTGCGGCTGGGCCTGGCCATCGATCTTGGCAAAGACTTCGCCGGATTCGTTGATGGTCACGTCAAGCGTATTCGCCGGAACGATGATCGGCGGGTTGAGGGTGTAGCCGTCGAGGGTGACGAGCTGCCCGTTGCCGTCCTTGTTGAACGAACCCGCGCGGGTGTAGACGATTTCGCCGCTCGGAGCATTGACCTGGAACCATCCGCGCCCGTTCAGGGCAAGGTCGAACTGGTTCGACGTGTTGGTCAGCGATCCCTGGCGGTGCAGGTTGCGGATTGCCGCCGTCTTGACGCCGAGGCCCAGCATTGCGCCTTCCGGAACCGGACTCGACCCAGCCTGATTGGGAACGGCTTGAGAGCGCTCGGCTTGGTAGAGCAGGTCCGTGAACTCGGCCCGTGCCCCCTTGAAGGCGGTGGTGTTCACGTTCGAAATGTTGTTTGCAATGACTTCGACGTTAAGCTGCTGGGCATTCATGCCGGTAGCGGCGATCGCGAGCGCTCTCATTTCGGTCCCCTTAAATCGTCATCCGGGAGATTTCTTGATAGGCCGCGACAACCTTGTCGCGGATCGCGATGGCCGTCTGAAGCGTCTGCTCCGCCGACATCACCGCTTCGACGACCTGCTGCACCGTGGCCTTGCCCTGGATCCCGGCGATCGACGCCGCTTCGCCTGCCTTCATGGTATCGATGGCCGAATTGGCCACCTGAGCCATCATGTCGCCGAAGCTCGCCTGGGATGCACCGGCCACGGCTCCCGCGGCTGGCGTCCCGCCGAACGTGGGGATGGCTGCGACCGCCGACGGGCGATCGATCATTGATGAAATCGAGGAAACAGCGCTGACCATATCAGCCTCTCATGAGATCGATTGTTGCAGTGATCATGGCTCTCACCTGCTTCATCATCTGCAGGTTCGCCTGATAGGATCGATTGGCTTCGCGCATGTCCGCCATTTCGATCAGCATGTTCACGTTCGGCTTCTTGACCATGCCGTTTTCATCCGCGGCAGGGTTGCCGGGATCGTACTCGACCGGGAAAGCGGAATCGTCCTGCCCGATATCCTTCACGGCGACCGAAGCAGCGCCGAGAGTCCGATCCAGCTCGGATTTGAAGGTGATCGTCTTGCGCGTGTAGGGATCGGAACCCGGCGTCCGCCCCGTCGATTGAGCGTTCGCGATGTTCTCCGAGATGACCCGGAGACGCGCCGACTGGGCCTCCAGGCCCGAGCTCGATAATTTACTGGATGCAACCAAAGGGTCGATCATCACGAAGTCCTCACGCTTGACATCAGCATCCGGTGGAATGACTTGACGATGCTTGTGTTCAACGAGTGCTGCCGATTGACCTCACCAGCCTTGATGAGCTCCTGCTCGAGGCTGACGGAGTTCTTGGAATAGACCGTGTCCCAGCTGTCCGCCTTCTTGACCTTGCTTGCTTCGGCCTTCGACGGGGTAAAGCCGATATGGCTGGCATTCGTCGCAGCCATGGCCAGCTTGGTTTTGTCCATGACGTCAGCAAACGGCTCGACATCCCTGGCCCGATAGCCAGGGGTGTTGGCGTTGGCGACGTTTCCGGAAATGGTCGTTTGGCGGGCGGCGAGCCATTGAGCCTGTCGCGATGCCAGATCGAACAGATAGACAGGTGCCGTCACAGGGGGTCTCCAGGCGAATATGGTAAAGAGGCGTTTAACCCGCCAACCTTGCTCGAGGCTGACCTGCACGCCGCTTCGGCCTCCGGCTTGAGCCTGGCTGATCCATTTTGCGGAGGATAGGCGAACCCTGGTTCCTGACAGAAGGAAGGTGTGAGGCGGAATCGAGTGATACGAAGTATCGTTTAGCTGATCGTCACTGCGCTGTTCGGCGCGACAATATAGCATCAGCGATCGATGGAGTTTTCGATTGCCGATTCCGGCGTGCTGATGCAATCGCGTCAGTGACATTTCTCGCCGGACGGGCATATCAATGGTGTTGCCCTCGGCGATTCTTCGCCATTAAGTTTAGATCCTGCACGCGACGCAGCACATGGGTTGGGGGGAATGACTCATACTTCTGCGTTAAATACGAGAATCGATGCGCGATCCGGGCAGAATACCCGTCAGATCGTCGATGCCGGTCGCGTCCTCAACGCCATTCGCGATTTCGCGCTGATCACGCTCGATCCCCGCGGAAACATTGTATCATGGAACGACGGCGCGGAGCAGATCTACGGTTGGAAAGCCGATGAAGTTCTGGGCGCCCATTTCTCCATCCTCTACCCATCGGATGCTTGGAGCCGCAACAAATCCGTTCAGGATCTGAAAGTTGCCGAGAGCCTCGGCCATTTTGGAGATCAGACGCGCTGCAGAACGAAGCAAGGCATTCACCTCCTTTGCAGGGTCACGTTTGATGTCGTCAGGGATGATTCCGGAACTCTATGCAACTATGTTCTGACGTCGCGCGACGTCAGCCGGTTCATGGCCGCCGAGGCCGCCCTTAAAACCCAGGAAGAGCGGTACCGGGCCCTGATCGAGGCAAGCGCCGCCATGGTCTGGCGAGCCTCACCGACCGGCTCGATCATTGACGGCATACTGAGTTGGGGGAACTCCCATAGCCCATCGGCAAGTGATCTCAAGGACGCTACATGGCTGGACGCCGTTCACGATGATGATCGTGAACGGGCAACCTCGTCCTGGCTGGAGACGCTCGCGTCCGAACAACCTGGAACAAGCGAGTATCGTGTCCGTCAGCTCAACGGTGAATACCGGTGGGTTCTCATGCGGGCCGTTCCCCTCCGGGACGCCGATGGCGAGGTGCAGGAATGGGTCGGCACTGTCACGGATATTCACGAGCAGAAGTCCGCCGCCGAGCGCCTGCGTCAAAACGAAGAGCAGTACCGGGCTCTGATCGAAGCGAGCGCGGCGATCGTCTGGCGCGCCGGGACGGATGGAGCCGTCAGCAAAGTCTGGGGATGGGAAGCATTCAGCGGCGAATCCAGGGAAGCCTATTTGGGCTTCGGATTTATCGAAGCCGTTCATGCGGATGATCGAGAGAAGCTGCTGGCCCAATGGCAAGCCGTTCGCGCATCCCAAGAACCCGGTATGTTCGAGTACCGCACGCGACGCTCGGACGGGGCATACCGCTGGGTTCTCGCAAGAGCCGTACCGCTCCTGGGCGAAGACGGCATCGTCCTGGAATGGGTGGGCACGGTCACGGATATTCACGACCAGCGTCTGGCCGAGATGAAACTTCGCAGCAGCGAGGAACGCCTGCGGCTGGCCATCGAAACCACGGCCCTCGGCATTTGGGATCAGGATCTTGTCACCGGGCGTCGCCAATGGACACCCGAAGCCCGCCAGATCCTGGGCCTCGGACCGGATGTCGATGTCACCCGTGAGATCGTCCTCGGATGCGTCCATCCCGACGACCGCGACGACTTGGAAGATACGTTCTTCACTGACGAGCCGGGCGCCAGCCTGACCTATAGCGGCACGTTCCGGGTATTTCGCGCAGATACCGGTGACGAGCGCTGGGTGACGGCGATCGGTCGCACAATGGTGGATGAAGGCGGCCGGCCCATTCGCAAGATCGGTACGATCCAGGACATCACGGAGCGCAAACTCGCGGAAAATGCCCTTCGCTCCAGCGAGGAGCGGTTGCGTACGAGGGAGGCCCATCTCCGTTCGATTCTCGAAACGGTTCCCGATGCCATGATCGTCGCGGATGAGAGCGGCATCATCCGCTCCTTCAGCGCCACTGCCGTACATATGTTCGGCTATCAACCGGACGAGGTCATCGGGACGAATGTCAAGTTTCTGATGCCCCTCCCCTACAGGGAACAGCATGACGGTTACATCCGCCGTTATCGTGAAACAGACGAAAGCCGGATCATCGGAAGCGGGCGCGTGGCTGTCGCCCAGCGCAAGGATGGCTCGACCTTTCCCATGGAAGTCCAGGTCGGCGAAATGGAATCCGACGGCGAGCGTTTCTTCACGGCTTTCATTCGCGATCTGACGGAGCGCCAGCGAACCGAAACACGGATGCAGGAACTGCAATCCGAACTCGCCTACATGTCCCGCTTCACGGCTTTGGGTGAAATGGGATCGACGCTGGCGCACGAGATCAATCAGCCCCTGACGGCGATCACCAGCTATCTCAAGGGCTGCGGAATGATTCTGAACGGCATCGAAGGCGATAAAATTGCGCTTGTCCGCCACGCGGTGAACGAAGCGGCCGAGGAGGCTCTCCGGGCCGGGGAGGTCATCAGGCAACTGCGCGAATTCGTCGCCCGCGGAGGCAGCGAGCATCAGATCGAAGGGCTTCAGAGGCTCGTCGAGGAGGCTGGCGCCTTGGCGCTGGTCGGCGCCAAGGAGCAGGAAGTGAAGGTCGAGTTCGACTTTCCGCCCGACGATCCACTGGTCTTCGTGAACCGCGTTCAGATCCAGCAGGTTCTCCTCAATCTCATCCGCAATGCGATCGAGGCCATGCAGGATGTGAGGCAGCGTGAGTTGACGATCGGAGCAAGAACCTTGCCTGCCGAATCGCTCGTTCAGATCAGTGTACGGGATACCGGATCCGGGATCCCGCCGGAGATCTTGAAGAACCTGTTCAAGCCGTTTACCACCACGAAACAGAGTGGCATGGGGGTTGGCCTCTCGATCAGCCGGACGATCGTGGAATCCCACGGCGGCAAGATCTGGGCGGAATCCGTTCCAGGCGAGGGGACAACCTTCCATTTCACTCTAAGAACCATCGATATGGAGGACATGGCCAGTGTCGAACACGCCGATCGTGTATGTGGTGGATGATGACATTGGAGTGCGAAAAGCTCTTTCGTTTCTTCTGGTATCGGCCGGACTGAACGTTCGTCTCTACGAGTCCGCGAAGGCGTTCCTCGACGAGGTTCAAGATCCTGGGAGATGCTGTATCGTCACGGATGTCCGCATGCCGGGGATCGACGGTCTGGAATTCATTCGCCGCCTCCATGGTCGCGGTCTGAATGTTCCGGTTGTCGTCATGACAGGGCACGCAGACATTCCTCTCGCGGTCGAGGCCATGAAAGTCGGAGCCATCGACTTCCTTGAGAAACCCTTCCGGGAAGATCGGTTCCTAGAGGTGGTGCGCTTCGCTTTGGTATGCGATGAGAAAAGCGTCCGAAAGAACCAGGAGCTTCTTCGCACCCAAGCCAGACTGCAGTCGCTGTCCCAGCGGGAGCGTCAGGTGCTCGATGGGCTTGTCGCCGGAAAAGCCAATAAGATGATCGCGCACGAACTGAACATCAGCATCCGTACAGTGGAAATCCATCGATCCAATGTCATGTCGAAGATGGAAGCGAAGAGTCTTTCCGAGCTGATCCGCATGGCCCTGTTTCTTGAAGTCGCTATCGGAAGCTAGGCAGGTATGGCTGGATAGACGCCCTCGGCCCCATAAGCCGCGGAGATGCCATGCTCGTCCCAAGCCGTTCCGCATCTCAGGTCCGGCCCGTCGTGTCTCCGCACGCTCCTAGCTCATGAAATTCCTTGATAAGGCTTTGACATCCGCATGCCTGAAGTCAGACAAATTTCCTTGGCTCTACGGGACCAGGCTGCAGAAGGCTCTACAGGCGACGCTCATGTCGTCGCGAACCACAACCGCTGGTCCCGGATCGTTTTCGACATCAAGGACATTGCCGGCGATACCTGGTGCGAGGTCGGATTTCAGATCACTTGGCATACGGAGGAGCAAGCCCGCTCCGTCCTCGACTTTGCATCGGTCGGAATCGACTTCCTGGCGGAAGATGGATCGAACATCGACTTCGCCTATGTCCCAGGACTGTCAAGGACACAGATCGATCCTCACAGCCATTACATCGCTGGCCCGGCGTTCCATGACCGAAGCAGCGATGATTCTCATTCAGCTCGGGTGCTCTTCAACTTCTTCGTCCCGGCGCCGGCACGCCACCTGACCCTGACGATCCGCAGTTGGCGCAACTCGCATCCGTTCACGGTCGGAGAGCTCAGCATCCGTCAAAATGTCGAGGCGTCCCTGTCTGCACATGAGGAGCCTTCGGCATCCCCGTCAGGCGACAGGCCGATAGCGACTGCGCGCCGTGCTTGGTGGGCTCTGAGCATGACGCCGCTCTGGCTGAACTACGGGGTCGCTCCCGGGCATCCCCTCCTCGTCCGCGGGCAACTGATCAACAGCGGCAAAGCGAGTGATGGGGCCTTGGCGCGGATCATCTTCCGGGATGCGAAAGGCAAGCAAATTCCGCCTCCCTATGAGGGTGTTTCGTCGTCACCGGCTTACGGCCCCCTCCTCGATATTCCGATCCACCGACAGGCAAGACGCTTCACGCTTGAATTGACGCCTCCATCAGGTGCCGCGACCGTCGAACTTGGCTTTCAGGTCTTGGAGGACGAGTCCCAGATCAGTTTGGTCGCTCCCCTGGAGGTCTCAATCGGAGATGATCTCCTGCTCGAGAACATTCTGGAGGACGACGTTACCAATCCGCTGAGTTTCCTGGACAAGGTGCGCGATCGCCTTCATGTTCATCACCCGGTCGAATCTCCGCGGCTGCGCGCGAGCCCGGTCGACCAGTGGATCGACTCGAAGAACCTTGGGCCTCTGCTCACTTTTCATGATCGCCTTAAAGCCATCCAGCTCGAAGAAGCACCGGCTATCATCGATGGCCGATTGACCTTATGCGGTCTTGAGCCATGGCCCCTCCCCGAGGTCATCGAATGGACGGAAGACCCGTACAAGTCTCCTGCATGGCGCCTGGAATTCCAGTCTCTTTCGTGGCTCCTTGACCTCGCCGGCCGGCCTGAACTCGGTGGCCCCGAGAGAGCTGTGGAGCTTGCACTGTCGTGGGTCCAATCCAATACGTGGGATGAGCCCAAGGATGCCTTGAGCACGTATCCACTCGCGATGGCGACGCGCATCGAAGTGCTTCTGCATCTCCTCGCGATGGTCGCAGGCTCGAAGAACGGCAAGGACATCAAACGTCGGCAGTCGCTCTTCGCCGAGATCATACGATGCGGTTTCGCCCTCTCCGAAATTGTAAGCCAGAACATCTTCTCGCCTTCCGTCCTTCAGGTGCGTACCGCATGCGCGTTGCTTGCCGTTGGCCGCGCCATTCCTCTCTTTCCGTTAGCATCATACTGGCGATCCATCGCGCGTGCTCAACTCCGCAGCGGATTCGAGCAAGTGATCGGCCCCGATGGCTCGTCCATCGAGCAGTCGCTTCATGAGCGGCTTGAGATCATCTCCATCGGATTGCTCCTGACGCACAGCCTCGGGAGCGAACCGGAGGCAAGGGACTTTCGAGAGCGCCTATCTGATCGTCTGAGGGCCGGACTCAAAATCATCGTCGGAGTGACAGATCCGGGCGGAATGCTTCCCCCTATCGGCGATGCACCTCAGGGCTATCACCATGCCTCCTGGCTCCGGCGACTGATCTCCAGTCATGGGCGCGCGCTCCTGACTGACTCTGAACTGGCGGAGGAGTTGTCTTATCCGACCGGTCCACGGACGTTTGTTTCGGACAACGACGGTATCATCGTCTTCCGGGATTACGAGCGTAAGCCGCACTGGAGCTATTTGTGCGCCTCCTTCGGGGAGCAGCGGCGCGAGAATGGCCATTTCAACTGCTCATCCTTTGTGTACACGGCCCGCGGCACCCGGTGGATCACGGATCCCGGCGGGTCGAGTCTTCATGACACGGGCTCGATCCGGCATTTCCTGGCATCGTCTCGGGCACACAACGTCGCCAGGCCGGACGGGCGCGATCAATCGTCGGGCCGGGGATGGATCGAGGCGAGAACGTCGCTCGCCAATGCGAACATCGTTCGCGTCAGGACGAATGTGTACGGCCCCGGCTACGATCACGCTCGCGTTTTCATGTGCCTCGACAATCTCAACGCCATTGCCGTTTTTGATTGTTTCCGAGGTTTCGGAAGGTCCATCTCGTTTGAAGGGAACTTACATTTCGCCGAGAACGTCGCGGTCGCGTTGGCAAACACAAACCTTGCAGTCGGCTTTCACAATAGAAACCGACTGCGCATGATCCCCTACGCGGTGGCGGGCGAGTACAACGGCATGGCCGTTGTCAATGGGCACAATGATCGCCGTGGATCCTTGCAGGGCTTTGTCTCTCATGCACAGGGCGCCCTTCGCCCGGCCAATGTCCTGACCTACAGGTTTTCCGGTTCAGGCCATGTGTGCGGGGGAATGATCCTCACGGTCAGCGAGCAAGGCTTCCGACGGATCATGGATCTCGTGGCCATGCCGGACGTGAGGGAATTGCTGCAGATGACCTGACCTGCGGGTCGGATGGTGCAGCTTGATTCGATGGCGTCGTGACGGGACGGTACCCGGCGTCTGCAAGGACGGGTACCGTTTCAGGCAGCGCTCATAGGCGCCTCATCAATCGAAGAGCGCGTCGATGGCATCCTGGGATGTTACACCCTTGTCGGTCGCGAGAGCGGGACCATTCAGGAGCGCCGCTTCTCCCTTTCGCCCCGCCTCGTCCACCGGCTCGATGTCCTTGAAGCTTTCAAGGCCGCCCCAGATGTCGATCATGTGATGAACCCGCTCCTCGACGAACTTCATCGCATTGACGACCTTGCTGATGCGCTGGCCCGTAATGTCCTGAAAGTTGCAGGCTTCGAAGATGCCGATGACATGATCCAGGATCTCGCGGGCAATCTCCTGGTCTCCTCCGGTCAGGCGCGAGGACAGGTTGCTGGAGAGATCGTCGATCCTCTCGGCCGCGGCCAGGATCGAATTGGTCGCCGTCTCGGTTCCGAGAACGATGGCCCCGAGCTCATCGGTCACACGAGTGATCTCCTGGCCCTGGGCGCCGGCATAGCGAAGGGTCGCGATCTCCCTCTTGGTCCGCTCGATGGCCTCGTAGATCGAGTCGAGCTCCACCTTCAGGCGAAGGGCCTCCTGCATGTCGCGCCGATGCTCTTCGAGCAGGGACGCTGAGATCTCGCGTGCGGGAACGATGGATTCCTTGATCGTGCCGAGCATGCTCATGATCTCGGAATGGCGCTCCTGTATCCCCTCATCGTATTGAAGGGGATCCATGCTCGCTTCGATGCGATAGCTTTTACGTGGCTTCATGACCCTGCCCGCCATCACTTATCCGTTGAAGACGGCGCTGATCTTCGTCCGCAGCGTCTCGGCATTGAAGGGTTTTACGATGTAGTTGTTGACGCCGGCCTTCTTGGCCGCGACGACGTTCTCCGTCTTTGCTTCAGCGGTGACCATGATGAACGGCAGAGAGTTCAGCTCCGCATCGGAGCGAACATGTTGCAACAGCTCATAGCCCGTCATCGGCGCCATATTCCAGTCGGAGATCACAAGACCGTATTTCCTCGCCCGCAGCTTCTCCAGCGCCGCCTGTCCGTCGGAGGCATCATCGACGTCGTTGAAGCCGATCTGCTTGAGGAGGTTGCGAAGGATTCGGACCATCGTCTGATAATCATCGACGACCAGGACGGGGGTAGAAAGATCAAGGCTCACGGTTCTAGATCCTTAAGGGCCCGAAAACGGGCTTGGACGATGAATGAATTACGCTGCTTCCCGTTCGGTCTCGAAGGCCAGGACAGCATCCACGTCTAGGACGATCAGCAGCTTATCGTGCAGCTGATGCACCCCTTGCGACAGGCCGACCCAGCCTCGGTCCATATGGACCGGATTGGGCTGCATCCCGTCCGGATCGAGCTTGAGGACCTCTCCGACCTCGTCCACGAGCAAGCCATAAGCCTCACCGTGATTCTCCAGCCCTACGGCCATCCGACGCTCCGTTCCGCCGGCATCGCCGAGGCCCAGACGCCGCCGAAGCGAGACCGCGGTGACGACCCGGCCGCGCAGGTTCAGAAGGCCTGCAATCTCACCGGGCGCCAGCGGCACGGTGGTCATCTCGCTGACGACGAAAACATCGTGAACCCGGCTTATGGGCAGGCCGAGCAGTTGCCCCGCAACCATGACCGTTACGAACTCCATCTGCTTGGAAGCTCCCTTGGTCACCGCGGATGTGATCGGTTCGATCGGTTTCATGGTCATGCAGCCTCTTCAAGAGACGCGTTGAGCTCGGCCAATGCGGCGAGCAGCCCACGCCTGTCGATCTTCGAAACGATTTCTGAGATGCGCAGCTTTCTCGCCAGGGCGATCTGCTGCGGGTCGGGCTTGACGGTCATGCCGATGACGGGCGTCGCGCTGTGGTGCGGGTCTGCCCTCAAGGAGGCCACGAGCGCGAAGCCCGAATGCCCCGTGAGTTCCAGATCCGTTACGACCACGTCGACCTGCAATCCGTTGGACAGCAGGCGAACGGCTTCCTGGGCTGTCGAGGCCGTCTGGACACGATAGCCCGATGCCTTGAGGACAGGGACGAGCATGTCGCGGAAGAAGGTCGAGCTGTCGACCAGGAGCAGGGACCTGTCCGGCCCGTTGCGCCGATCTTTGCGAGACCATGTCTCGAGTACCATCGGGAGGTAATGGGCGATGTTGACGATTTCCGTAGTGCGGCCACGAACGACGGCGGATCCGACGAGATCCGAGCGCTCCGCGAGCAGTTCTACATCGAGCTTGTCTTCGACGATATCCACGATCTCGGCGACTGCGAGCCCCATGGAGACTTCACCATCGGAGAACACCAACAGGGATTGCATGCCTTGCCGCTTGATGGCGAGTTCCTCGTCGCAGGACACCAGCGGCATCAAACGCCCGCGGTACTGGACCACCGGCCGTCCGCTCGACCACTCGATCGTGGAGGCGTCGATTTCCTCAAGGCGCGTCACCAAGGATAAAGGCACCGCCTTGAGGCTTTCGCCTCCGCCGCGGAAGACGAGAAGGCTCGTCAGTTCCTCCGCGGCCGCTACCGTCTGCTCGAGACCTGCATCGGTCTGGAACTCGTTGGTATCGGCGCCCGATCCGACCATCCGGGCGAGACCATTGGGGTCGATGATGAGCACCACGGCCCCGTCACCGAGAATCGTGTTGCCGGAGAAGAGCTGAATATGCCTCAGCTTGGACGACATCGGCTTGACGACGATTTCCTCCGTATGGAAGACTCCGTCCACCAGGATGCCGAAGCGCTGATGAGCAACCTGCGTGACGACCACGAAGCCATGGTTCGCATCTTCATCCGTGGAGAGGCCCATGACCTTCGAAAGCGGGACGATCGGCAGCAACCGGTCGCGCAGGCGCAGGATGGGCGTACCGTTGATCCGTTCAATGGAATGTTCCGAGGCGGGAGAGACCCTGACGAGCTCCGACACGGCCACCTGCGGAATGGCGAAGCGCTGATCCTTGGAAGCCACGATGAGCGCCGCGACGATGGCTAGGGTCAGCGGAATCTTGATCGTGAAAGTCGTCCCGCGCCCCTGCTCGGAACGGATGTCCACCGTGCCGCCGATCAGCTCGATATTCGTCTTGACCACATCCATGCCGACGCCACGACCGGACACCGAGGTCACCTTCGCGGCGGTTGAGAAGCCGGGATGGAAGATGAACTTGGCCACTTGGGCATCGCTCATCCGCTCCACTTCAGCGTCGCCAGCAATGCCCCTTTCCACGGCTTTCTTGCGGATGGCCGCGAAGTTAAGCCCCTTGCCGTCATCGGCGATCTCGATGGTGATCGAGCCACCCTCATGATACGCGTTGAGGCGGATCGTGCCCTTCTCGGGCTTACCGGCTGCCTTGCGATCCGCCGGGCTCTCGATCCCATGATCGGCCGAGTTGCGGACCATATGCGTCAGGGGATCCTTGATCACCTCCAGTACTTGTCGGTCGAGCTCGGTGTCGGCTCCCTGCATCACGAGCTCGATCTTCTTCGAAAGCTCGTTGGATAGGTCGCGAACGACACGCGGCAGCTTCTGCCATGCGTTCCCGATAGGCTGCATGCGGGTCTTCATGACGCCGTCCTGCAGCTCGGCCGTGACTTGCGAAAGACGCTGCAGAGGCACCTTGTAGCCGTGATCCTCGGAGCTCCGCCGGGCGATCTCGAGCAGCTGATTGCGTGTCAGAACGAGCTCCGACACCATGGTCATCAGGTGCTCGAGCGTATCGACATTGACGCGGATGGTTTGGACCTTGCCGGCTATCCCTTCCCCGCCCTCGCTCGAATCCGAGGCCTCGGTATTCTTCTTGGCGGCTTGAGGGGACGACGGAAGCGGTACCTCCTCTTTCACGGAAGGCGCAGACGGCTTCTCGATGACGAGCGGAGCCGGTCCCGGCGCCTCACGGAAGGCGCGCTCGAGTTCGTCGAGGGACACTTCGCCTGGCTTCAGGGGCCGTTCGAGCACCTGATACGTCAGGGTACCGGATGTCGACGCCTTTGCAGGGCCCGGCGCCTCCTGAAATGCCCTCTCGAGTTCATCGAGCGAAACTTCTCCCGGACGCAGTTCCCGTTCAAGCACCTGATATACCAATTGTCCCGATGCCTGTTGCGACGACGGCGCCGAAGCCGCTTCGGGAGCGGGCGCCTCCTGCGAGGCCATTCGTTCCAGCTGCTCGATCAGGTCGTTGTCAGAACCTTCCGGCTCCGCGCCCTGGCGCTCCAGTTCTCCGAGAATCTCCTTGATCCGGTCGAGCGTCACGAGGATCAGCGAAACCGCAGGAGTCGTAACCGGCATCCCATCGCGGAACTTCCCCATCAGGGTCTCGGCCGCATGCGCAAGCGCCTCGAGGCGGGGCAAGCCGAGGAAGCCGCAGGTCCCCTTGATCGTATGAACCAGGCGGAAGATGTTGCTGAGAATCGCTTCGTTGTTCGGGTCCTGCTCGAAGCGGACCATCTCCACATCGACCGTCTCGAGATGCTCGTTGGTCTCGGTGAGAAACTCAAGAAGAAGGTCGTCCATTGCCGTGTCTCAACTCTTACTACGCGAACTGATCGGCATTGATCATCAAGCCGCTTCAGGTGGAGGATCGCGCGGCCTTCACGCCGGCAACAAAGCGCTGAACGTCATGTCCACGCTTGCGAATGCAGGGGAGCTTCCTTGCTCCGCACTCAACCGCCTAGACGCATCTCGCCCGAACGCGATTGCTTCTGAATTGAGATCGGCATTGTTCTTATTGTCATGCCCTGCCCCATACGCTTTCACTGCGCCAGACCCTTCGCCGATCTTCTTCGACGGGCCACTTTGGAGCCGCTTTGCCGCCTCTGCCGGCCGCGTGCGTCACTCCATAATGCTTACCCTGTCCTGACAGCTTCGATCTTGACGTTGAGGAAGAATACTGGCCCGTTTCCTGCAATAAAGTTAACGCGCGGAACGGGTATGAGATTTATTTAAGGCATTAAAGCATCGAACCGACTATTGGGCTTTATCTGCCAGCCCACTCGTCAGGATGCGGATCGTTTGGAGAACCAATTCCACTTTTTTGCGAGAGTGCCCCAGCGGCTGCCGACGCTGCTTATGGACTCTGCACGTTTCATGAAAGACGAACGGCCACCGTGCTGGAAGATCCTACACGGGGACCGCAGTCAGTGCATCAATGCTATAACGGACCTGACGGTTCGCACCCGTCCGACGATCTCGTCAGGCAGCTGTTTCAGGAGGCCGCTCCGACGTAGGAATATCCAATGTACCGCTTTGCATCGATGGGATCATAGCCGAGGCGCTGACGAAGCTTCTTACGAAGCTTGCTGATATGCCCCTCAACGACGCTGTCCTCCACATCGTCGCTGTAGATTCCATAGACCGCGTCGAAGATCTGCTTCTTGGTCAGGCGATGACCTCTCTTTCGAACGAGATACTCGAGGATATGCCGCTCGCGGCGAGGAAGCGACAGGGGCAACCCGTCGATCTCCGGATCGCGACCATCGAAGAAGACCTTGAGACGGTCGTTATCGCTCTGCGTCTTCTTTCCTGCGTTCGCATTGACCCTTCGCCAGATCGCTTCCGAGCGGGCCAAGATCTCCCGGACATGGACAGGCTTACGGACGACGTCGTCGAACTTCGCCGTGAAGAGTTCGAGCGTCTCTTCGAGAGAGCGGACATCGCTCAAAGCGATGATGGGAGCCTTGGAATAGCGGCGAATGCTCTCGGCAGAATGAACCCGCTCTTCGAAGGTTCCTAGAACGAAGCCCTGAACAGCCTCGAGATCTGCATCCGATGCCGATTCCAACCAATCGGTAAATTCATCTGCATATAAGCCAAGGGAGGATATGCCTTCTCGCTTGAAGCTCGCAACATATCCGGACGTAACCATCTGCCGGTCATCGACGACGATATACATGTTATTCTGCCCCGCCTTAATAATTAAGCGCGTTCTAATTAGGTTTTACATGCCGCCTTAGTATTTTTACTCAACGCATTTGTGTTTTGCAGCGACGTCCAGAAACTATAATTTAGCGAATGCGCGGACAATACGTAAATAATGGGAGCGCCTCCCAGGTTATGGTTAATGCCTCTTAACCAACCTTAAGCAGTCCTTAAACCGGTCGCCTCGGTGCCGGGTTTATAGGCGCAGCTCTCATCCATCGGAGCAAAGACCTGAAAAACCTGACATTTTCCCACTCTTTAATGTTGCAATGTTGCTTATGCGCTCGCTCCAAAGGAGCCTTTTCACGCCAATCGCTACGTAATTTCCGCAATCTTGGCGTACGTAGAACCACCTATTCTACGATACGCCTGCGCCTCAGGATCGGGGGCCGGTTCGCGTACGTTCGTCGGACTCCAGGTCACGGACGAGCGCCGTCGGCTCTGCGAATCGACACGTGAGGAGCACATCGCCCCTGTAGGGCGTTGTGCCGCATGAAGGTTGCGTGAGGCATACCTTGGTTCGCAAAGGATCGAACGCGAAAGTGGGAACCGGCTTTGCGTGAGAAGATGCCAGAGAATAAAACCTTGGAGCCCCGGGCGTGAGTTCGATTGCACGTCTGGTGCTCTAGATAGCGAATGGGAATCGACGGCGATGACGGGACGAGCTCTCCCGCCCTGTCATGAGGCGTCCGTTAAGAAATTGTTAACTGTGAATCTTGAGGAGCTTTTCCGCTTCTTGACCACGGTCTGAGACGAACGCTATGCCTTGAGCCGACTATAGTTCAAATGATTGCGGACAATAGATCGATCAGCACTATGGCGCGCCTGTTCATGGGCGGCATGACGCTCTGCCATTTTACCGGTCTGAGCCCGGATGTTCTGTGAGCAACGGATCGAGTAACTCTCGATGCATGATGCTGTTCCGTTGCGTCGGTTAGACTCCGACATGCCCCGAACAACCCAGACGCCTCCGAGCGGACCGATTTCGAATGATGGAATATGCTGGTTCCAGCACTCTTCCTCCATGGGAGGAGGTCGATCGTCTTGCTGCGCTCCAGAAATATGACATTCTGGATACCGCACCAGAGATCGAGTTCGATAACATCGCCCGGATCGCGGCCCACATCTGCGATGCGCCGTTCGCTTTCATTTCCTTCCTGGACGAGCGCAGGCAGTGGTTCAAATCCAAGATTGGGTTTGAGATCCGCGAGACGCCGCGTGAGTTCTCCATTTGCAACCATGCGATCCAGCAGCCCGGCGTATTCGTTGTTCGCGATATCGCTGCCGATCCTCGGTTTAGGAGAGAGCATGCGGATGGCAGCGCAATGCCGTCGTTCTATGCCGGGGCCGCTTTAAGAACCAAGGATGGCTTGCCGCTCGGAATGCTGTGCGTGCTCGATTACGAGGCACGCCCCTCTGGCTTGAGCAGGCCGCAGGAAGACGCACTGACCGCTCTCGCTGAGACGGTCATGACTCAACTCGATCTGAAGCTTGCCACGAGAATGGCAGCAGACAGTGAGGAGTTCACGCGGCGCCTTCTGGCAAGTTCGAATGATTGGATCAAGGTTTTCGACCTGCAGGGACACCTGCGCTTCATGAGCCGCGGCGGGCTGCGCGAAAAGGAAGCAGCAGACTTCAGCTCGACTGACGGGGTCGACTGGGCGTCCTTCTGGAGCGGCGCAGCATCGGAAGATGCCTCTGAAGCTTTCGAGAAGGCCAAAGCCGGTGGAACCGGACGCTTTCAGGCGTCCCGCGAAACTACGACAGGAACGCGGCAATGGTGGGATGTCGTCACGACGGCCATCATGAATCGGGACGGAACCCCACAAGGGTGCCTGTGCATCTCTCGCGACGTTACGGAGTTCCGAAAAGCGGAACAGAACCTGCGCAAGAGCGAAAGGCGCCTCCGTACGCTCGTCGAAGCGATGCCGCTCTCCTTCACCTCTCCGCAGATCGTTTGGTTCAGCGATGCGGATGGCGAGCTCACTTATTGTAGTGACGTTTGGTATGAGTATACGGGATTAGGAACTGACACCGGCTGCAAGGAATGGCATTCGGTCATCCACCCGCTGCACCGGGATAGCATCCTGGGGTTATGGAAGGCTTCCATCAGGAAGGGCATAACTTTTGAAATGGAGATGCCCCTTCGGCGTGCATCTGATGGGATGCATCGCTGGTTCATCGTCCGAGGCGAGCCTCTCAAGAATGAGCAGGGCAAGGTCGAGCAATGGTTCGGCATCGCCTTGGATATTCACGAACGCAAGCAGTCCGAACAGGCCTTGAGCGCGAGCGAGGAGCGCCTTCAACTTGCATTGAAGGCAGCCCATATGATTGCGTGGGAACTCAATCCGCAGACCGGGATCACGACACGATCAGACAATTCGCTCGCGCTTCTGGGAATCCAGCCTGGAGCCGACAAGACCTTTATGACAGGCCTTCACCCTGATGATCACCACAAGGTTGAAGACTTCCTGGAGAGAATACAAATCAGCGGATCGGACTCGGTCGAGTGCCGCTACATCATGCCAAGCGGAGCGATCCGGTGGCTGCGCGCGCGCGCGGAAAGAGCGGCGCCTGATCGTATCGTCGGCGTAACGTTCGACATCAGCGAGCAGAGGGAAGCGGAGGAGGAAATATGGCGTTCGGCCAATCATGACGGACTGACGCGTCTTCCCAATCGCAATCTCTTTCAACGCCGCCTCGAGGCAGCTCTGAACGCAGCCAAGCAGAACGACACATGCGTGAGTCTGCTCTTGATCGACCTGGACGATTTCAAGGATATCAACGACACTCTCGGGCACGATGCGGGAGATGCCTTGCTTCAGGAGACCGCGCGTCGCCTCTCCGCCATGGTTCGCAGCTGTGACACCGTAGCCCGGATCGGAGGCGACGAGTTCGCCGTGCTCGTCATCGACCCGCTGAGACTCGAGAATGCCACGCGCCTGGGTGCCCTGATTGCCGAGATGCTGCGCCAGCCCTTCACCTATCAGAAGCGGTCTCTCGTCAGCCGGGTAAGCATCGGCATCGCGGCCTTTCCAGACCACGATGGAACGCCGGCGGAGTTGGTCAAGGACGCGGACATTGCGATGTACCAGGCAAAATCGCAAGGACGGAACCGGGTCGTCACCTACTCGCCTGAGATGCGCCAGGTGCTCGAGCAGCGTGTCTCCCTCGGACGCGGAATGCGCGAGGCCCTCGCCAACGATGAAATCATTCCGTTCTATCAGCCTAAGGTAAGCCTCGCGACAGGCGAAATCGTGGGTCTTGAAGCACTGGCGCGCTGGCAGCACCCGACGAAAGGCATCCTGACGCCCGGCTTCTTCGGAGCCGTGTTCGAAGATCATGAAATTGCGGCCTCCATCGGCAAGCTCCTGACCTCGAAAGTCGCGGCCGACGTGCGCCAGTGGCTCGATCAGGACCTTCCATTCGGCCGTATTGCGCTCAATCTGTCGCCAGCCGAGTTCGGCCAGTCGCATCTCGTGGATACGATGCTGAGGACCCTCGACTGGATGAAGGTACCGCCGAGTTCCTTCGAGGTCGAGGTCACGGAAACGGTTCTGCTGGGCAGAAACGCCAATAACGTTTCCTCCGCACTGACACAGTTCCGCGAAAGTGGGATCCAGATTGCACTCGATGATTTCGGCACCGGCTATGCTTCTCTGACTCATCTGAAGCAGTTCCCTGTGGATCATATCAAGATCGACCGCAGCTTCGTGCGGGATCTGGAGAAGGATTCCGACGATGAGGCGATCATCACTGCCGTCATCAGCCTTGGTCGAAGCCTGCAGCTCCAAGTGACGGCAGAGGGCGTGGAAACACATGGCCAAGCGCGCCGGCTGCGCGAGTTGGGCTGCGACCATGCTCAGGGCTATCTCTATGCAAAGCCGATGGCCGCCTCCCAAATCCCGGATCTCGTGAAGCGCTGGAACGCGATGCTCATAAAACCGCGCAAGGAGCGAAACGAAAGGCTGCGAAGCAGCGGGATTTCCCTGTGACGAAGGTGATCCCGCTCACGGCCTGATCAAGGCGGCAGTCTGGTGAGGAGGGGGATGGTCTTCTGCACGTGGATCAGCTGTCATGAGCATATGACTCGCAGCGACAAGCAAAACCTCCATCGCTGGCCTTGCAGCCCGTCCCTATCGTTCCGTGTTTTGCTTGGAACGCCCACCCCTTCACTTCTGTTATCTCTCGGGGTGTTTATATAAGCTTGGCAAGGGAGCGCGAGCGTCAACGGGTATACCGAAGAGAAGGTGTATGATGAATTCTCCACTCGGTCAGCTACTCAATCATTGCCGTATCCTGGTAGTCGAGGACGAATATTTCATCGCCGACGATATGGCCAAAGCGTTAGAGAGCCTCGGCGCTGACGTCGTCGGACCCGCATCGGATCAGCAGAAGGCATTGGCTCTTCTCTCTTCGACAGAGAAGGTCCATGCAGCGGTGCTCGATATCAATCTTCGTGGATGCACCGCATTCCCGATCGCCGATACCCTCATCGAGCAGGGCGTCCCCTTCGTGTTCACGACCGGTTATGCTCCCGCTTCGGTTCCGCCGATCTACGCTGACATCCCGAGATGGGAAAAACCATTTAACTATAACGACTTGGCGCAATCCCTCCCGGATCTCGTCAGGAACGGCTAGTTTCCGGAGAACCGCGAGCGAAGGTCGGTCTTTCGCGTTCAACAGCGCCCTGCCGCTCTAGCTTGAGCTGCTTTTAGCCGATACTCCTTGTCCGGACAGAGATTCAGGCCAAGGAGCCGCCGGATGAACGTTACCATTTCGAGCCCCCGTCTTCGGGCGCAGATGTCAGAGAAAGGTGCGGAGCTCGTGCGCCTTCAAGACGAGATGGGCCGGGACCTTCTGTGGGACGGTAACCCCGCCTTCTGGACAGGGCGCTCTCCTCTGCTCTTTCCCATCGTCGGCCGCGTGCGGAACGATCACATCCGGGTCGGCGGAACGGAATACGGGCTGCCGAAGCACGGCTTCGCACGCACGGCTCTCTTCGCGATCCGGGAGGCGGATCCGTCCGAATGCCGGTTCAGCCTCGTTTCCGGCGAGACCACGCTGGGGCAGTATCCATTCCGGTTCGCGCTGGACGTGTCCTACAGGATCGAGGACGCCACGCTGACGATCACAGCCTCGGTGATCAACAAGGGCGCTAAGGCCATGCCTGCCTCTTTCGGCTTCCACCCGGCCTTTCGATGGCCCCTGCCTTATGGAGCACCGCGGGACGCTCATGCTGTCCGCTTCGAGCGCGAAGAGGCGGCCCCGGTCCGTCGGCCGGTGGATGGGCTCATCAGCCGGGATGTCGAGGAAAGTCCTGTCCAGGGACGAATGCTCCGCTTGCAGGATCATCTCTTCGAGGCAGATGCCCTTGTTTTCGACCGCCTTGAGAGCAGGTCCGTTACCTATGGAGCGCCCGATGGCGGTTCGATCCGGATCGACTTTCCGGATATGCCGCATCTGGGTATCTGGACCAAGCCCGGAGCGGGTTTCATCTGCATCGAACCCTGGCAAGGCCATGCGGATCCCGAAGGATTCGACGGAGAATTTGCCGACAAACCAGGGAACGTTCTGATCCAACCGAGTGAAACGCGAAGCTTCACGATGACCATCACCGTCAACGATGCCGGCCTGTAAAGCTTGGCGGCGCCCTGTCCCGAGAGTTCTTTTCGAGCCCTTTCCGGCGTCAATGACTCGTTACCAGTTCACGGATATGCTTGACCACATCCTCGCTGGAATAGGGTTTCGGCACGAAGCGGCCGTCATCGGGGATCTGCTCAGGAAGCGGCTTGTGATAGGCGGATGAGATCAAAAGAGAGATGTGCGGCCAGCGCTGCTGGACGTTCTCCGCCAAATCCAGGCCATTCATGGTTCCCGGCATATCGATATCCGTGAACAGCACCTGCACATCATGAGAACAGGCTTCCAGAACGGCCAGGGCGACATCGGCATTGGCGGCCTCCAGCACATGGAAGCCCGCATCCTGCAGATCCTCCGCCGCCGCCATTCGCACCAGGAGTTCGTCCTCGACGAGGAGAACCACAGGCGTATCGTCTGAATAATTGTTCATCATGAGCGATGGAACGAAACTAACTTATGTTAGTTCCTACTGCTCAGGTGGCTTTTATTCGGGGGATCCGGGCTATGGCGTCGCACAGGTTCAAGGTTGGGGATCAAGTGCGACTGGTCAAGCTTGCGAGCACGAATACCGTCGAGGCATTCTTGAACATGGTGACGGCTATCGATGTCACCCGTTCCCAGGACGTCTGGGAAGTCACGCGCCTTCTTCCCGCCGACAGAAACGGTTTCCAGTACCATATCAAGGGAGATCGGGAAGGCCCCGCACGCCTTGTCCGCGAGGAACAGCTTCAGTCCGCCTGATCTATGGCCGTCGGCCGGTCTGAAGATGCAAGCATCGCCCGATCAATCCGATACCGGCGATGCTTTCTTTCAAGCACTATAACGGTGGCTGGCTCAGCTTGCCTTGCGGAGCAGGCTTTCATCGGCCTGATCGGCCACAGGCACAGCGCGACTGCGGAACTGGTGCAGTTCTTGCCGAACCGTTTCAAGAACCGGATCGAAGGTCGGTCCATGCTCCTTCGCAATATCGACAAGCACGTCGATCGCCCGGAGCAGGCGCTCCTCGGTCACCGGCTCCCACTTGCGTCCTGACCAATCGTCCATCTCAGACCCTCCTCGTGGCTTGTGGGAGACACTGGTCCAGAGAATCTTGCATCCGGGTTAAAGGCGCCGCTCAAAATGCAAGCATGCACAGCCCTCTGAACTGCCCCGGCTCGCGCGATTACGTATCGGGATGGAATCCCTCGTGCCAACGCCCAGATAAGCCCGTGGAACCGCTGCGTTATTCGGAAGGTTTACGGTTGAACCAGGCCGTTTAGCCTGCAACCGATCAATGAGGCTGTGTCCGATCATGGCAGACAATCCGGCTATCCAGCAACCTGGAGCGCGGCAATCCTCCTCCTCTTCGACTGTCACGACCATGTGGGCTGTGGTTCTCGGATGGGCCCTCGTGCGCCTCGTGGCAAGCGGGGACCGCCCTGCTCCCTCCTCGCCCCGTGCGGGACGCTCCTCATCAGCCCCCGTGCAGGCGCGGGCACAAGCGCGGAACACCGGCTCGGACATCGGCGAGAAGCAGCACGCTCCACCTCATGCTGCTGCGGAGAAGGGCCGCGGGCGAGACGCAGACACGCCGACCGAGATCCCGGCGCGAGGATGGAAGGACATCCTGTGGCGCACCTACGAGGAGTTCAATAAAGACCGCGTTCTGTCGGTTGCCGCCGGGGTGACCTATTACGCCCTACTCGCCGTCTTCCCTGCCATCGCCGCCCTGGTCTCGATCTACGGCCTCTTCGCGGATCCGGCGACGATCCAGGATCACCTGAACACTGTGTCCGGCGTCTTACCCGGCGGCGCCCTCGACATCATCCGCGAGCAGGTGACGCGCATCGCCTCGCAGGGAGGCGGGACGCTCGGCTTCGGCTTCATCTTCGGTCTGGTCCTGTCTCTCTGGAGCGCCAATGCCGGCATGAAAGCAATCTTCGACGCCCTCAACATTGTCTATGGCGAAGACGAGAAAAGAAGTTTCGTTCACCTGAATGCGCTGTCGCTCTCCTTCACCCTGGGAGCGATCGTCTTCATTCTCTTCGCTCTCGCAGCGATCATCGTGCTTCCGATCATCCTGAGATTCATCGGCCTCGGCTCTGGCACCGAGTGGCTCGTCTCCCTCTCGCGCTGGCCGATCCTTCTGATCGGGGTCACCTTCGGATTGTCACTCATCTATCGCTTCGGTCCTAGCCGCGACAAGGCGGAATGGCGCTGGGTCACACCCGGCGGACTCGTCGCTGCCGTCCTTTGGCTCGCCGTCTCCATGCTCTTCTCGTGGTACGTGGCGAATTTCGGGAGCTACAACGAGACCTACGGTTCCCTCGGCGCAGTGATTGGCTTCATGACATGGATCTGGCTGTCGACCACCATCGTTCTGCTTGGCGCCGAGATCAATGCCGAGATGGAGCATCAAACGGCCCAGGACACGACCGAAGGCACCGATCAGCCGATGGGGACTCGGGGCGCCCAGATGGCCGACACGATTGGCGTTGCGAAAAGCTGAACGCCGACATCAACCACAAGAACAAGAAAGGCACCCTTCAAGGGCGCCTTTTCCTTGCGCGCTTCACAGGCGAACAAAGAAAATGCGCCGACAAGAGCCGGCGCATCACGATCCACAAGGACAACTATGAACCTCACGCCTACCCGGCCGAGATCGCATCCCCCAGGTTCGTCACCTTGTGAGGCCGACCATCGTCGGCACGATCCTCCGAGAACCAGGCGATCGTCGACTTCAGACCTGCGTCGAGCGACGTCCGAGGAGACCAGCCGAGAAGCTTCTTGGCCAAGGTAATATCGGGGCGCCGACGACGCGGGTCGTCCACCGGGAGCGGCCGTTTGACGACCCGGGACGACGATCCGGTCATCGCCAGAACCCTTTCGGCCAAGTTTCCGACGGTGAGCTCCACCGGGTTGCCGAGGTTCACGGCTCCTGGGAACGGTCCCTCATAAGCCATAAGCCGCATGAAGCCTTCCACGAGGTCCGATACATAGCAGAAGGAACGCGTCTGGCTCCCGTCACCATAAATCGTGATGTCCTCGCCCGAGAGAGCCTGACAGATGACATTAGAGACGACACGCCCGTCATCGGCCCGCATGCGCGGGCCGTAAGTGTTGAAGATCCGTGCTACGCGCACATCGGCGCGCCTAGCCCGATCGAAGTCGAATGTAAGCGTCTCCGCGGCCCGTTTTCCCTCATCATAGCAGGCGCGCGGTCCGGTCGGGTTGACATTGCCCCAATAACTTTCCGTTTGCGGATGGACCTCCGGATCGCCGTAGATCTCGCTTGTCGAAGCGAGGAAAAAACGCGCATGAACGGACTCTGCGAAAGTGAGAAGGTTGTGCGTCCCAACCACGCTCGTCAGCATGGTATGCTCGGGATCCGCTTGGTAATGCGGAGGAGACGCGGCACAGGCAAGATTGAAGACCTCATCGATCTTGAGACGCCTGGAACGCAACCGAGCCGACAGAGGCTTGATGATATCGCCGTCGAGGATATCGAAACGCGGTTCACGCTCGAGGTGACGAAGATTCTGCTTTCTCCCGGTTTGAAAGTTGTCGAGGGCGATCACGTGAGCGCCTTCACTGAGAAGAGCATCGCAGAGGTGAGACCCGAGGAATCCGGCACCACCTGCTACGAGAACGTACTTACTATTGCTATTCTTCATCAGAACGCTCTCCTTTTCAGATCCTGACGGATCTAAAGGTACAAACTGGCTCTGCCCCAACGTTCACGCACGGCATTTTCGCAATGCCTTGATAGAATGAATTCACAAGATCAGGACTCAACTGCCAAAGCGAACGGCTGTTCCTGGCGCCGCAGCAGGATAGCCTCGAGGAGGTCCCGCTCCATCGAGGCCGCCCGATGAGCAGCGGTGTGTTCCGCAAGAATGCGGCGTCGCGCCCTTGCACCCAAAGCCCTTCTCTGGTCTTCGGGCCATGTCGCGAGCACATCGACGACCTGTTCAGGCCTGGAGGCCAGAAGGATCTCACGCCCCGGTTCAAGGAGCGTCTCGATGCCTTCCCAGATATCGGAGATGATCGGCGTCCCGCAGGCGGCTGCCTCGAACAGGCGGACGCTGGGACTGAATCCGGCACGGATCATATCGGCACGCGTCACATTGAGCGTGTATCGACTTTGTGCATAGAAAGCCGGGTGCTCATCCGGCGGCACGTGATCGATACGCTCGACGTTGTCCGGCCAGGGGGTCCCGTCAGGGTATTGCGGGCCGGCCACTGCGAAGCGCAGGTGAGGAGCACGGCGCGCGGGTTCGATCAGAAGCCGCTCCAAGGTCGGCTGCCGATCAGGACTGTAGGTGCCGAGATAACTGAGATCCCAGCGTTTTTCCTGATCGAGAATCGGATAGGACTCCGGATCGACGGAGCAGTACAGAGCTCTTGCAGCGGGAGATCCATAACGTCCCATGATGACATCGAGCGTCGGTCCCCCAGTGAAGGAGAAATAGACGTCGTAATCAGGAACGAGACCGGGCGACAGATATTCGTAGTCGCCCCGCTCGAGCTTTGCGAGCGTGACCGGCGTATCGATGTCGTAGAACGCCACGATGCCGTTGGCCAGACGCTGCACATAGCAGCCGACATCGACGCCTTCCGGCACATAGGACCCGACGATCACCGCATCCGCATTCGAAATTGCGTCACGATATCGCTCCAGATCCCCCAGAACGGAATAGAATTCCAGACGGCAATAATCGGGATGCTTCAGATCGCGATGAGCGGCGTACCACGGCACCTCGCGCTCGAGAAACAGGATGTCGTGGCCACGGGCCGCAAAGGCTCTCAGCAAGGCGCGGAAGGTCGTCGCATGACCGTTCCCCCATGACGAGGACAGGCTCAATCCCAGGACGACGACACGGAGCTTGGTCACGCCACGCTCCTCTCACGCTTCTGGGCGGCTTCCTCGCGCAGGATGACGTCGACCTCTGCGCCGCGACCGGTATAGGTGTGCTCGGCCATGATCCGGGCACGTGCGGCATCCCCGATCGCGCGCGCGCGATCGGGAGTCAGCGCCTCGACGTGATCGGCGACATCCTTGCCGTCGCGCGCCACCAGAACCTCCTCGCCCTCCTTCAGGAACAGCTCCAATCCGATCCACGCATCGGTGATGAGACAGGCACCCGCTCCTGCGGCTTCGAACACGCGGGTGGCGGGCGAGTAGCCCGTACTGGCCATGGAATCGCGCGCAATATTGAGAACCGCCAGCGGGCTCGTGTTGAAGGCGTTGTGATCGCGCGTGTACACATGGCCGATATGGCGCACGTTCTCCGGCATTCCTTTCGTCTCCCAGCCATTGCCGCCGATCAGGAAGCTGCGCTTCGGCAAGCGCCCGGCCGGTCCAAGAAAGAACTGCTCTACGCGCGCCTCGCGGTCGGGCAGGCGGTTTCCGAGGAACGATAGATCGGCCCTGAATCGATCATCGGCCGGGACAGGATGATGGGTCGTTGGATCGCAGGCATTGTAGATCGGGATACAGCGACGGGCGCCGAAGCCCTCGTAGGCTTCGATTACCGGCGGGCCGCCGCCATAGGTGAGCACAAGATCAAGAGCCGACATCGTGCGATGGAGCGGATGGTCGGGGCTTTCGCGCAGTTCGGCCAAAGTGGCCGGTGCATCCACGTCCCAGAAGATGCGGATCGCTTCGGGACGCGAGGCCGCCATGATTCCTTCCAGCAATTCGTTGTCGAAGACACCGACGCCGGAAGCCTTCACAACGACGTCGGCCTTAGCGGCTTCGGCTACGACGCCGCGCATGGCCTCTTCCGTCGCCGGATAGACCTTCACTTCGGCCCAAGCCGGCAGCTCTATGTCCCGGTGTTTCTGGCGGTCGAAAGCATCAGGCTCATAGAAAGTGATGTTATAGCCGCGGCGTGCAAGATCGCTCAGAAGACCGCGATAATAGGTTGCGGCTCCATTCCAGTATGAAGACAGAAGGCTGGAGCCATAAAAAGCGATCTTCATGCAGACATCTCCATCGGCACTGAAGCGCCATGACTTGCAAGAATGGTGAGTAGCTGATCGGTCCTGTGAGCACAGGAATGGCGATTGCGAATGGCCTGGAGGCCATTCTCCACCAAGGAGCGGCGCAGGTCGGCATCGTTGAGGATTGCCTTCATATGGCGCTCCATCTGTGTCTCGTTCTGAGCGACGAGATAATCCGCTCCAGGGCTGAACAAGCCCTCCGCGTCGTTCCATGGGGCACAGATCAGCGGGATGCCGCAGGCGAGAGCCTCGAAGACGCGGATCGTGGGAATACCCGGGAGCATATCGACGTAAAAGCGCCTTGGCACATGGACGGTCGCGAGGTGCTTTGCGAAGATCTCGGGGGCGCGGGCATTCGGCAGCCATCCACGATAGGCGACGCCATAGCGGGCGAGCGTTTGAAGGGCGGCCTCCGGGTACCGGACGCCGTAGATGTCGAGCGGGAGGCCGACGGCTTGCGCCGGTCGGAAGAGAAAACTTTCCAGTTCCGCGCCTCTCTCGCCGTCACCCCAGTTGCCGATCCAGACAAGCCCTTCCCGTTGCGACTCTTCCGCGGGAGGATGAAAGAGCCGTGTATCGGCGGCCTCATGCCAGACATGAACCCGATTGCCCCAGCCCCAACGGCGATAGACCTCCGCGAGCGTTTCGCCGAAGGCGAGAACGCCGTCATAGCCCGTGAGATCGAACTGGCGAATGGCGTCGGGATCGCTCACCGCCCGGTGGTGCGTGTCATGGAAGAGAAGGGTGAAACGCCCGCCTTGCCGCCGCGCTTTGCCGATGGCTGCGACGAGCAAGGGTTCGTTCCATTCATGGACGATTACCACTTCCGCGTCGAACAAGGTCTGTTCGAAATCGAGATCGGGATCGAAGATCGTCGAGGACAGCTCCGGGTAAAGGTCACGATAGGCGCCCAACCCTTCCTTTCCATGATCCCTCAAAAGGTTATCCAGGCTCCACGCGCCTCGCGGCTCATAGGCCCTGACCTCATGGCCGCGATGAACGAGCTCACGCAAGACCCCACGCAGGAAATGTGCGTTGCCGTGATTCCAGCAGGAGGTCAGGGAATGCGTGAAATAGACGAACTTCATGCAGCGGCTCCCTCGAGGGAGGATCTCGGAGACTTGCGGCGCAAGACGGAATTGTAAGCGCTCAGAACGCCTGCGCTCATGGATTCAACCGTATAAGCCTCGGCTCGCTCCTGCGCGGCACGCCCCATTGCGGCGCGGGCTTCCGAATCCTGCAGAAGTCGCTCGATCTCCTCAGCCGCCGACCGATCATCATCGGGCGCAACGAACGACGCAGCGCCCTCCCATAACTCACGTAACGTCGGGATGTCCGACAGAACGAGCGCGCATCGCCTCTGAGCGGCTTCCAAGACTGCAAGTCCGAAAGGCTCGTACCGCGCCATGGAGAGAAAGATCGGCTCTCTGCTCAGGTGTCGGACGATCTCGGAGTCGCTCAAGCGACCAAGAGGCCTCGCGTGGTTCACGTCAGCGCGCGCGCCGTTCGGACCGTCAAATGGCCCTGCCGCAAGAACTGGCACCCTGAGCCGGGATGCGATCCGATCGACGGCAGCGAAGTTCTTCCCTTCATCCCAGAGACGTCCCGCAGTGAAGACGTAATCTCCCCCGCACTCTGATCGACTCGCCACCACGGAACGCCTGCCGTTCCTCACCACGTGCGGCGCCTGAACGAGACCATAGGTCTGGGCCGTCGCCCGCGCGAAGGCCAGCGTCGGCGCGAGCAGCCGGTCCGCCGCAGCATAACCTTTCGCCGCGAGTTCCGTACGCCAGACGAATTCCTCCGGCAGAGGGCCACCCTTGACGGCCTGCCACCAAGTTGCCACGCAGGAATGGCAGACCGCTACGACCGGGATGTCGAACGACACGTGAGCTGCAAGGGCCGGGGAGTTGAGATGAACGAGATCGGGTCCGATCTGCGCCGCAAGACGAGCGATCGCCCGGCCGGCCCCCTCGACCTGATATGCATTGTCCGCTGTCCAATCGAGTGGAAGGCCCGTCAGGATGAGCCTTGCACCGACGGCCTCGGCCATGGCCTGCTGATCTGCCGAGGGTGGAGGTCCCAAAACTGCGATTGTCGTTCTGACACATTCCGATCGCAGGCCCCTCGCGAGATCCAGCGTGTATTGCCAGACGCCGCCGACCGCATCCGCCGTCATGAGCACATGCAGATGGGCGATTCCATCAGACCGGTTCATAGCTGACCTCGGCTCCACGAACGCGGAGGCGACATGACCTCCCATTACAAAGCCTCTGCCTTATGCAAACGTGACGGAGAAGAACCCGAAGGCGAGCGTCCGTGCTCCTCCTGCAACCACCTCGCCAAAGCAGCCACGCCCTTGAGCCAGTTAACCGGTTGCTTCAGCCCAAGCTCCCGAGTTGCGAGGCTTGTATCAGAGACATAGTAGCGCTGATCGCCCGCACGCCAGTCGTCGTAGATCGTTTCGACAGGACGGCCGATGACCTCCTCGATATGAGTGAGAAGCTGGCGCAAACTGATGGCATTGGACGGGCCGCCGCCGAGATTGAAGGCTCTGCCTTGGGCCGCATCGATACGCCTCCACGCGGAGGCATAGGCGGAAACGGCATCGGAGATGTCGAGTACGTCACGGACCTGGCATCCATCGCCGTAGATGGTGATAGGCTCCCCCTGAAGAGCACGGATCAGGAAATGGGCCACCCACCCCTGATCCTCGGTACCCATTTGCCGCTGGCCGTAGATGCAGCTCATCCGCATGACGCAGGTCGGGATTCCGAACGATCGGGCATAATCCAATACGTACTGATCGGCCGCGCCCTTTGAACAGCCATAGGGCGTATGAAAATCGAGCGGCCGTCCTTCGCCGATCCCGCTGTTTCTAACCCGCGGATCGCGCGGCTTGTAGGCGTCGTTCGTCTTCTCCAGCTCGACGTCTGCAAGGTCGCCATAGACCTTGTTCGTGGACGCGAAGATCAACGGAACACGCTCGCCGCGTTGTCTCAGCGCATCGAGCACGTTCAGCGTCCCGCGAACGTTGATCTCGAAGTCCTCGCGGGGGTTGACGAGACTCGTCGTTACCGCAACCTGCGCGGCCATATGGAACACGGCCTGTGCGTCGCGGACAACATCGGTGACGGAGGCTTCGTCCCGGACATCGCCGATCACGGCGGACACTTTGTCCGGGTGCCGCTTCTTGAGCCATTCGAGGTTCCGATCGACTCCGGAACGCGCCAGTGCATCATAGATCAGGACATCATGACCCTCGCTTGCGAAACGGTCGACGAGGTTGGAGCCGATGAAGCCTGCGCCACCTGTTACAAGGATCGGGCGGCGACGGAGGACAGCCGGCGCTGCGGCCGATGTGTCGGACGCCGTCATGCCACCAGACCTCGCGCCTCAAGCTCCTTCCGGGCTTCGTTCACAAGATCCTTGGCTTCCTGCCTGGCGACCCATTCGGCGAGTTCCGCCAGCCCCTCCGCGAAGTCTTTCTCTGGTTTATAGCCCAGTTCCTGCTGGATCTTGCCGATATCGGCGATGCAATGACGGATGTCGCCCATACGCGCTTTGCCGGTGATTTCCGGCGCCATAGGCCGGTTCATCGCCTGGGACAGAAGTTCCGCCACTTCGGATACGGTACGGTCCTGCCCGCTGCCGACGTTGTAGACACCCCCTGGAGCATTGTCATGCTCCAGGGCCAGAACGAACGCCTGCGCCACGTCCTCCACATGGACGAAATCGCGACGCTGCTGACCATCCTCGAAGATCATCGGCGGCTGTCCGTTATGAAGCCGCGACGCAAAGATTGCGAGGACGCCGGTATAGGGATTGGACAGGGCCTGCCCTGGGCCATAAGCATTCCATAGCCGAAGTGCCACGCCCTCCATGCCATAAGCCGGGCACAGGGTCAGCGTCAGCCGCTCCTGGACATACTTTGACAGCGCATAGACGGAGGCAAGCGCAGGCTTCTTCCACTCAGGGGTCGGAGCGGGGACGAGCGGGCGCCCTTGCCCGTCCAGCGGATCCCAAGACTCGCTCTCGCTTCTGCGAGGCGTCCTGACGACATTCTCGTGAATGCGGCCATCGGGATCCTTATAGAGACCTTCGCCGTAGATGCTCATGGATGAAGCCACGACCACCCGCTTGACGGGATTGTCGATGAGCTGCTGAAACAGCACGGCCGTACCGTAATCGTTGACCGAGACATAGCGGTCGACCGCATACATGCTTTGGCCGACGCCAACCTCGGCAGCAAGGTGAATGACTTTCGTGGCTCCCTTCAAGGCTCTAAGAAGCGCCGTCTCCTCGCGAATATCGCCGACGACAACCTCCACATCTGGATTGAGACCGGCGGCCTGCGTGCTGTTGCCGTGAACCTGCTCGATCAGGCTGTCGAGCACGCGCACCTTATGGCCACGCTCCAAACAAGCCTGGGCAACATAGCGTCCGATGAAGCCCGCACCGCCGGTAATGAGGATCGTATCCGTCACAAGATGTCTCCAGATTGGTTTCCGGTCTAATCGCTGATGGATCAGTCAGGAGACGACAGCCCATCCTCAAATTGGAAATGCGACGCGGAACAAGCACATCTTCCAGTTTGGGAACGGGTCCTGAAGCGGACCTCGCCGAACGAGGTCTTCGCTATATATCCCCTTCAAAAGCTTGTGAGTGCGCAGAGAGAACTACGCATCTTCATCTTTGTTCCTGTCTTGAACATAGTAGTTTGGGCGATCTGCGAAGAAGACAAGAGTCACAGGACCGGAATCTCGGCGGAACAACAAACCTTCTTCAAACGTTGGAGGCCACGCCTTGAAGAAAGGTCGAGGCTCTATGCCTGCGGCCCGCAGTCGCGTTTTGCCTGAAAAGATAACACCCGGCGGGCCGTGCAAGGGAGATCAGTCATGAGTTCGAGGAAAGTCCGTGTCGGCATCGTGGGCCTCGGCAACTGCGCCTCGTCCTTTGTGCAAGGCCTCTCCTACTACAAAGATGCAAAAGGCAATGAGCCGGTTCCTGGTCTCATGAACGTCGAACTTGGCGGGTATCATATCAGCGACATCGAAGTTTCCGCCGCCTTCGACGTGAATGTCTCGAAAGTTGGACGCGACGTCTCAGACGCGATCTTTTGCGAGCCGAACAATACCCAACGCTTCGCCTCCGTTCCCCCAAGCGGGATTATCGTCAATCGAGGCAAGACGCTTGATGGGCTTGGCAAATATCTTCACGATGTGATCGATGAATCTCCCGATGATGAAGCCGACGTCACGGAGGTGTTGCGTCGGTCAAAGACGGATGTTCTCGTCTCCTACCTGCCCGTCGGCTCACAGAAGGCGACGGAATGGTACGCCGAGCGGGCTCTCGAAGCAGGCTGCGCCTTCGTGAATTGCATTCCCGTCTTCATCGCGTCGAATCCGGAATGGCGCAGGCGGTTCGAAGAACGCGGCCTTCCTCTTGTCGGCGACGATATCAAGAGCCAGGTAGGCGCGACCATTGTTCACCGGGTTCTCGCGAACCTCTTCCGCGAGCGCGGCGTTCGCCTCGATCGTACCTATCAGCTCAACTTCGGCGGCAATACCGACTTTCAGAACATGCTGGAGCGCGAGCGCCTTGAATCGAAGAAGATATCCAAAACGCAGGCTGTCGCAAGCCAGCTGGATATCCCCCTTCCCGCCGGCGACATCCATGTGGGACCGAGCGATCATGTTCCGTGGCTCACCGACCGCAAATGGGCTTACATCCGCCTGGAGGGAACGACCTTCGGCGGCGTTCCGCTGAACATGGAAGTGAAGCTCGAGGTCTGGGATTCTCCAAACTCAGCCGGCATCGTGATCGATGCCGTACGATGCGCGAAGCTCGCCATGGACCGTAAGATCGGTGGCGCTCTCACCGGCCCGTCCAGCTACTTCATGAAGTCTCCGCCCCAGCAATTCACCGACAACGAAGCGCGAGAGAGGACGATCCGCTTCATCAACGGCGAGGGCGACTGAGAACGCAAGGGCGTCGAGATGACCACCACGTTCTATCTCGTGCGCCATGCGGACCATGATCGGGTGGGAACCGTTCTCTGCGGCCGGATGCCTGACGTTCATCTCGGATCCGTCGGGCGAGCCCAGGCAGAGCGTCTGGCTCAGCGCTTTGGCGACGAGAACGTGGCCGGCATTTATACAAGTCCCCTTGAGCGAGCGGTGGAAACGGCCCAGCCCATTGCCGCTCGCCTCGCGCAAGCTTGCCAGGTGTGCGATGCCATCAGCGAAATCGATGTCGGCCGCTGGTCGGGCTTGAGCTTCGAAGTTCTGAATCAAGACCCGCTCTGGTCTTCCTGGAATTCTTCACGCGGTACCAATCGCGCGCCCGAAGGCGAGACGATGCTGGAGGTTCAGGCTCGCGTTGTCGGAGCCATGGAACGGATGCGTAACCGTCATGCGGAGCGCTCGGTCATTCTCGTGAGTCACAGCGACGTCATCAAGGCCGCGCTCCTCTATCATCTCGGCATGCCCATCGACGCGTATACTCGGATCGAGGTGGAGCCCGCTTCGACCAGCACGCTCGTGATAGGGGACTGGGGCTCCAAGCTTCTCCGATTGAACGAAGTGGTGGCCGCATGAAGATCGTCATATTCGGCCTGACCATCTCCTCCTCCTGGGGCAACGGCCACGCGACCTTGTGGCGCGGCCTGTGCCGGTCGCTCGCGAAGCGAGGTCATCGCATCGTTTTCTTCGAGAAGGACGCCCCCTATTACGCATCGAACAGAGACCTCGTCGAAATCCCCGGCGGCGATCTCGTTCTCTACGAGGATTGGAACGGCGTTCGTGCTCGCGCAGAAAAGGAACTCGTGGATGCCGACGTCGCCCTCGTTACGTCCTATTGCCCCGATGGCGTCGCGGCCGGCGATCTCCTGCTCTCTACTCCGCGTGCCATTCGCGCTTTCTACGATCTCGATACGCCCGTTACGTTCTCACGCCTCGATGCCGGCGATCCGATCAGCTACATCGGCTCGTGCGGCCTCGGAGGTTACGACCTCGTCCTGAGTTATACGGGAGGCCGAGCCCTCGAACGGCTGCGGACGGATCTTGGCGCCCGACATGTGGCTCCCCTCTATGGCCATGTGGATCCGGACGTGCACCGACCCGTGGAAACCGTGGAGCATTATGTCTCGGACCTGTCCTACCTTGGCACCTATGCGTCGGACCGCCAGGGAACGTTGCAGCGGCTCTTCATCGATCCTGCCGCCTGCCGTCCGGACCGGCGCTTCCTGATCGGCGGAGCGCAATATCCGGCAGACTTTCCGTGGCAGCCGAATGTTCACTTCGTCCAGCACCTGCCGCCATCGGAGCATCCCGCGTTCTTCTCCTCTTCGCGCCTCACACTCAACGTTACGCGTCAAGCCATGGCCGAGATGGGCTGGTGCCCCTCCGGGCGCCTGTTCGAGGCGGCTGCCTGCGGCGCACCGATTCTCTCGGACCGGTGGGAAGGGTTCGACAGCTTCTTTGAGCCTGGCAAGGACATCCTGATTGCCGAAAGCACGGCCGATGCCGTCGCGGCCCTCGACCTCACGGACGCAGAGCTGGCACGAATTGCCAAGGCCGGCCGCGAGAGGGTGCTCGCGGAGCATACATCGGATCACAGAGCAAAGCAGCTTGAGATCCTTCTTGAGGGCACCACATCCCCTTTGCCCTCGCCCGGCGGCTCCGCCGCCATGATGGAGGCGTGATCATGTGGGGAATCATACCTGCCGCGGGCATCGGCAGCCGCATCCAACCCCTGGCCTTTTCGAAGGAGCTTCTTCCAGTGGGAAGCCGCCTCGACAACGGCATAGAGCGCCCCTGTGCCGTCAGTGAATATCTCGTCGAGCGCATGATTCATGGTGGAGCAGACAAGATCTGCTTCGTCATTTCCCCCGGCAAATCGGATATCATGGAATATTACGGCGCAAGCTACGGGGATGCCCTGATCGCCTATGTCGTCCAGCCGGAGGCACGTGGCTTATGTGATGCGATCTTCCGAGCGGCTCCCATCATTCCCGCCGATGAGAACGTGATCGTCGGCTTGCCGGATACAGTCTGGTTTCCCGAGAAGGCTCTGTCGGAGCTGCCAGAGGATTGTCTCTCCTTCCTGCTCTTTCCCGTAGACAATCCGGAAGTCTTCGACGCGGTGATCCTGGACGAGACGATGCAGGTTCAGGAAATCCAGGTGAAACAGGCCGATGCCGCGTCACGTTGGATCTGGGGCGCGTTCAAGATGCCGGGCCATGTTCTGGAAACGCTGCGTCAGCTCTGGATGTCGCGCGGCCGTGACGACGAATATTTCGGCACGCTCGCGAATGCCTATTTGGCTGAGGGCGGCAAGGCAATCGGTGTGAAGGCGGGTGAATCCTATGTCGATGTGGGCACCTTGCATGGCTACCGCGCCGCCATAGGCCTCCTGAGCGATGCCGCTCAGCATAAAACCGTGACAGGCGCACGCGTTGCCCTCGGCTGGCCGGCGGGCCGGCTGCCGCGCGGACTTCATGATTTGAACAGGGAGTAATCGTCACGATGAATGCCGTCGATCCCATGCCGTCTGACGAGATCCGCCGGAAAGCCGAAGCGCTCGGACCCTGGTTTCACAACATCGAGCTCAGGGGCGGCGTCTGGACCGCGCCGAATCACTTTCTCGGCAATTATCCTGCCGTAAAATGGCAGCGTTTTGCCGGTGCGATCCCGCAAGACCTCACGGGGAAAAGCGTCCTCGATATCGGCTGCAACGGCGGCTTCTACTCCATGGAGATGAAGAAGCGCGGCGCAGAGCGCGTGCTCGGGATCGACTTCGACGAAACCTATCTCGCCCAGGCACGTTTCGCCGCACAGACGATGGGTTACGACATCGAGTTCCGGAAGCTATCCGTGTATGACCTGGGACAGCTCGGCGAGCGTTTCGATGTCGTGCTCTTCATGGGCGTTCTCTATCACCTGCGGCATCCCTTGCTGGCACTCGATCTCATTCACGAGCACGTCGCCAAGGATCTTCTCGTGTTCCAGTCGATGCAGCGTGGATCGACGGAGGTCATGCCTGTCGACGAGAACTATACCTTCTGGCAGACGGATCACTTCGACGATCCGCGTTATCCGAAGATGCACTTCATCGAGCATCGCTATGCCGACGATCCCACCAACTGGTGGGCGCCGAACTCCGCCTGCGTCGAGGCCATGCTCCGCAGCGCAGGGTTCGAGATCGTCCAGCATCCTGAAACCGAAGTTTACATCTGTCGCCGTGTCGAGGCCCCGCCTGGTGCGGGTGCGGTCTACCCGGCACAAGGGAGATATGCATGATCGAAGCCGCAATGATCTGGAATGAGCCCAACAACAAGTCCCATTGGGATCCGGAGATCGACCCGGATTGGAAGCTCTTCTCCGACATGGTGATTTCCGCCAGCCAGGCGATCAAGGCGGAGAACCCCAATCTGCCGCGTGTTCTTGGGGGAATTTCGCCCATCGATCCCGGCTTCATCAGGAAATTGGAGGGCCATGGCGCTCTCGATCACCTCGATGTCGTGGCCGTCCATGGCTTCCCGCTCGACTGGAACCTGTGGCAGATTCACGAATGGCCCGCGAAGATCGACGAGATCCGCGCCGTGACGGACAAGCCCATCTGGGTCAGCGAAGTCGGCATATCCACCTTCGGGGCCGAGGAAGTCCAGGTCTGGGGCTTGAATCGGACTGCCGAGCTTTTGATCGGCAAGGTGCCGAAGATCCATTGGTACAGCCTCTACGATCTTCCCCGCGCGTGGGAAGCCACGACGCGGCACAGGGAAGCCGAGGGCTCTTCCTATTACCGGCACTTCTACATGGGTCTCCTACGAGAGGACGGCACGCCGAAGCCTTCTCTTGAGGAATTCGCCAAATATGCGCCGCAGATGGGCCTCTGCCAGTGGTTCCACTATGAAGACCACCGCCTCGATGACGCCGTGGCATGGATGAAGCGCCTCGGCGTCAAGTACCTGCGCACCGGCCTGTCCTGGGCCGACAGCTTCCGTCCGAACGCGTTGGATTGGTTCGACCGGCAGATGGAGGCGCTCGCGGATTTCGACGTGACGGTGACCTTCTGCTTCACCCCGGAGCATCGCGGGATTGCCCCTCATCACACCAGTGCGCCGCAGGTGAAAGAGGAGTTTGCAGAATTCTGCGCGAGCATGATCCGCCGTTACGCTCCTGCGGGCGAGCCCGTTCGGGCCAGCAAGGTTTTGGAGGTTCTCTGAGGCAGGTCTCGTTTCTACGGACTGACGCCTCCAAGTCATGGCCGGCCTTGGGCCGGCCATCCCGATTGGAACGTCACGGCAGCTAACAGCAGGGATGCCATCGACACAAGTCCGGTGAGATGGCGCCTCTACGGATAGCTGAGAATGGCTGCGCCGATCTCTTATTCGAACGAGCGCCCGTAAATCCGGTCGAGCACCTTTGCGACGTCGACCAGTTGCTCCGCGGCCGGATCGAAACGCTCCCCTGCCGCAAGGCGCGACGCCCAGTCGGCCGCCGCGCGGCCACCCCACTCATCAGGCGGCGTGGTCAACGTCTCCCGCGACTTGCCCCAATAGCGCTCGGCCGTGAAATCATAGAACGATCCGTTCACGTTGCGCAGCGATACACCGCCCTTCGTCCCGTAGAACGTGACGGAAATGATCGCATCGCTTCCGGCCTGAAGCCGCCAGGAACAGGCGAGCTGCACCACGGTGCCCGTGTCTAGCTCGACGGTCGCGACGGCGTAATCCTCCACCTGCGATGTGGTGTCCTTGAGAGGCGCGCCATCGGCGAAGAGCTTGCCCGCGACGCTCCCGACTCCCGGGTTGTTCAGTGTCCAAAGGGCGAGATCGACCAGATGGACGCCGAGGTCCATCACGCAGCCGCCGCCCGACAGGGCCGGATCGTAGAACCAGGGCTTGTCCGGGCCGTAAGCGTTGTGGAACACGACATCCACCGCATAGACGTGCCCCAGCTCTCCTGAATCGATGATCTCGCGAATGTGCCGCATGCCTTCCGTGAAGCGGTAGGAGAGATCCACGCACAACAACCGGTCGGCCTTTCGTGCCGCATCGACCACGGCGTGGACCTCCGCCATCGTTCTCCCGAGCGGCTTCTGGCAGAACACGGCGGCGCCGCGCTCCAGTGCTCTGATCGATTGTTCCGCATGCATGGCACTTGGAGTCGCAATCACGACACCATCGACGCCGAGGTCGAGGATGTCGTCGAGACCGGAAACCAGTTGCGCGTCAGGCGCTAGCTTGCCGGCTTCTGCAGCCATCTCAGAGGACGGGTCGGCGACAGCCACGACATCGACGGCGCCGGTACCGAGGATCGCCTGCATGCGGTGCCGGCCGATCCATCCGACGCCGAGAAAGCCCAGACGCGGACGGGCAAGGGAGGTCCCGGAATTCGTCTTGAGCATAGCCTGTGGCACCATCAATACGTCACGAGGGCTTTGAGGAAACCATCCGGTCGATCGCGCGTGGCATTGAGCGCTTCATCGAGCCGCTCGAGAGGATAGACGTGGGTGTAGAGAAAGCTCGGATCGAGACGCCCCGATGCGATCGCATCAACGGCCTCGCGCAATCCCTGCACGTAGATCTTGGGATCGCGTTCGTGAGCGTTGATCACGTCGAGGCCGCGCCAGTTCCAGAGCCACATATTGACCTGCCGTGGGCCGTCCTGGTGGTAGCCGGCCACGATCAGCTTTCCGCGCTCGCGGGTCAGCTCGCCCGCGAGGTCGAGCGGCCATTGCTTGCCGACCGCCTCGATGACCCGGTCGCAGAATGCGCCGCCGGTCAGTTCCTTGACCTGCTCGATGATCGCATGGTGATCCTCCATCGGGATCGTCTCGGCCGCGCCCATGCGGCGCGCGAGATCGAGCGAGAATGGCCGTCGCGAGATGGCGATCACCCGCGCACCGGCATCGGCGGCGAGCTTCGTGAGGATAGCGCCCAGAAAGCCGATGCCGATAATGGCGATCGTCTGCCCGGCCTCGATGTCGCTGCGTTGGAAGATGTTCATGGCACAGCCGAGCGGCTCGCCGGGAAAGGGCTGGCCCGCCAGGGCATCCGGCAGGGGAACGACGGCATCAGCCTCGGCCAGATCATATTCCGCATAGGATTTGTAGGAGAGTGCCGCGACCCGGTCTCCGACCGCCAAGTCTTCGACGCCCTCACCTGCCGCGTCCACGAACCCCCAGGCCTCATGTCCGAGAGCGCCCGGCTCGGTGGGATACTGCATCCATTCAGGGCCGGCCCATGGCGTGAGGTTCGAAGCGCACACGCCGCATCCTTCCAAGCGGAGCCGCACTTGCCCCCGCCCCGGCACCGGACGCGCAACCTCGCTGATCTTGATCTGCCCAGGTCCCGTGAGAATGGCGGCCCGCATGGTTCCCGCCGCCCCGGCGGGCTCGTCACTTCGTTTCGACGAAGATGCGGAAATATCGTCGCTGGCAGCACTCTCTTTCAGCAAGTCTGTCCCTCCACCATGCCGCCCGAGCAATTAGAGACGGGTGCGGAGACTTCAAGACTTGGCCGTTTGGGAACGATAATGTGAGGCTACACGGAGATCCGGGCGCTCATCTCAGCGGCATATGTCGTGCGCGCCTTTCCATCAGGCTCCAGGCCCTTTTCCTCACACCACGTCGCGAACGCGTCGGGCTCGATCAGGATGCGTTCAATCCGAAGGCCAGCCTGCTGGCCGACGCTCTCGTTATTCTCGGCCGAGGCCAGCCAGGCCTCATAGGTCGGGGCAAGGTTGTGCTGGTCGGTCATCATGGCGCGGATGCGGGGATAATCTTCCCGGTTGTACCAGGGCAATCCAATCCGACGGGGCGGCGCATCCGACATTCATCAGGTCTCCGAACAATCGGCACCGGGCCCGCTGATCAGGAGGCTCGGTGCCGCAGCATTCTTTCAGCTCAGCAGGTAGAACACTGCCGGGGCGGCTGTGAGCAGCCCGGCCGTCGTGAACAGCATGAGCCGATGATCGGGGTTCGCGATACGATGGACTTTTCGTGCTGTCGAGCCTGCTTCCATGCTCCAGCCGTTCATGCAAGAGCAGAGAAGGCGGTGGGAGGCTCCTTCCGATAACTCGAAGAACTCCATGGCATCCCCGAGCGTGTCGCCCTTCAGGCCGGCGGCGCGCAGGACCGGATCTTCAAACGCGACCGTAACGGGTGATTCGTCCGACCTCAGTTCCGGCCGCTTGTCCTTCGGGACGAACTCGATCTCACCCAGTGACCTCAAGCGCCGCTTCGGCTGGCGCTCCAACACTTCGGCCCAACGCTCGAGGCGTTCGCGCCGGGACAGGAAACCTTGGCTCAACTCATGCACTTCAGCGACGCTACGCAGCTTCTCTACAGGCTTGTGTTCCATAGGTATTCTCCTGCAAGGGAGCCGACCCCGAAACCAGGGCCGAGCCCAGGGAACCCTATGGTCGCGTGAGTCCCAGGCTTTTTTGCGTCAAAGTGTCTTTTAAAAGAGCGTTTCGTGCGGGTGAGCCACGTGCTCCTGGAAGATCGCTCCGGTGGCCGGTTCCACCTCTTTCAGCACCACCGCATAGCCCCAGAGATTGGCCACCATCTGCAGGACCCGCTGGGCGTCGTCCTTGTGCAGCAGGGTGCGATTGAGAACGTGATGATGCAGGATCAGGCGCCGATCTCCCGCGAGGTCCACGTCAACGACCTGGATATCGGGATCGCTCCAGCCGACATCATAATGGCGCGAAAGCGAGCGTCGCAGACGCCTGTATCCCCGCTCGTCATGGATCGCTTCGATCATGAGCTCGGGCTGGTCCGGATCGTCGACGAGGTGGAACATGCGCCACTGCCGGATCAGGTGCGGACTCAGAAACTGCGAGATGAAGCTCTCGTCGCGATAGTTCGCCCAGACCTCGCGCAGCACCGCCATGGCATCCCCGCTGCCTGCAATGTCGGGGAACCAATCCCGGTCCTCAGTGGTCGGCTGGGTACATATGCGTTCGATGTCCTGCATCATGCCGAAGCCGAGGGCATAGGGATTGATGCCGCCGTAATGCGGATCGTCGAATTCCGGCTGCCGGGTCACGTTGGTATGGGACTGCAGGAATTCGAGGAAGGAACCGTCGCTGATCTGTCCCGTCTCGTGCAGGCGGGTCATGATGCGGTAATGGCAATAGGTGGCACAGCCCTCGTTCATCACCTTGGTCTGGCGCTGCGGATAGAAATACTGCGCGATCTGGCGCACGATGCGCAGGATCTCGCGCTGCCAGGGCTGCAGGCGCGGCGCCGACTTCTCAAGGAAGTACAGGATGTTCTCCTGCGGCAGCTCGAGGAGGGCGCGGCGGCGCTCCTCGCTCAGCTGTGGCTTGGCGGCCGCCCCCTTGGTCGGGACGGTGCGCCACAGGTCATTGAAGGTCTGCTCCTGGTGGAGATGGCGCTCCCGCTCCCGGCGCTCCTCCGAACGCAGATCGGGCCGCTTCTTGCGCGGATAGCGGTGCACGCCATGGGACATCAGGGCATGGGCAGCGTCGAGAACGCGCTCCACGGCCGCATGCCCGTAGCGCTCCTCGCAGCGTGTGATGTAACCCTTGGCGAATTCGAGATAGTCGAGGATCCCGTCCGCATCGGTCCATTCCTTGAAGAGGTAGTTGTTCTTGAAGAAATGGTTGTGGCCGAAAGCCGCGTGGGCGATGACGAGCGTCTGCATCGTCGCCGAGTTCTCCTCCATGATGTAGGAGATGCACGGGTTCGAGTTGATGACGATCTCGTAGGCAAGGCCCATGAGGCCCTGGCGATAGCTCGATTCATGCAGGGCGAAGCGCTTGCCGAAGGACCAGTGCTTGTAGAACAGGGGCATGCCGATCGACGCATAGGCATCGAGCATCTGCTCGGCGGTAATCACCTCGATCTGGTTCGGATAGACGTCGAGCCCCAGCTCGCCGACGCCGATGGCTTCGACGGCGTCATGGATGCGTTGGATCGTTCCGAAATCCCAGTCGGCCCCGTGGAACAGCAGGCTGTCGTGCAGGGTCACGCTCATGGCACCCTCGCTCCTGCTTCCGCGTCGCGCCGACGGAAGAGCTCGCGGAAGACCGGATAGATTTCGCGACGGTGATTCACCTTGCGCATGGCGAGGTTGGCCCCCTCTTCCAGGAGCGCCTCGTAGGTCTGCCACAGGGACGTCTTGTGGTTGATGAATCCGGTCTGCATCCGGTCGCTGTCGCTGCCGACCTCGAGATAGGCATAGTACTGGCAGACCGGCAGGATTACGTCGCGCAGCAGGGCAGCGCTGGTGGTGCCGTCGTTGGGCGAGTTGTCGCCGTCGGAGGCCTGGGCCGCGTAGATGTTCCACGCATCCGGCGAATAGCGCTCCTCCACGATCCGCTGCATCTCGCGCAGAGCGGAGGACACCACCGTTCCACCGGTCTCCGGGCTGTTGAAGAAGGTCTCCTCGTCCACCTCCTTGGCTTCGTGCGTGTGGCGGATGAAAACGATCTCCACGTGCTTGTAGCGGCGCGTCAGGAAGATGTAGAGCAGCATGTAGAACCGCTTGGCCAAATCCTTCATGTGCTCGGTCATGGAGCCCGAGACGTCCATGAGGCAGAACATGACCGCCTGGGCAACCGGCTTCGAAACGGGTTCGAAGCGGCGATAGCGCAGATCGATGGGATCGATATAGGGAAAGCGCTTGGTGCGCAGCTGAAGCTGCTCCAGCTCCTCGCGCAGAGCGGTCAAGCGTTCGGACGGACCTCCATGCTCTTCAAGACGTGCGATCTCCTCTTGAAGGTGGAGCAGGTCCTCCGATTTCGGGCGCCTCATGGCGATGCGGCGGGAGAGGGCATTGCGCATGGAGCGCAGCAAGGCGAGGTTCACGGGGGAGCCGGTGACCGTATAGCCGGCCCGCCGCATCCCTTGCGTCTCCACCGTCGCGACGCGCCGCTTGGCCAAGTCCGGCAGCTCCAGGTCGTCGAGGAAAAGGTCGAGGAACTCGTCGCGGGTCAGGACGAAGCGGAAGTCGTCCTCGCCCTCGCCGCTGTCACCGCCCGCCGCGCCGCCGCCGCCGCCCGGAGGCCGCTCGACGGTATCGCCTTCCACGAAGCGCTTGTTGCCGGGAAGAATGTGATCGTGCACTCCGCCCTCGCCGGATCGCCGGAAGCTGGGCTCGCGAACGCCATCGGCCGGGATCGAGACCTCCCCTCCCCGTTCGAGATCGGTGATGTCCCGATCGCCTGCGGTCTGGCGTACGGCCCGCTGGATCTGCGCCTTGGCTCGGCGCAGAAAACGTTGGCGGTTGGCCAGACTCTTGCCCCCTGGGTTGAGGCGCCGGTCGATGATGTACATAGGAAAGCCTGATCTGCCTCCGTCTTCCGTCAGCCCGCCTGCTTCACGCGCATGTACCACTCCACCAGGCGTCGCACCTGACGCTCGGTGTAACCGCGGTCCATCATGCGCTCCACGAATTCTCCGTGCTTCTTCTCGGTCTCGCTGTCCTTCTTGGAGCCGAAGCTGATGACGGGCAGCAATTCCTCCACCTGCGAGAACATGCGACGCTCGATCACGTCGCGGATCTTCTCATAGCTCGTCCAGGACGGGTTGCGGCCCTGATTGCCGGCCCGCGCGCGGAGCGAGAACTTGACCACCTCGTTACGGAAATCCTTCGGGTTGGCGATTCCGGCGGGCTTCTCGATCTTGGTCAGCTCCTGGTTCAGGAGCTCCCGGTTCAGGAGCTGGCCGGTGTCGGGATCCTTGAAGTCCTGATCCTCGATCCAGGCATCCGCATAGGCCACGTAGCGGTCGAAAAGGTTCTGGCCATAATCGTGATAGGACTCGAGATACGCCTTCTGGATTTCGTGGCCGATGAAATCCGCGTAGCGCGGTGCCAGCTCGGCCTTGATGAATTCCAGATAGCGACGCTCCACGTCCTGGGGCAGCTGTTCGCGCCGCAGGGATTGTTCGAGCACATACATGAGATGGACAGGGTCGGCTGCCACCTCGATGGTATCGTGATTGAAGGTCGCGGACAGGACTTTGAACGCGAAGCGGGTCGAGATGCCGTCCATGCCTTCGTCGACGCCGGCGGAATCTTTGTACTCCTGCAGGCTGCGCGCGCGAGGATCGACCTCGCGCAGGCTCTCGCCGTCATAGACCCGCATCTTCGAGAAGAAGTTCGAGTTCTCATGCGCCCGCAAGCGCGACAGGACCGAAAACCGGGCCAGCATTTCGAGCGTAGCCGGAGCGCAGGGAGCCCCCGCCAGCTCCGAGCTGCGGATCAGCTTCTCGTAGATCTTCTGCTCTTCCGTGACCCGCAGGCAATACGGCACCTTGATCACGTAGATGCGGTCGATGAAGGCCTCGTTGTTCTTGTTGGTGCGGAAGGTCTGCCACTCCGCCTCGTTCGAATGCGCCAGGATGATGCCGCTGAACGGGATGGACCCGATGTTCTCGGTACCGACGTAATTCCCCTCCTGCGTGGCGGTGAGCAGGGGGTGAAGCATCTTGATCGGCGCCTTGAACATCTCGACGAATTCGAGAATGCCCTGGTTGGCGCGGTTGAGGCCTCCGGAATAGCTGTAGGCGTCGGGATCGGCCTGGGACAGGGTCTCGAGCTTGCGGATGTCGACCTTGCCCACGAGGGACGAAATGTCCTGATTGTTCTCGTCGCCGGGCTCCGTCTTGGCGATGGCGATCTGCCTCAGGCGGGATGGGTTGATCTTCACCACCCGGAACTTGGAGATGTCACCCTTGAACTCGTCGAGCCGCTTGATCGCCCAGGGGCTGAGAAGGTTGGTCAGGCGCCGGCGCGGAATGCCGTACCTCTCCTCCAGAATCGGCCCCATCTGCTCCGGGTCGAAAAGTCCGAGCGGGCTCTCGAAGACCGGGCTGATCTCGTCTCCGGCCTTCAGGACGTAAATGGGATTGACTTCCATGAGGGCCTTCAGGCGCTCGGCAAGGGAGGATTTTCCGCCGCCAACGGGACCGAGCAGGTAGAGGATCTGCTTGCGCTCTTCGAGGCCTTGGGCAGCGTGGCGGAAGAAGCTCACGATCATCTCGATCGTCTCTTCCATGCCGTAGAATTCGGAAAAGGCCGGGTAAACCCGGATCGTGCGGTTCATGAAGATGCGGCCGAGGCGGGCATCCTTCGACGTATCGACAAGCCTGGGCTCGCCGATGGCCGCTAGGATGCGCTCGGGAGCGCTCGCATACATCATGGGATCGTTGCGGCACCCTTCCAGGTAGTCCGCCAGGGACATCTCCGCCTCGCGGCGGGTTTCGTATGTCTTCAGGAAACTCGAGAACAGGTCGTCGGAATGATGCATGGCGCCACCGAAATCCAATCCCTCTCAGAGACAACTATTGTGCACCGCTAAGGTTGCTCAGACCAGCGATACTGACGATGCGGTCAAATGATGCGGCGTACTCCTTTTGTCATGGCGGAGTAAAAAGCAGGTCGTGACAGGTTCGGCTCTGTCCGGGTCAACCCGTTCGACTTGAAGATAGGCCCGCCCTCGATATCTAGCCTCGCGGATTGCGGGCAGGACAGCAAGCTAAAGTTTCTGGCAGACATCCGAAAATCCACTGTGCCGTCTGCTCATGATGTGGTGATCGGCCGTGCATTCCTGCAAGGCTTTCACCCGCAGATTGCCCATCAATTGGGCGTTACCGTCATTAAGCCATGTCGGTTCTTAACCGAGGCTGAATCCGGCCGCGGAGCCATGGGAGACGCAGGGGCAGGTCCTTGGCGAATGATGCTCTCGAACAAACATGCCGCTCATCGGTTGACGGGGGCTTGGTCGAACCTATCGTCTGTTGCGCTTGAGCGTCTTGCGACGTTCTTGCGCCGTGGCAGGACCTGTCCTTTTTGACGACCGATAATCCGGAGAACCTCCCGTGATCAAAGCTTTCGGCTATGCCGCCCAGGATGCGGCCACCCCGCTCGCCCCCTTCAGCTTCGAGCGCCGGGAGCCCCGCGAGAACGACGTTCAGATCGAGATTCTCTATTGCGGCGTCTGCCATTCCGACCTGCACACGGCACGGGAGGAATGGGGTGGCACTCTCTACCCCTGTGTGCCAGGACACGAGATCGTCGGTCGCGTTACGCGCGTCGGCCCGGGTGTGCAGAAATTCAAGGAAGGCGACCTCGTCGGCGTAGGCTGCATGGTCGATTCCTGCCGCAGCTGCCGCAGCTGCCGCGAAGGCCTGGAGCAATACTGCGAGGTCGGATTCACGGGCACCTATAACGGCCCCGAGCAGGGCACGGGAGCCAATACCTATGGCGGCTATTCCAACAACATCGTCGTCGACGAGAGCTTCGTCCTGAAGGTGCCCGAGGGCATGGACCTCGCCGCCGCCGCGCCTCTTCTCTGTGCCGGGATTACCACCTATTCCCCCCTCCGCCGCTGGCGCGTGCAGCCCGGGCACAAGGTGGGCGTGGTCGGCCTCGGCGGCCTGGGCCATATGGCCGTCAAGCTCGCGCGGGCCATGGGGGCGCATGTGGTGCTGTTCACCACCTCGCCCAACAAGCGGGAGGATGCGTTTGCCCTCGGGGCCCACGAAGTCGTCGTGTCGCGGGATCCCGAAGCCATGAAGGAGCACGTGAACAGCTTCGATTTCATCCTGGATACCGTCGCCGCGCCGCATGACCTCGACAGCTATCTCGTATTGCTCGCCCGCGACGGCGCCATGGTCCTCGTGGGCGCCCCGGCCGAGCCGCATCCGGCCACGACGGTGTTCAACCTGATCATGAAGCGTCGGCAGATTGCCGGTTCCCTGATCGGCGGCATCGCCGAGACGCAGGAGATGCTCGATTTCTGCGCCCAGCACGGCATCACCTCCGAGATCGAGATCATCCCGATCCAGAAGATCAACGAGGCGTATGAGCGGATGCTGAGAAGCGACGTGAAATACCGCTTCGTCATCGACATGGCATCGCTGAAGCAGGAGGCGGCTGCTTAACTGCGACGGCACGCATCTCCATGCTGGTCTACGGCGATGTGGAACATACCGTTACGGTAGGTGCCAAGCAGGCTGCCATCGAGAGCATCCTGTCCGAGATCCCTTTCATGCCGGCCGGAATCGTGCGGCATGGGGCACTGGTGACGGCTTTTGTCGCCACCGGAGAACTCGTTCAGGGGCTCATCGACGCCGAGTTTCATGAGCTCGGCGTCGATACGCTTTCGCCAACCCATCGAAACGGTATGGATTGCCTTTTCATGCTTGCCTGCGCCATCGATCGATCATGGCGCAGCGGGTTTAAGGAAAGCTCTGTGCAGGGGGAGTTCCTCGCCAAGCTTTTCAGCTTCGACCCTTCGGGGATGATCCATGCCAAGCAGGCGGAAGGCTACGCATTCTACGCCCTCTATCCGGAGAATTACCTGGAGGCCGCCCGAGCGTCGGGCCTAGGCCCCGACACGCAGGTGATCGGCATCCGCAGCATCGGCACGGGTCTCGGTGCCCTGGTCGCTGCCGCTCTCGGAGCTTCCGCGCCTCTCACCCTTCGTCCTACCGGCCATCCCTTCCGGCGGGAGGTGAACGTGGATCGACCGCTTGCCAAGAGCTTGGCAAAACAAGCCGGGGCTTTTGCCATTGTCGACGAAGGGCCCGGCCTCTCTGGAAGCTCCTTCGGGGCCGTTGCCGACTGGCTCGAAGAGGCCGGCGTGCCGCGGCAGAGAATTCACTTCTTTCCAAGTCACGAGGGCCTGCTCGGGCCTCAGGCTAGCCCTAAACACCGGGAGCGGTGGGATCTGGCCCCGCGTCACGTCCGCACCATGGACGATCTCCTGTTTGGTGAGGTTGGCTGTCACCGCCTGACTACCTGGGTGGAAGACCTCGTGGGTCCACTGGATGCCCCGCTCGAAGAGATATCGGGTGGGGAATGGCGGCGACACCGCTACCAGGACGAAGCGAGCTGGCCGCCGTCCATTCTTCAGCAGGAACGTCGGAAATTCCTGGCACGGGGCAGCGGGAAATCCTGGATGGTGAAATTCGCGGGCCTTGGGGAAACCGGATCCAGAAAGCTGCGGATGGCCCGGCGTCTGCATGAGGCGGGGTTCGCGCCGGCCGTCGCGGGCTTGCGCCATGGCTTTCTCGTACAGATCTGGCATGAGGATGGGCGAAGCCTTGACCAGATCACATTCGACCGTGACCGGCTGATCGGGCAGGTCGGAGCCTATCTGGGCTTCCGCGCCCGCCAATATCCTGCTGCAGGGCAGCCAGGCGCCTCATTGGGCGAATTGCGCCACATGGCGGTCTACAACGCCCAGCAGGCCCTGGGAGACGACGTAGGGGCATTCCTGGACCGATCCCTGCCGCCTCCGGACAACCTCGAGGGCCAGGTTCGCCGGGTCTGGTCCGACAACCGGATGCATCTATGGGAATGGCTGGTCTCCAGGGACCGACTCTTCAAGGCCGACGCCCTGGATCACGGCTCCGCTCACGACCTGATCGGCCACCAAGACATCGCCTGGGACATCGCCGGAGCCGTTGTCGAACTGAACCTGTCCGAGTCAGAGACGGCCCGGCTCTGCACCATCGTCGAACGGGAGAGCGGGTATCCGGTTGCTCCCGAGCTGCTGGCCTTCCTCATTCCCTGCTATTGCGCCTTTCACATGGGCGCCAGCCTCATGGCCGCAGGCGCGATCGGAGGCGCAGAAGAGGCTCGCCTGCGCGGGGCGGCGGACCATTATGGACAGCTCCTGAAACGGCATGAGAGCTTGGGACTCGGGCTGCGATCCTGACAGGAACAAGGAAAAGTTCCTGCCCGTTAACGGCCAAGGCAACATATTCACCATGCCGGGCCTGTTTGCCCGGCAGGATCGGTCCCTGCATGTTCTCCGAGACTTGGCGGCTTTTGAAGGTGGCATTCGCAGGCTGGTGGAACGACCGCGCCATGAGCCTCGGCGCCTCCATCGCGTTCTTCACGGTCTTCTCCCTGGCTCCGATGCTGCTCGCGGCCATCGCGGTCGCCGGGCTGGCCTTCGGGCACGAGGCCGCGCAGGGGGCCATCGTCGGGGAGCTAGGGGGATTGATCGGGACCAAAGAGGCCTCCGCCCTCGAGGCCATGATCGCCAGCGCCAGCAATGTGGGTTCCGGCCTCATCGGCACGACGGTCGGCATCGTGACGTTTCTTCTCCTGGTGACCGGCGCCGTCGTCGAACTCCAGGACGATCTGAATATCGTCTGGAAGGCCAATCCGCCCGCGAGCTACGGGATTCTGGATTTCGTGCGCACGCGGCTCGTCAGCCTCGCGCTGATTCTTGGTATCGGCTTCCTGCTGCTCGTGTCGCTCGTCATCGACACCGGACTGACCGCGATCGGTCATTATCTCGAATCCAATTTCTCGGGCGCGACGATCATCCTGCGTTTCCTGAACAGCATCGTGGCTTTCGCCATCGCCACGCTCCTGTTCGCGATGATGTTCAAAATGCTGCCGGCCGTTGACCTGAGATGGAGCGACGTCTGGACCGGGTCCCTGGTGACGGCCCTCCTGTTCACCATCGGCAAGTTCCTGATCGGGTATTACCTCGGCAAGAGCAACGTCGCGTCAAGCTACGGCGCCGCAGCCTCCGTCATCACGATCCTGCTGTGGATCTATTACTCGTCCCTGATCCTGCTCTTCGGGGCCGAATTCACGAAAGCCTATGCCGAGAGCCGCGGAAGCCGGTGCCCGAGGCAGTCCTCGGAGCCGGAAAATGGAACGGGCCGGGAAGTCCCGACCCGCTCCTCTTCGACTTTGGCCTGAGGCCTACTCGGCCGCCTGACGCGCTGCCGGCTCCGTCGGTACGTTGCGCATGCCGCCCAGCACCTCCTCGGCCGAGGCCTTGTAGTTCTTTACGGAACTCGTCCACTGCCCCCACACGGTCGGGTCGATCTTGTCGCCGTTCTTGCCGAGATTCTGAAGGCGGCGCTTGTCCTCGTCGGTCAGGACCTGCTTCGGCAGCGGCGGAAGATTCTTCACGTCGTCGGCCTTGATGCCGAGCATCTCGCCGACGCGGGTCCCGTAATCGTCGTGCACCAGCAGGAGGTGCCACACCATGCGCTCCTGCACGTCCCGCTCGCACTGGCCCAGGAGCGTGCCCATGTTGAGGACGAGATCGTCGCGTTCCCAATCCATCATGGTGCAGTAGCGACCCCGGGCGTGGATGTAGTCGTTGCGCCGCTCGATCACGCTGCGGGTCAGACGCCCGCGGATCTCCGGCGGGTTGTTGGGCTCCTCGCGGGCCGATTCATGCAGGCCGTTATGGATCGACGGCTCGAAGTTGATGTGCGGATTCTGCCCCGGTGCCAGATCGCGGCGGAAGGACATCTGCCCGCCGTTCAGGTTGGTCGAGACCTTGGCATTCTTGGCCTGGTTCACTGGCAGCTGCAGGTAGTTCGTGCCGACGCGGTAGCGCTGCGTGTCGGAATAGGAGAAGGTCCGGCCCACCAGCATCTTGTCGTCGGAGAAGTCGAGCCCGTCCACGAGGACACCCGTGCCCATGGCGATCTGCTCGTTCTCGTTGAAGTGATCCTCCACATTGCGGTTCAGGGTCATGACGCCAATGTGCCGCAGGGGGAAGTCTTTCTCCGGCCAGATCTTGGTATCGTCCAGCGGATCCCAGTCGAGTTCCGGATGGTCATGGTCTTCCATGATCTGCACGTACACGTCCCATTGGGGATATTCGCCACGTTCGATGGCTTCGAAGAGATCCTTGGAGGCCGAGCCGAGGTCCTGCCCCTGCACCTTGGCCGCCTCTTCCGCCGTCAGGCTCGCCAGCCCGCAGCGGGGGTGGAAATGGTACTTCACCAGAACGGTATCGCCGTGGGCGTTGACCATCTTGTAGGTGTTGACGCCAAAGCCCTCCATGTGCCGGTAGCTCGCCGGAATGCCGCGCGGGCTGAACAGATGGGTCAGCATGTGCATGGATTCGGGCGTCTGGCTCATGAAGTCGAAGATGCGGTTCGGCTCCTGGCGGAAGGTCACCGGATCCGGCTTCAGGGAGTGGATGACATCTGGGAACTTGATGGCATCTCGTATGAAGAAGACGGCCAGGTTGTTGCCGACGAGATCCCAATTGCCGTCCTCGGTATAGAACTTGACCGCGAAGCCGCGTGGATCGCGTGCCACTTCCGAGGAATCGCGACCGCCGATCACGGTCGAGAACCGGATAGCCAGCGGGGTCTTCTTGCCGGCGGCCTGGAACAGCTTGGCGCGGGTATATTTCGAAGCCGGCTCGCCGCCGATCTTGCCGGTCGCCTCGAACTCGCCATAGCACACGAAGCCGCGGGCATGGACGACCCGTTCCGGGATACGCTCACGGTCGAAATGGGTGATCTTCTCAAGGAACTGATAGTTTTCCAGCGTGGCCGGACCACGGCTGCCCACGGTACGCTGAGATTGGTTGTTGGTGATTGGATGGCCCTGCCTGTTCGTCAGGACCTGATCGGACGTTCCCGACGGCGTTTGAGGGTTCTTGGCCATGGCGATCTCCCTTGATGACCGGTTGATAGCAACACGCCCCCAATTAGGATCGTATGGGCGAACGACAATCAGCGCCAATCGATATTCCTGACCGTCATGATCAGTTTATCTGATTGAGCGCCACCCGCAGGGGAGCAGGTTTCCGGGGGCAACATTCGGAAATCGCAATGGTTGCGCGGGGCCGGCTCCAGGCGGCGGATTGACGCCGCTCAACGGAAAACCCGGTCGCCCTGCTCGTCGATGATCTGCTTGCCTTTTGCGATGGCGAATGAAGCGGCGTCATCCTTGCTCGGATGCGTCTCCGCCCGCACGAAGCGGTGCTCCTTCATGCCGGTGTCGAAATCCTTCTCGATCACGCCGGCGGTCTGATACCCGCCTTTGGCGGAATAAGGTGCTGGCCGGATGCGAAATCCCTTGTATTCCACCGCCTCGGCGGCAGGCTCCTCACGCTCGCCTGTGCTGCCCCCGCCTGACAGGCGGTTCCAGATATCCTTCAAGATCGATGCCATCGCTGTCCCTGAACAAGGGTTGATTCGAGGGACGGAGCATAGCCGGGACATGGCGGGGGAGCGAATCCCCGGAACCTCCATCACGATCCGATGATCGGGACCGATCGCGCCTCCAGACGACTTGACGCCTCGCCTGCTGCGGCGAACTCTGACCGCATGCTCTGGCTCAAAGCACAGGAGCCTATCATGAGACTTCCTTTGTTCGGACTGTGTCTCTCGGGAGCTCTCCTGACCGGCGGCATGGCCTACGCTCATCACGGCTGGGGTGGCTATGACGCAAGCCGTCCCATGACGATCACGGGATCCGTCGAACGGATCGAGTGGGAGAACCCGCATGTCATGATGGTCATCCCTTACCAGGGAAAGAGCTGGGAAGCGGTGCTTGCGCCGCCGCTCCGCATGAGCGCACGCGGGCTGAACGCCGACATGCTCAAGCCCGGAACCCAGGTCAAGCTTGAAGGCTATCCATCCAGGCACGGAGAAGCGGAGTTGAGAGCCGAGAGGATCGTCGTCAGCGGCAAGACCTACGAATTGCGGTAAGCCTCATGTATCTCGATCTCCTTGCCGCCTTGGAGAGTTCCTGGCTCGGCCATGCGGGACGTCATTCCGCTTGGCTCTATACGGTCGCGAACCTGCTGCACGTTCTCGGCTCGGCCTTCGTGGTGGGCGGCATCGCGGTTTTCGACCTCAAGGTTCTGGCGGAGCACGGCAAGCACGCATGGGAGGTCGGACGCTATGCCATACCGCTGGCCGCCGCCGGCCTCGCCCTTCAGGTTCCGACCGGAGCCATTCTTCTTGCCGCGGAGGCGCGTTCGCTCGGCGTCAACCCTGCCTTCTACGTAAAACTCGTCTTCATTGCGCTGGGTCTCGTCAATGTCGCCCTCTTTCACCTGCGTTTCGGAAAGGTGCTACGGGCCGGCGCTCTGCCGCCGGAGGCCCGCGCCTATGCCTTCGTTTCCCTCGCCGCCTGGGTCATCGTGCTCTTGGCAGGACGAATGATCGCCTATCTGTAGCTTGGCACGCGACTTTCATTCATTCGCATCTCAGTTTTCCGAGCGGGGTTGTTCATGCGCTTCCGGCTGGCGCTTTGCGGAATTCTTCTCTGCTGGGGCCCCGCCATGGCCGATCCTGGAGCATCGTCGGAGAGTGTCGAGCACGCCCTCTGCCGGCTGATCGAAGGAGCTGCGCGCAGCCAGCGGATTCCCCACGATCTTCTGACGAAGCTGATCTGGCAGGAGAGCTCGTTTCGGCCCCATGTGGTCAGCCCTGCAGGCGCACAGGGCATCGCCCAGTTCATGCCGGGCACCGCGCGGGAACGAGGGTTGATCGATCCGTTCGATCCCGAACAGGCGATTCCCAAGGCGGCCGAGTTCATCGCCCATCTGTCGGAGCAGTTCGGCAATCTGGGCCTCGCGGCAGCCGCCTACAACGGAGGCCCCGCGCGGGTGACCTCCTGGCTCGCCGGTCAGGGAGGATTGCCGGCCGAGACCAGGAACTACGTGATCGCCGTCACCGGCCGCTCCGCCGAGGATTGGGCCGCCGATGCCAAGGAGCGGAAGAGCACTGACTGGGATTCGTCCGGGCAGACCTGCCAGCAGATCGTCGCCACCCTGAGGATTCCCGGGCGTGGCGAAACGATCGAGGCTCCCTTCGCACCATGGGGCGTTCAGCTGGCCGGCAACTTCTCGAAGGCGCAGGCTCTCGCCACGTTCAGGCGTACGAGCCAAGCCTACGCTTCTCTGCTGAAGGATGTGCGCCCGATGATCATCGGGACGCGGCTGCGTTATCGCGGGACGCGCACCTTCTATCGCGTCCGCGCACCCGCCGAAACGCGGCAGGCGGCAGAGCAATTGTGCCGCAACATCCGCACGGCGGGCGGCAGCTGCATCGTACTGCCGAGCTGAAAAAGCCTGCGCCACACGAATGGCGCAGGCTCTGGTCCGAACGAGGGATTGAATCGACGATCAGCGACGCTGAGGCCGGAGCGAACGGGCCAGCTCGCGGATGACATTGTCCTCGATGTTGAGGTTCAGATCGTTGTCATCGCCGGCCTCGTCATCCCCGAGATCCGCATCCGCCGTGGCGGCCGGCCTGGACAGAACGCCCCGCTGCGGCGGCTGCGCGACCCTCTCATTAGGCTGGGCGGGAGCCGCCGGCGCATTGCGCTGGCTTGGCCCGGCTTCCGCCGGGCTGCGCACCGGTGCGTGCGGGGTATAGCCGCGTGGAGCGGAATAGCGGTTCTCGAGCGTGTCGAGCAGGCTGTTGAGGGCCGCGTTCGACATCGGGACGTCGGGGGCCTGAGGCGCCCCTTCGAGGGCGATGGAACGATTCTGATAAGCCACTTCCGTGGTGACGTCCGAACCGAACCAGGACAGTGGGCGGAAATCTCTCGCCTCTTCCTCGCTCTCGAACGGAACGGAGATCAGGTCCAGCGGTCCCGGCGTCACGAAGCGCACGATCTGAATGTCGCGTGTGCCGACGGTGAGATGGGTGAGCAGGTAGTCGAGCTTGCCCGGCGTGACATCGAGAAGAGCCTCGGCATGGGCGCGCGGAACTTCGGTGCGCTCTTCGATCGGCCCGCTCGGGCCCGTGTGAAGCAGGACAAGGCTACCCTTGTCGCCTTCCACAACCACGAAGGAGCTGCGATCAGCCTGATTGGGGAAGTGGCCTTCCGTGACACGATTGCCTCCCCGCTCCTTGCGGATCAGACGCGCAAGCGAAGAAGCAATAAGATAACGTCTGGAAGTAACCATATTAAGTTCTCTACTATTGAAGGAGTGCCGCTCACCGGCTCGCAGAACTAGCAGCATCCATTCTCAATAGAACGAAATTGCAATTCAGTCTTCCACGCCAGTTAGCCCGGAATTGAACGCAACAACGTTTACCACTGCAGGAGTTCGAGCCTGTAAGTACCGGTTCTCTTGATAGCCTATGATGGCGTTCCCATGGCAAAGTTCAATGCATTGAGCCAAAAGCTGCCTGAGTTTTGTCGATAAAGTTAACGCTGCTCCGGATGGAGCATCGGCAATGCACTCAAACTAGAAACGATCCCGCTTCGCCGCGGAAGAAGATGCCATCGTATCAACATTCAACCATCACATAAGTTAATGGCCTCGGCATCTCGTCGATGGAGATGCCGAGGCCATGAGACGCACGATCGTAACAGTGCTACTCGCTGCCCTTCGTCTTCGGCACGTAGGGACCATTGCCGTCGAAGGTATAGGCGGTCTTCACCGTGGTGTAGAACTCCTCCGCATAGCGGCCCTGCTCGCGCGGTCCATAGGACGAACCTTTGCGGCCGCCGAACGGCACATGGTAGTCGACGCCCGCCGTCGGCAGGTTCACCATCACCATGCCGGCTTCCGCATTGCGCTTGAAGTGCGAGGCGTATTTCAGGCTGGTGGTGCAGATGCCGGACGACAGGCCGAACGGGGTATCGTTGGCCAGTTCAAGCGCCTCGTCGTAGTCCTTCGCGCGCGTGACGGTCGCCACCGGGCCGAAGATCTCCTCGCGGGCCACCCGCATCTGGTTGCTCACCTCGGTGAACAAAGCCGGCGCGAGATAGAAACCGGGTGCATCGCGCTTCAGGAGTTCGCCACCGGCCACCAGCTTGGCGCCCTCCTCCTGACCGATGCGGATGTACTTCAGATCCTGGTCGAGCTGGCTCTGGTCGACGACCGGGCCGATATGCGTGCCGGCCTTCAGGGCATCGTCGATGACGAGCCCCTGCATGCGCTCCTGCATGGCGGCGACGAATCGATCGTGAATGCCCTCGGTGACGATCAGCCGCGAGGAAGCGGTGCAGCGCTGGCCGGTGGAGAAGAACGCGCTGTTGACCGCGCATTCCACGGCCACCTTCAGGTCGGCGTCGTCGAGCACCACCATCGGGTTCTTGCCGCCCATCTCCAGCTGGACCTTCTTCATGGGTTCGGCCGTGATGCAGGTCTGGGCCACCTTGCGGCCCGTGGGCACGGAGCCGGTGAAGGAGATCGCCGACACCTTGGGGCTTTTCAGCATGGCCTCGCCGACCACCGAGCCGCGGCCCATGACCAGATTGAACACGCCGGCCGGCACGCCGGCCCGAATGATGATCTCGGAGAGCGCGTGGGCCGAGCCCGGCACGAGGTCGGCCGGCTTGAACACCACCGTGTTGCCGTAGGCGAGCGCCGGCGCGATCTTCCAGGCCGGGATCGCGATCGGGAAGTTCCATGGCGTGATCAGGCCGACGACGCCTACGGGCTCGCGGGTGATCTCCACGTCGATGAACGGACGGACGGACGGAACCTTCTCGCCGGCCATGCGCAGGCACTCGCCGGAGAAGAACAGGAAGATCTGACCGGCGCGCGTGACCTCGCCGATGCCTTCCGGCAGGGTCTTGCCCTCCTCGCGCGACAGCAGGCGGCCGAGCTCCTCCTTGCGGGCCAGGATCTCGTCGCCCACCGCCTTGAGGATGTCGTGGCGCTGCTGGATCGAGGACCGCGACCAGGCCGGGAAGGCGTCGTAGGCGGCGGCAATGGCGCGCTCGGCTTCCGCAGCCGAAGCGCGGGCATATTCACCGACCACGTCGTTGGTGTTCGACGGGTTGATGTTGGCCGAGGCTTCCGTGGCCGAGATCCATTCGCCCGCAATATAGTTCTTCGTCATCATTAACCTGCCTGTCTGGTGTTGATGAGGCCCCGCTGGGCCAGGTTGGACATGAGAGCGCCGATGCCGAAGGTCCAGGGCTCGCATTCGGAGCTCGGCTTCATGCGGTTCACGAGCGCTCCAAGCTTGGGAGCCGCAATGGTGACGATGTCGCCGCGCTTATGCGTGAAGCCCATGCCGGCATCATCGCGGTCCTGCGTGGGAGCGAACATCGTTCCAAGGAAGAGGGCGAAACCGTCCGGGTACTGATGGTGAGGACCGACGGTCTGCGCGACGAGATCCTCGGGATCGCGGCTGATCTTGGTGATCGACGACGAGCCCTCGAGCTTGAACCCATCCTCACCTTCAACGGTCAGCGTCACATTGGTCCGGCGGACATCGTCAAGGGAGAACGTCTCGTCGAAGAACCGGATGAACGGGCCGACCGAGCAGGATGCGTTGTTGTCCTTGGCCTTCGAGAGAAGCAGCGCAGAGCGTCCCTCGAAATCGCGCAGGTTCACGTCGTTGCCCAGGGTGGCTCCGACGATCCTGCCTTCGGCGGTGACGATGATCACCACCTCGGGCTCGGGATTGTTCCACGTGGATTTGGGATGCAGGCCCGCATCCATGAACGTCCCGACGGAAGAGAGCGTCGGAGCCTTGGTGAAGACCTCCGCGTCCGGACCGATGCCTACTTCGAGATACTGGCTCCAGGCCCCTTGCGCGACGAGCACCTCCTTCAGGGCCATGGCCTCGGGCGAGCCCGGCTTGAGCCGGCTCAGGTCATCGCCGACGAGGCGCAGAACCTCGGTCCGGATGGCGGCAGCCGCGCTGGCATCGCCTCGGGCCCGCTCCTCGATGACGCGCTCCAGCATCGAGACCGCGAAGGTGACGCCGGCCGCCTTGACGACCTGGAGGTCGATGGGAGCGAGCAGCCAGGGCTTCGCCGGATCCCGACGATCGGGGGACGTGTTGCCGGCAATGTCCTCGAGGGATCCGACCGGCTCGCCCTTGGCGGCCTTCAGGACGCCCGCCGGATCGTCCAGAGCGGCCAAGCCGCTGACGGTGGCGCAGGTGGCGGAGATATCGAAGAGGCCGTCTTCCCGCACCGCCACGACCGAGGGCCCGATGCCGGGGCGCCAGACACGTCCGACAAGGGCGCCTTGGAATCCATCCGTCGGCAGAATTCGGGCTATGTTCGTCGAAGACAGATGGTCCATCGGCTGGCGCTCGCTTTCCGTTTTGCTGTTCAGAGTCGTTTCCCCGGAGCACGGGCCCTACGGGTCCGTTGCCCTTCCTTATGACGAGCGCATGGTCCGGTGCGGAGCCGGAGGCCCACACGATGCGCTGTGCGTCCTTGATATAACCGCCGGGGCGCGAGGGGCTATAGGGAAAATGACTTTCTCCAGCTTCGAGCGGTGAAAGCGCGGCCCCCCTCGATTTTCGCTTCGCATCAGGGTTTCGGCGCGGCGGCTCGCAGGATCCTGCCGCGGTCGGCGAGCCGCCTTGCGGACCCGTCCGGACGGCGGAGAGTTAACCCGGCCTTGAAAGTGTGCTTTGTGCAGGTCCTCGAGTCAAAGGAGCCTCCTTCATGAACGACGCCAAGCCTTCGAACGCCGCCAACATCGCCTCGCCGTCCTATCGGCTGGCGGCGATGGATCAGGATTTTCTCCTGGGCGATTCCATGCGAGGCGTCCGGTTCATGCTGGAATACGCCAAGGCCGAGGAAAACCTGCGGATCTGGGGCGTGCGCTCCACCATCGTGGTTTTCGGCAGCGCACGCGTGCGGGAGAACGGTCCTGGAAAGCATCCTTTCTGGTACAGTGAAGCGCGCGCCTTCGGAGCCCTTGCATCGCAGCGCGGCGGCGCGCTGACCGACAATGGCGGCAAGCGGGACAACGTGATCGCCACCGGCGGTGGCCCCGGCATCATGGAGGCCGCGAACAGAGGAGCCTTCGACGCCGGCGCCCCATCCATCGGCTTCAACATCACCTTGCCGCACGAGCAGGAGCCCAATGCCTATTCGACCCCGGATCTGACGTTCCGCTTCCACTACTTCGCCATGCGCAAGATGCACCTGGCGATGCGGGCCAATGCCCTGGTGGTGTTCCCCGGCGGCTTCGGCACCCTCGATGAATTGTTCGAGCTCCTGACCCTGCGCCAGACCGGCAAGGCGCCTCCCCTGCCGATCGTCCTGTTCGACCACGATTACTGGCAATCCGTCATCAAGTTCGATGCGCTGCTCGCACACGGCATGGTGAGCGAGCAGGATCGCAAGCTCGTGAACTTCGCCGAGACTGCGGAGGATGTGTGGAAGACCCTCATCGACAACGGCCTCGTCGTGCAGACGCTGGAACGGAAGCCCGATGAGGAATTCTGACGAGAGCGCCGGATGCAGGCTGGTTGACAAACCCTTGGTAGAAGTATGGAATATGCTTCATGGGGATTGCGATCTCCCCACGAGGCGACATGCCCAAGCATCGCATCCGCTCTGAACCATTACGGATGCACCCATGTCGTCATTCAACACCATCTCTCCTGAAAAACTCGCGCGCCTTATCGGCACGCCGAAATGCCCTCTCCTCATCGATGTGCGCACCGATGAGGACTTCGACGACGACCCTCGTCTAGTACCCGGCTCCAGGCGCCGATCATTCGAAACCGTCGCCGATTGGCCTCCTGAGCCAGATGGTCAGTCTGCCGTCGTGATCTGTCAGAAAGGCCTGAAGCTCAGCCATGGGGCGGCCGCTTGGCTGCGCCATGCGGGATTGTCGGCCGATTCCCTGGAAGGTGGAACACAGGCCTGGGCAGAGGCCGGTTTGCCCATGGTACCGGCCAGCCGGATCCCCCCTCGTGATCGTGAAGGACGGACAATCTGGGTCACCCGTTCCCGGCCCAAGATCGACCGGATCGCCTGTCCCTGGCTGATCCGCCGCTTCGTCGACCGCAATGCCATCTTCCTGTTCGTCCCCACGTCGGAAGTTCAGGGAGTAGCGGAGCGCTTTTCAGCCACGCCTTTCGACATCGAAGGCGACGGTGTTTTCTGGAGCCACCGTGGCGAGTTGTGCACCTTCGACGTCATGGTCGAGGAGTTCGGCCTTTCGACCGAGCCTCTGAAGCGGCTCGCCACCATCGTAAGAGGAGCCGACACGGCGCGGCTCGACCTCGCGCCAGAAGCTCCCGGCCTGCTCGCTGCTTCGTTGGGGTTGTCCCGGATGTATACGGATGATCTCACGCAGCTCGAAGCCGGGCTCCTGCTCTACGATGCCTTCTATCGGTGGTGCCGAGATGCGACCGACGAGACACACAACTGGCCCTCGAAGAAGCCGGGAGCCTGACGTGACGGATACAGAACAGAACTCGGGCGCGCGCATCGCTCACGTTTCACCGAGCCATGGCGTCTCGCTGGGCGAGGCCTTTCGCGTCTGGCTGCGGGTCGCGGCCTTGAGCTTCGGCGGCCCCGCCGGGCAGATCGCGGTGATGCATCGGATCCTGGTCGAGGAAAAGCGCTGGATCTCCGAGAACCGCTTTCTCCATGCCCTCAATTACTGCATGCTGCTGCCGGGGCCTGAGGCGCAGCAGCTCGCTACCTATGTGGGCTGGCTCATGCACCGCACCCTCGGCGGCCTCATGGCGGGCGGATTGTTCATCCTGCCCGGCGTCGTGGCCATCATGGGATTGAGCTGGATCTATGCTCTCTACGGCAAGATCGGCATCGTCGCGGCGCTCTTCTTCGGCCTGAAGGCCGCCGTGCTCGCCATCGTGCTCGAAGCGGTGCTGAGGATCGGCAGGCGGGCCCTCAAGAACCGCCTCCTGATCGGCATCGCCGCGGCGGCCTTCGTGGCGATCTTCTTCCTCGGCGCGCCCTTCCCGCTCATCGTGTTCGCAGCCGGCCTGATCGGCTTCTTCGGCGGTCGAGCGGGTCTTCCGCAGTTCCAGCCGGGCGGCAACGGCAACGGCTCAGGGAGCCATGGAGACCTCCTGGGCGAGGATCTTCCTGCCCATGCCGCGCCGAACGCGAGACGAAGCCTGCATGTGGCGGCGATCTGGCTGACGCTCTGGCTCGTGCCGGTCCTGATGCTCTTGCTCTTCCTCGGCAGAGCCGACGTCTTCAGCCAGATCGCGGTCTTCTTCTCCAAGATGGCGATGGTCACCTTCGGCGGCGCCTATGCCGTTCTGGCCTATGTGGCGCAGCAGGCGGTGGACACCTATGGCTGGCTGCGGCCCGGCGAGATGCTCGATGGTCTCGGCATGGCCGAGACGACGCCCGGGCCGTTGATCATGGTGCTGCAATTCGTGGGCTTCATGGCGGCCTTCCGGAACGCCGGCTCGCTCGATCCGCTGCTGGCCGGCACCCTGGGCGGCCTTCTCACCACATGGGTGACCTTCGCGCCGTGCTTTCTCTGGATCTTCCTCGGCGCTCCCTACATCGAGGTCATGCGCGGCAACCGGGCTCTGAGCGGAGCCCTCTCGGCCATCACGGCCGCCGTGGTCGGCGTGATCCTGAATCTGGCGATCTGGTTCGGCATCCATACGATCTTCGGCACCGTCCAAAGCGTGACGTGGGGACCGCTCCGTTTCGATGCCCCGGTATGGGACAGCGTCAACCTCTGGGCGCTGCTGCTCTCGGGCGCTGCCGTCCTCGCCATGTTCCGCTTCCATGTCGGCATGCTGCCGACGCTTGCCGCGACATCGGCGGCGGGAATAGCTCTCTATGGGGCGGGAATCATCACTTGATCGAATGAGGTGAGGCGGATGGCCGCCTCACCTGAACATTGTCGGTATCAGGTCGTGGACGAGATCTGCCCGCCGTCGACGCGCAGGATCGAGCCCGTCATGAACGAGGCCTTCTCGCTTGCGAGGAAGACAGCCGCGGCCGCGAACTCCTCGATCTCGCCGTAGCGGCCCGCCGGGATGCCGGCGCGCGCCGCAGCAGCCACGTCCTCGACGGATCGGCCGGTGCGCTCCGCATTGGCGGCATCGAGCTGCTTCAGGCGATCGGTGGCGATGCGGCCCGGCGCGATGGCGTTCACGGTCACGCCCGCGGAGGCCACTTCGCTCGCCAGCGTCTTGCCCCACCCCACCAGTGCCGGCCGGATGGCATTCGAGATGGCGAGGTTCGGGATCGGCTGGATCACCCCGGAGGAGATCACGGAAATGATGCGGCCGAACTTGCGCTCGATCATGCCGGGAAGAAGCTGGTCGGCGATCCGCACGAGATTGACGAACATGGCCTCGAAGGACTGGCGCCACTGGTCGGACGACACACCCTGGGCCTTGCCGGGCGGCGGGCCGCCGCTGTTGAGCACGAGAATGTCCACGCCACCGAGAGCGGCCGTCACATCCTTCACCAGCGCGTCGACCTGATCGACCTTGCCGGTATCGCAGATGAAGGGAAGGACATCCCTGCCGATCTTGTCGGCGGCAGCCTTCGAGCCCTCCAACGTGCGGCTGGCGATGGCGACGCGCGCGCCCTCCTCCGCAAGGCCTTGGGCGATGCCGAAGCCCAGCCCCTTGCTCGCGCCGAGAACGAGTGCGCGCTTTCCGTTCAATCCTGTTTCCATTCGAAAAACTCCCCTTGCAGATTTACGGGCGCTCGATGCGCTCCATCAGCCATTCGATCTCGGCAATGGTTTCCGGGCTCAGCTTCGGCCCGGGCTTGCGCAGCGTGTCGGACGCGATGATGCCGCGCCGCTTCAGCACGTACTTGCGCACGGCAAGCCCCACGCCGGGCTGCGTCTCGTAGCGCACCAGAGGCAGATGGCGGTCGAAGAGATCGTGTGCCTCCTTCCGCTTGCCTTGGTTGATGAGATCGACCACGCCGACCAGCATTTCAGGATAGGCATAACCCGTCATGGCGCCGTCGGCGCCGCGTTCCATCTCGAAGGGAAGGAACATGCCGCCGTTGCCGCAGAGAATGGACACGCGGCGCACCTGACCGGCATCGCTCGCGCGGCGCAGCGTCGTGATCTTGTCGAGTCCCGGCCAATCCTCGTGCTTGAGCATCACGCAGGAGGGGCTCTGCTCGATGATCCGCATGATCACCTTGGGCGTCATGACCACGTTGGTGGTGAGCGGGTAATCCTGGATCACCCACGGCACGTCCGTGCCGATCGCTTCCACCGCATCGGCATAATAGGAGACGATCTGGTCGTCGGTCTTGAGCGTCGAGGGCGGGGCGATCATGACGCCGGCAGCCCCCGCATCCATCACTTTGGAGGAGAGGCCCGACATGGCGGCGAAGCCTGCCGCCGAAACGCCGACGATGACGGGAACGCGTCCGGCCACCGTGGCGATGACCTGCCGGGCGAAGGCAAGAGCCTCGTCGGCCGCCAGCTTGGGCGCTTCGCCCATGATGCCGAGGATCGTCAGTCCTGTAGCGCCGGCTTTCAGATAGGCCTCGACCATCCGGTCGGTCGAGGCGACGTCCACGCGCCCGTCGCTCTCGAAGGGCGTGGGACAGATGACGTAGACGCCGGCGGCAGAACTCGTGAGCAAGGCTTCCTCCATGGCAGGATGGGGCGGGAGAGATCAGGGTCCCTCCATACACCCGCTTTCCGCCCGGCGCACTACCTTAGCTGCCGTCGGCCCTCATACCTTTAGCGGTGGCCGGAACCGCCCTTCTTGCCGCCGCCGTCCTGCTTGTTGACGGTGGCCCAGGCGCGACGCTCCGCTTCCTTCTCCGAGACGCCACGGTTCTCATAGCCTTCTTCGATATGCTCGGCCTTGCGCTTCTGCTTGTCCGTATAGGCTGACTTGTCACCGCGGGACATGAGTATCTCCTCTCGAGCTGATAGTCGGGGAGCATCCTGCTGGGATGCGCTCTCGAAGGAATCAACCGGGAAGCCTCGATCGGGTTCCGAAACTCTGTTTCCTAGCCGCTGTTGCGCAGGCCCGCCGCGATGCCGTTGATGGACAGGTGGATTCCCTGCACGACCTGCTCGTCGGCATCGCCGGAACGGTGACGCTTCAGCAACTCGATCTGCAGGTGGTTCAGCGGGTCGAGATAGGGGAAGCGATTGCGGATCGAGCGGGCCAGAAGCGGATTGCCGTCGAGCAGGGATTGCTGCTGCATGATGGCGAGCAGCTGCCTGATCGAATCCTCCCATTCGCGGCGCAGGCGCGGGAAGATGGCCTCGCGCAAGCTGTCATCCGCAACAAGGTTGGAATAACGTGAGGCGATGGCGATGTTGCTCTTCGCCAGCACCATGTCCATGTTCGAGAGCAGGGCCTGGAAGAAGGGCCATTCGCGGTACATTGCCTGCAGCAGCGCCAGGCCGGTCTCGGGCCGCTTTTCAAGCCACTCGTTGACGGCGGAGCCGAAGCCGTACCAGCCCGGCAGCATGAGACGGCACTGAGCCCAGCCGAACACCCAGGGGATGGCGCGCAGGTCCTCGATGCGCCGCGAATTGGCGCGTGAAGCGGGCCGGCTGCCGATGTTCAGGTTGGCGATCTCGCCGATTACCGTCGATTCCCAGAAATAGCGCTCGAAGCCTTCGGTCTCGTAGACGAGCGCTCGATAGGCCCTGAAGGCGCTGTCCGACAGCTCCTCCATGGCATTGAGATATTCCGCGCGTGGTGCAGACTGGCCGGAATGCAGCAGCGAGGCCTCGAGGGTCGCGGCGGCCAGGATCTCGAGATTGCGCCGTCCCAGATCGGGATTGGAGTACTTGCCCGCGATCACCTCGCCCTGTTCCGTGATGCGGATGGCACCCTGCACGGCCCCTCCGGGCTGCGCGAGGATCGCCTGATAGCTAGGCCCGCCGCCACGGCCCACCGATCCCCCGCGTCCATGGAAGAGGCGGAGGGCCACGCCATGACGCTTGAACACCTCGATCAGCTCGATCTCCGCCTTGTAGAGTTCCCAGCCCGACGTGAGGAAGCCGCCGTCCTTGTTGCTGTCGGAATATCCGAGCATCACCTCCTGCGCCTGACCGCGGCTGCGCAACAGGCGCATGTAATCGGGCAAAGCGAAGAGCGCATCCATCACGCCGCTGCAATGGCGCAGATCCGCGATGGTCTCGAAGAGCGGAATGATGTTCACGTCCATCTCGCCGCCACGCGGACGCAGCAGACCCGCTTCCTTCAAAAGAAGAGCGACTTCCAGAATGTCCGACGGATCGCTCGCCTTGGAGATGACGTAGTTCGGCACGGCCGCGCGGCCGTAGCGCCGGTGCGCTTCGGCGGCCTCTCGGACGATGGCGAGCTCGGATGTGGTTTCCGTCGAGTATTCGAGATAGGGCGATGTCAGGAGGCGTGGTGTCGCGAGCTCTTCCAGAAGCAGCGCGACACGCTTGTCTTCCGACAAGCCTTCATAATCGGTACCGGGAACCGCCTTCTCGAAAAGCTCGGCGACCACGCGCTGATGAACGTCCGAGTTCTGCCGCATGTCGAGACTTGCCAGATGGAAGCCGAACACGTCGAGGGCGCGTCGCAGTTTGCGCAGGCGGCCCCGCGACAGAGAGCCCGATCCGTTCGATCGCAGGGAGCGGTGCAGGATGGACAGATCGCCTTCGAATTCCTCGACGCTGTCATAGGCCGGTGCCTCACCGACCGCATGACGCGCCACGTCGCCGTGCCCCAGTCGCGCTGCAGTTGCCGCAAGGCGCGCGTAGATGCCCGTGATCGCCCGGCGATAGGGCTCGTCCTGGCGATGAGGCGAAGGATCGGGCGACGCCTTGGCGAGTTCCTGGACCTCGTCGGAGACGTTCACATAGCGCCCATCGAGCGACAGCTCGGCGCCCAGGCAATGGAGTTCTTCGAGATAGAAACTGAGCGCGTGCTTGCTCTGCAGCAGCAGCGCCTGACGCAGAGCATCGGCCGTCACGAAGGGGTTGCCGTCTCGGTCGCCGCCGATCCAGCTTCCCATCCGCAGGAAGGAGGGGAGCTCGGTATTGTCCCAGACAGGGTCCATGGCCGCGAGCTGATCCTCGAGCGCGGCATAGACGCGAGGCACCTCCTTGAAGAAGGTATAGTCGTAATACGAGAGGCCGTTATTGACCTCGTCGATCACTTTCAGCCTGTTCCGGCGCAGGATGCTCGTCTGCCAGAGGGTGAGGATCGCGCGGCGAAGGCCGTCCTGGCAGGCCGCCTCCTCGTCCGGGGTCATCTGCTGCCGGTCGCGCTGGGCCAGGATCTGGGAGATCTCCATCTCCCGGTCGATGGTGCTCTTGCGGCGCACCTCCGTCGGATGCGCCGTCAGGACCGGACAGACGAGAGCGGAGCCGAAGAAGGCCTGCAGCGCGTTGTGGCTGATGCCTGCCTCCTGAATGAGCTTGAGGGCCCGCGCCAATGTTCCCTCGCGTGGTGCAGCGGCCTCCATGGCGTGAGCGCCCGCCATGGCATGGGCGCGGGAGCGGCGGACATGGTGCTGGTCCTCGGCGAGGTTCGCCAGATGTGAGAAATAGCTGTAGGCCCGGATGATCTGGTTGGTGCGCCCCCGCGAGAGGCTGTTCAGGATCGTCTCGAGCTCCCGGCGGGCGATTTCGTCCTCATCGCGGTGGAAGCGGATCGAGGTCTGGCGGATCCGCTCCACGATCTCGAAAGCCGCCTCGCCCTCCTGTTCACGGATCGTATCGCCGAGGATGCGCCCCAGAAGCCGGATATCGTCACGAAGGGGAAAGTCCTTCTCGGGCGTGACGTCAGGGTTGATCAGGGACATGCGAGGGCTCCCGCTTCATGTGCAATGTTGCACTGCGAAATAAAACCCTTTGTCACAGGACGGCAAGCGTAATTATATTTTAAATTCGGCCTAATTCGTGACAGCCCAGCGCTCCGGCGCCTCGGATTGGCCGATCAGGGCCAACCCATAGGCGATGGATTCGAACTGGTCCGCGGAGGTCAGCCTGGTCTCGCCGAACCGGTCGACGAACAGGCGGCGGATGGCCGGAACGAAGGACGTGCCGCCGGTGAGGAACACCCGCTCGATCTCCGCGGGCTTCACACCGGCTTTGGCCAGCGCCTCGTCGACCGTCTGGGCGATCCGGTCGACGTCCTCCGCGATCCAGGACTCGAAATCGGCACGGGAGATCTTCGCCTGAATATCGACACCCTCGCCCTGGAAGCGGAAATCCGTCTCCTCATGGTTGGAGAGCGCCACCTTGGCCGAAGACACGGCCCGATAGAGGGCAAACCCTAGGTCGTATTCGATGATATCGATGAACTTCTCCAAGGGTTTGGGCTCCAGGGCGACCCGGGCGAGCTCCCGCAGCTCCTTCAAATCGCCGCTGCCCTTCATCATGGCGAGCTGGTTCCAGCGGGCGAAATTGGCGTAGTAGTGATTGGGGATCGACAGGATCTTGTCCATGGAGCGATACAGCCCGCCCTTGCCGAGGCGCGGCGACACGACCTTGTCGACGATCCGGTAATCGAAGGCATCGCCCGCAAGACCGATACCCGCATGCCCCAGGGGCTCGGCGCGCAGCACGCCGCCGGCCTTCGAGAACCGCATGACCGAAAAGTCGCTGGTGCCGCCGCCGAAATCCGCCACGAGCACGGTGGCGTCGTGGTCGAGCTGGCGCGCATAGAAGAACGCGGCGCCGACCGGCTCATAGACATAGTGGGCCTGCTCGGCCCCGAGCCGGCCGAAAGCAGTCCGGTAGCGCTGCATGGCGAGATCGTCGTCGGGATTGTAGCCCGCGAACTGGACCGGTCGGCCGATGACGACATTTCCGGCACCCCAATCCAGCCGGGAGCCGCCGTGATGCGCAAGCGTGCGCAGGAACGCGCTCAACAGGTCCTCGAAGGCGTAGCGCTCCCGGAAGATGCGGGTCTCCTTGAAGGTGGCGCTGGCGGCGAAAGTCTTGAAGGACTGGATGAAACGGTGGGCATGGAGTCCTTCGAGGAACTGCTCGATCGCCCAGGGCCCGCCCTCGACTTCCGTGCGCAGGCCGTTGCCGTGCCGCTCGTCCCAGAAGCAGAGCGCCGTGACATAGACCTTCAGGCGCTCTCCCCCATGCTCGAAGGTCAGCGCCTCCACATTCCCCTGCGGATCCGCGATGGCCACGACCGTGTTGCTGGTGCCGAAATCGATGCCGATGGAAAAATCAGGGGACAGGGGCATGGGGACCTCGGACGACCGCTTGAAGGGTCGGACGGTCTATACGCCAAGGCCAGACAAGCCAAGGGGGAAAGCCAAACATTCCATTACCCAACGGCACTGCGACCCCGGGGCTGTGGACGGCCCGTTGACCGGGAGGCGCCCCGCGCCGTAGAAGCCGCGCCTTATGCATTCTCGGAGACTTTCATGCTATCCATCGGTCAGCGCATCGCGAACGAACTGAATGTTCAGGAATGGCAGGTCAAGGCGGCCGTCGATCTGCTGGACGGCGGCTCCACCGTTCCCTTCATCGCGCGCTACCGCAAGGAAGTCACCGGCACCCTGGACGACGCGCAGCTGCGGACCCTGGAGGAGCGCCTGCGCTACCTTCGCGAGATGGAGGACCGCCGCAAGACGATCCTCGACAGCATCCGCGAACAGGGCAAGCTCACGGACGAGCTGGCGCTCCAGATCAACAACGCCGACACAAAGGCGCGCCTCGAAGACCTCTACCTGCCGTACAAGCCCAAGCGGCGCACCAAGGCGCAGATCGCCAAGGAGGCGGGTCTGGAGCCCCTGGCCGATCTTCTCCTGAGCGAGCCCGCCCGCGAGCCGAAGGAAGCGGCGGCCGCCTTCGTGAATGCCGAGAAGGAAGTCGCCACGCCCGAGGCGGCCCTGGAAGGCGCCCGTTCGATCCTGGTCGAGCGTTTCTCGGAAAACGCCGAGTTGCTGGGCTCCCTGCGCGACATCTACTGGGAGCGAGGCAGCCTCACTTCCAAGGTCCGCGACGGCAAGCAGACGGACGGGGCGAAGTTCTCCGATTACTTCGACTTCGCCGAGCCGCTGACGAAGCTCCCCTCCCACCGCATCCTCGCGCTGTTCCGCGGGGAGAAGGAAGAAATCCTCGACCTGCGCATGGAGGAGGACAAGGACGCCGCCGAGCCTGGCTATGTCAGCCGCTACGAGGGCCGCACGGCGCTCGCCTTCGGCATCGTCGACCAGGGCCGTCCGGGGGACAAGTGGCTCCTGGAGACCGTGCGCTGGGCCTGGCGCACGAAGCTGCGGTTCTCCATCGAGCTCGACATGAAGATGAAGCTCTGGCAGCTCGCCGAGGACGAGGCCGTGAAGGTGTTCGCGGGCAACCTGCGCGACCTGCTGCTCGCGGCTCCCGCCGGCGCGCGCCCGACGCTCGGCCTCGACCCCGGATACCGCACCGGCGTGAAGGTGGCCGTGGTGGATGCGACCGGAAAGGTCGTGGCAACCGATACCATCTACCCGCACGAGCCGAAGCGCCAATGGGACGAATCGCTCGCGACGCTGGCGCGGCTCTGCCGCGTGCACAAGGTCGAACTCGTCGCCATCGGCAACGGCACGGCCTCGCGCGAGACAGACAAGCTCGCGGCCGAACTGGTGTCGAAGCACCCGGATCTGAAGCTCACCAAGATCATGGTCTCGGAGGCGGGCGCTTCCGTGTATTCCGCATCCGCCTTCGCCAGCCAGGAATTGCCGGGGCTCGACGTGTCCCTGCGTGGTGCCGTCTCCATCGCGCGCCGTCTGCAGGATCCGCTGGCGGAACTCGTGAAGATCGACCCGAAATCGATCGGCGTCGGGCAGTACCAGCACGATCTCGCCGAATACAAGCTCTCGCGCTCCCTCGATGCGGTGGTGGAGGATTGCGTGAACGCGGTCGGCGTCGATCTCAACACCGCGTCCGCGCCGCTTCTCTCCCGCGTGTCGGGTCTCGGCGAGTGGGTGGCGAAGAACATCGTCGAGCACCGCGATGCCAATGGTCCGTTCAAGACCCGCAAGGCGCTCACCAAGGTGTCGGGCCTCGGTCCGAAGACCTTCGAGCAGGCGGCCGGCTTCCTGCGCATTCCCAACGGCGACGACCCGCTCGATGCCTCCGGCGTCCATCCGGAAGCCTATCCGGTGGTGCGCCGCATTCTTGAGGCCACGAAGAGCGATATCAAGGTCGTGATCGGCAACGGGGCCGTCCTGAAGAAGCTCAACCCGCAGGCCTTCACGGACGAGAAGTTCGGCGTGCCGACCGTGAAGGACATCCTGAGCGAACTCGAGAAGCCCGGCCGCGATCCGCGCCCCGAATTCAAGACCGCCACCTTCATGGAGGGCGTGGAGAAGATCAGCGACCTCAAGCCCGGGATGATGCTGGAAGGGGTCGTGACCAACGTGGCCGCGTTCGGCGCCTTCGTCGACGTGGGCGTGCACCAGGACGGGCTCGTGCACATCTCGGCGCTGGCCGACACCTTCGTGAAGGACCCGCGCACCGTCGTGAAGCCGGGCGACATCGTGAAGGTGAAGGTGCTCGAGGTCGACGTTCCGAGGAAGCGCATCTCGCTGTCCATGCGCATGAGCGACCCGGCCGAGAAGCGGCCTCAGGGCCGGCAGGACGACAACCGGGCCGCGTTCCAGAAGCACCGTTCCCAGGCAGAGCGGAAGCCGGCTCCGCAGGCCCAAGCCTCCGGCGGCGCCCTGGCCGATGCCCTGCGCCGGGCTGCGATGACGGGCGGCAAGGACAAGAGCGGCCGGAAATAAGCCCGACTGGGGCGGCTTGTGGCCGCCCCTGAACTGTTTTAGAAGCGACATGTCTCACGGGGAGCCTATGCGGGGCTGAGAGGTGGCAGGGCCACCGACCCGTCGAACCTGATCCGGGTCATGCCGGCGGAGGGAATGAGCATGCGACATCGCCAGAAAAGCCATGCCCCGTGCAATCTGCGCCGCCGGTCCGGCCTGCCTCATGCATGGGAGCGCCCCTGATGTTACGCCGACTTCTTCTCACCCTCGCGACGCTTGGGCTCGCGACGGGCCTTGCCCAAGCCCAGACCAAACCGACGCTCACGGTCTACACCTATAGCTCGTTCGCCGGAAAATACGGTCCCGGCAAGACCGTCAAGGAGCGTTTCGAGGCGACCTGCGGCTGCGAGCTGACCTGGGTCACGGCCGAGGACGCCGGAAGCCTGCTCGGGCGGCTGCGGCTTGAGGGCGAGAACACCAAGGCCGACGTGGTGGTCGGTCTCGACATGAATCTCATGGCCGAGGCCAAGTCCCTCAACCTCTTCGCCCCCCACGGCGTGAATGACAGGGATCTGGCACTTCCTATCACATGGAGTGACAGCACCTTCCTTCCCTTCGACTGGGGCTATTACGCCTTCGTGTACGATGCCAACAAGCTCGCCCATCCGCCCAAGAGCCTGAAGGAGCTGGTCGAGGATCCGAACGGCCCGAAGGTGGTCCTGCAGGATCCCCGCACCAGCGCTCCGGGCCTCGGCCTCCTGCTCTGGATGCAGAAGATCTATGGCGACCAAGCCGGCGCGGCCTGGGGCAAGCTCAAGCCCCGCATCGTCACCTTCACCAAGGGCTGGTCCGAGGCCTATGGCCTGTTCCTGAAGGGCGAAGCCGACATGGTGATGTCCTACACCACCTCCCCGGCCTATCACATCGTCGCGGAGAAGAAGGACAACTACAAGGCTGCCGCCTTTACGGAAGGGCACTATCTCCACGTGGAGCTGGCCGGCATGACCCGCACGACGAAGCAGCCGGACCTCGCCAAGCAGTTCATGGCCTTCATCCTCAGCGAGCCGTTCCAGTCGGCCATGCCCGAGGGCAACTGGATGATGCCGGCCAAGACCCCGGCCTCCGGCTTGCCCGATGCCTTCAGGACCCTCGTGCAGCCGGACAAGGCGCTTCTCTTCACCCCCGAGGAGGTGCAGCAGAACCGCCGCGCCTTCACGGATGCCTGGCTCAACGCCACCGCGCGCTGATCGCCGCCCATGGTCCTGAAGCTGCCCCATCCCGGAAGCCTGGTGGCCTTCGCCATCGTGAGTCTGGTTGCCGGCGGCTTCGTAGCCCTCGCCACGGTCGATGGAGGGACGCCCGCGCTTCTCTCCATCGGCCCCTATCTCGGACGCGTGCTCGCCTTCTCCGTCGTCCAGGCCCTGCTCTCGACCGCGCTCTCCCTCGTCCTCGGGATCGGCCTGGCGCTCGCGCTGGCGCGCCGGAGGTTCCCGGGGCGCAATCTCGTCCTGGCCGTCTTGAGCACCACGATGGTGCTGCCGACCATCGTGGCCGTGTTCGCGGTCTTCGCCGTCTACGGCCGCAGTGGATGGCTCGCCGAAGGGCTCGCGCTTCTCGGCTGGAAGAGCGGCTTCAGCATCTTCGGCTATCCGGGCATCCTGATCGCGCACGTATTCCTGAACGGCCCCTTCGTGGCGCGGATCGCCCTCGACGGATTGAACCAGGTCCCGGCCGAGCATTGGCGCCTCGCGGGCGCCTTGGGCTTCACACCCGCTCAAGTGTTCCGCCATCTCGACTGGCCGGTGCTGCGGGCGGAGCTGCCCGGCATAGCGGGCCTGATCTTCCTCATGTGCTTCAAGAGCTTCGCCATCGTGCTGGCGCTCGGTGGCGGACCGAGCCGGTCCACCCTCGAGGTGGCGATCTACGAGGCGCTCAAGATCGATCTCGATTTCGGCCGCGTCGCCTGGCTTGCCCTGATCCAGCTCGCGATCTGCCTGTCGATGACGGGTCTGCTCCACTGGGCCTTCACGCGCCCTCCCGTCGGCCACACGATCCGCAGCCTCGTCCGTCGCCCCGATGCGAAGAACCGGCGTCTGAAGATCCTCGACGTCTTCGTGCTCGTCGTCAGCGCCCTGTTCATCGGGCCGCTGGCCTTCAGCGTGCTGACGGGGTTTCGCAGCCTTGCCGCCGTAATCGATGCCGATCTGCTGCGCGCCTTCGTCACGAGCCTGACGATTGCGAGCTGCGCCGCCATCCTGGCCTGCCTCCTCGCTTATGCGCTCGCCTCCGCGGCGCGACGGCAGCGCATCGTCCTGCGCTCGCCGCGGATCGCAGCCTTCTACGACCTGCTGCCCGATACGATGCTTGCCGTTCCGCCCTTCGCGCTGACCGCCGGCCTGTTCCTGCTGATCCGGCGCTTTGGCGACCCCTCGACGGCGGGCTTCATCCTGCTCCCCCTCATCAACGGGCTCGCCGCCGTGCCCTTCGCCTATCGCTACGTGGCGCCGCATCTCCTCACCACAGAAGAGCGGTACGGCCGCGTCGCCGCGTCTCTCGGCCTCACCGGCTGGTCGAAGCTGACGATCATGGACTGGCCCGCTCTCAAGCGCCCGCTTGCGGCGGGCTTCGCGCTCGCCATGGCCCTGTCCTTCGGCGATTTCGGCATCGTCGCGCTGTTCGGCGGTACGGAGCTGGTGACCCTGCCCTATCTCCTCTACGAGCGTCTCGGCGCCTACCGCCTGGACGAGGCCTCGAGCATCGGCCTCGTCATCGTCCTCTTGGCCGTCCTGCTCGCTCACGTTTCCGGTCGATTGTCCCATGCTGGTGATTGAGAATTGCCGCCTGACCTGGCCGGATTTCGCGGCCGATTACACGCTGACCGTGCCGGCGGGACATCTCTGCGCCGTCATCGGCCCGTCGGGCGGCGGCAAGACCACCCTGCTCCACATGATCGCCGGGTTCGAGGTCCCTGAGAGCGGCACCCTGACCTTCGACGGACAAGATCTCCTGCCGCTGGAGCCGGCCAAGCGCCCGGCGGCCATCGTGTTCCAGGACCACAACCTGTTTCCGCATCTGAGCGCCGCGCAGAATGTCGGCCTGGGCCTGCGCCCTTCCCTGCGCTTGAGCGCGGACGAGAAGCGCCTCGTCGGCGAGATGCTCGATGCTGTCGGCCTCGACGGATTCGACGATCGCAAGCCGGGCGAGATGTCGGGTGGGCAGCGTCAGCGGGTGGCGCTGGCGCGCGCGCTCGTCTCCGGCCGTCCGCTCATTCTCCTCGACGAGCCCTTCAGCAGCCTCGATCCTGCGCTCCGCCGCGACATGATCCTGCTCGTCGATTCCCTGCGGCGCAGGCGCCCGGTCACGATCCTCATGACGATCCACACGCCCGAGGACGTGGCCGATGTGGCCGACCAGATGGCCTTCGTGGCCGACGGACGCGTCGTGTCCTCAGGCAAACCCGCCGACATTCTCACGAGCGCGCTCGCGCCGAGGATTGCGGCGGCTGTGTCGAATTCGTGAGGGATGACAAACACCACGTCATCACCGGGCTCGTCCCGGTGATCTTGATCGGAAAGGCGCGGCGTTTCAGCGTATCGGGATGGCCGGGACAAGCCCGGCCATGACATCGGTGGGTGTCATTTCCGGCCGGAGTGCGGCGTCACCCCCGCCCGGCGAGCACCGACATGCCCGAGGCATCGAACACGTGCAGGGCCCGGCGCGGCACGTGGGCCGTGTAGGAACCGCCGGGCGCCGCATCGGTTTCGCCCGGGGCGCGGACGATCACGTCGTCGCCGCTCGCGAGCCTCATGTAGACATAGCTCGACTCGCCGAGCTGCTCGACCGCGTCGATGGTGCCGCGCAGCGAGGTCGCATCGGCTCCGCCCACTTCCATGTGCTCGGGCCGGATACCGATGGTCACGGAATCGCCCGCCGACAGGCTGCCCGTTCTCACATCCACCAATGCTTCCGTTCCGGCGAACCCGATGGTGGCGCTGCTGCCCTCGACACGCAGGACCTGCCCCTTGATGAAGTTCATCCGCGGCGAGCCGATGAAGCCTGCGACGAACAGGTTGCGAGGGAAGCGGTAGAGCTCCAGAGGCGCGCCGACCTGCTCGATCCGGCCGTGATTCATCACCACGATCTTGGACGCGAGCGTCATCGCCTCAACCTGGTCGTGGGTGACGTAGATCATCGTGGCGCCGAGGTCGCGGTGCAGCTTGGCGATCTCGAGGCGCGTGTTGACGCGCAGCGCCGCATCGAGATTCGACAGCGGCTCGTCGAACAGGAAGACGCTCGGGTTGCGCACGATGGCCCGGCCGATGGCCACGCGCTGGCGCTGACCGCCCGACAGCTCGCGCGGCTTGCGGTCGAGGAGCGGGGTGAGCTTCAAAATTTCCGCCGCCTGCCGTACGCGCCGGTCCACCTCGGCCTTGTCCGTCTTGGCGAATTTCAGCCCGAAGGCCATGTTCTTGTAGACGTTCATATGCGGGTAGAGCGCATAGGACTGGAACACCATGGCGATCTTGCGATCCGCCGGCGGCAGCTCGTTCACCCGCCGGCTGTCGATCCTGATCTCGCCGCCACTCACCGTCTCCAGGCCGGCGATGATGCGAAGCAACGTGGATTTGCCGCAGCCGGACGGACCGACGAAGACGACGAACTCACCGTCGTCGACGGAAAGATCGATGTCGCGCAGGATCTCCGTTGCGCCGAAGGATTTGGCCACACCATGCAGGGAAACATCAGCCATCGCGGTCAATTCCAACCATGAATCGTCACTTCACCGCGCCGGCCGTGAGGCCACGCACGAGATAGCGCGAGAAGACGAGATAAAGGACGAGCACGGGAGCGATCGCCAGGGTGAGCGAGGCGAGAACAGCGTTCCAGTCCGTCACGTACTGGCCGATGAATTGCTGGACGCCCAGGGTGATCGTCTGCTTGCCGTCGCCGGGCGCCAGGATCAGCGGGAACCAGAGATCGTTCCAGACCGGCACCATGGTGAACACGGCCACCGTCGCGATGGCCGGGCTGATGAGCGGCAGGATGATGCTGAAGAAGATCCGGTATTCGCTCACCCCGTCGCAGCGGGCCGCATCGCGCAGGTCCTTCGGGATCTGCTGGATGAACTCGCCGAGGATCAGGATGGCGAGCGGCAAGCCTTGTGCCACGTAGACGAGGATCAGCGCCGTGAGCGTGTTGACGAGGTTCAGCTCCACCATCATGCGCAGGATACTGACACTGCCGAGGCGGATCGGCACCATGATGCCGATGGCAAGATAGAGGCTCAGCAGCGTGTTGCCGGGAAACCTGTATTCCGTCAGCGCCCAGGCGGCCATGGCGCCGATGAGCACGATCAGCACGAGGGAGACCAAGGTGACCGTCAGGCTGTTGAAGAAATAGAGCCCGAAATCCGCATTGGCGAAAACCCGGTCGAACCCGATGGTGGTGAAGGTCTGGCCGTTGGGCAGCCCGAGCGGATCGGCGAAGATCGCGCGCCGCGTCTTGAAGGCGTTGACCAGGATGAGGAGGATCGGTCCGAGCGCCAGGATCGTGTAGAGAATCAAGGCGATGTGAACGGCGATGCGGCCGGGCCTGACGGTTGTTCCCATGGCGTCCTCAGAACGTGTGCCGCTGCAGCCGCCGCTGCACGCCGAAGAGATAGATCAGCACGCCGATCAGGATGATGACGAGCATGGCGGTCGCCACCGCGGCTCCCATGGTCGGACTGCCGACCTGGAGCTGGAAGCCGAAGAAGGTGCGGTAGAAGAACGTGCCGAGAATGTCGGTCGAGAAGTTTGGGCCCGCGAGCGCGCCCTTGATCGCGTAGATCAGGTCGAACGCATTGAAGTTGGCGACGAAGGTGAGGATCGACACGACGCCGAGCGTCGGCAGGATGAGCGGCAGGCGCACGAACCAGAACACGCTGAAGGGCCCCGCCCCGTCGACGGTGGCGGCGTCGAGGAGATCGTCGGGAATGTTCAGGAGCGCCGCATAGATCAGCATCATGGGAATGCCGACGAACTGCCAGACCGAGATGAGCGAGACGGTGAGCAGGGCGGTCGATTCCTGGCCGAGCCAGGGACCGAAGAGGCTCCCCAGGCCCACGGCCTTGAGAAGGCTCGGTGCGATGCCCCAGAGCGGATTGAGGATGAGCTGCCAGATGAAGCCGATGATGACGACGGACAGCATGGTGGGCAGGAAGATGAGCGTGCGGTAGAGGCTGCCGCCGGTGAGGCGCGGCAGGCTGAGCAGCATGGCGAGCCCCAGGCCGATGCCGTTCTGCACCACCATGTGGATCAGGAAGAAGATCAGGTTGTTGCGCAGCGCGTTCCAGAACTGACCCGACCAGTTGGGATCGGCCAGCAGGGTGCGGAAGTTCTGCAGCCCGACGAAGCTGCGGATGCCGGCCTCGTCGCCCGCGTAAAGGCTCAGGCGGATCGTGTCGATCAGCGGATAGATCGAGAACAGCGTGTAGATCGCAACCGCCGGCGCGAGAAAGACCGCGATATGGACGGGAAAGCGCGAGCGGACCCGCCCCGCATCCGTCGACCGAACCTGTGAAGCCGTGAGATCCGTCATGCTGCTCCGGGCCGAAGGAGAAGGAAAAGCGGGCCGCCTTTCGGAAGCGGCCCGCCCTGTCGCGTGTCGGCTCTTACTTCTTGTGCGGCTCATACCAGCTGGCGAGGCCGTCCTCGGCCTTCTTGGCGGCCTCTTCCGGCTTCATGCTGCCGTTCATCACCTGGGCGCTCACGTTCCAAAGCTCGTTCTCGAGGTTCGGCGTGCCGCGCGACAGGATCTGGTAGGAGTTGCGGATCGAGCTTTCGCAGGTGCCGCGCCAGCCGACGAACTTCGCCGCGACCGGGTCCTTCACCTCGACCTTCGCCTTGGAGAGCGGGAAGAAGCCCGGCAGCTCGTTGGCGTAGATCTCGGCGAATTCAGGCGAGGCCACCCACGACAGGAAGGCCTTGGCCGCGTCCATGTTCTTGGACTTGGCGTTGATGCCGATCGCGATATCCGTGTGGTCGCTGATGTAGCACTTGTCGCCGTCCTTCACGACCGGCGGCGCGAAGGCGTCGAACTGGAAATCGGCCTGCTTGCGGAAGATCGGCACGTCCCAGGAGCCGGCCGGGTAGATCGCCGCGCGGCCGAGCGTGAACAGGTTCTGCGTGTCCGGATATTTCTGCGACTTGTAGCCGTCGCCCATGTAGGGCGCCCAGCTCGCCAGTTCCTTGAACACGTCCACATAGGCCGGGTCGGTGAATTTCTGCTTGCCCTCGATGAGCGCCTTGCGGCCCTCCTCGCCCTTCCAGTAGTTCACGCCGATGTTCTGGAAGCCCATGGTGGCGGCCTCCCATTGATCGGCCGTGCCCATGGCGATCGGCGTGTACTTGCCGTCGGCCTTGATCTTGTCGAGCACCGCGTGGAACTCGGCCACCGTCTTCGGCGGCGTGAGCTTCAGCTCGTCGAAGATCTCCTTGTTGAAGACGAAGCCGTGGATCACCGAGGCCATCGGCATGCAGAACGTGGTCTTGCCGTCGTCCGTGGACCAGGCGCTCTTGGCCACGTCGGAAAAGTTCTCGATGCCCTTCACGTCGTTGACGGAGACCAGGCTGCCCTTCTTGAACAGGTCCAGGGAGGCGTCGAACGGGCGGCAGGTGATGAGGTCGCCCGCCGTGCCGCCGGCAAGACGCGCGTTCAGGGCGGCGTTGTACTCGGTCGGCGGGTCGGCCTTGAACTGCACCTTGATGTCGGGGTGCTTCTTGTTGAAGGCCGGAATGATCTTGGTGTTCCAGACATCCGCGTCGTCGTTGCGCCAGCTCTCGATGGTGAGCGTCTGGGCGGACGCGGCATGGGCGAAAGCAAGGGCCGACGCGGCCACCGAGGCGCCCGCGAGCAGCCGTCCTGCGCGGCGCAGAAACGCTTTCGAATGGAGTTTCTTCATCGTCTTCTTCCTCCGTGACCGAGAGGCGCTCTGGACGCCCCTGATGATGATGGCCTTCTGATTGTCCCGTGCCGATTTATTGCATTCTTGTGCCCGCCGACGGACCAGCCTGACTGTTCCACCGGAAGGCTCTTTGGACAAGTGACCTCATATTGGTATCGGCAAAAACCAAAGACAACTCCTCTTTATGGACACGGTGCACATTTTGCCGGCTCTGCTTTTCCGTTGCTTTGCGCTCTTGGGAAATGTTCGTTGACGGGCCTGTGGACAACACGGCTGGGGTTTCCATCCCGGTGCCCCTTCCCGAACTGGACATTAAGTGGCATGGTGCCTGTCCGTAAGATCGACTCCGAGATCCCATTGCATGACCGACCTTCTGTTCCTTGGCATTGACGGTGGCGGCACCAAGTGCCGGGCCCGGCTGCGCGATGCGAAGGGAACGCTTCTGGGCGAGGGAACGGGCGGTCCGTCCAACTTACGCCTCGATCCCGAACTGGTCTGGAACTCGCTCCTGACCGCCTGCCGCGAGGCGCTCGCGCAGGCGGGGCTTCAGGAGAGCGATCTCGAGCGCATCCATGCCGGCATGGGAGCGGCCGGTGCCGGGCAGACCAGCGCGGTCGAGCGCCTTCTGTCGCACGCTCATCCCTTCGCCTCCTTCGAGATCGAGACCGACGCCCACACGGCCTGGCTCGGCGCCTTCAACGGCGGCGACGGGGCCATCCTGATCGTCGGCACCGGCTCCTGCGGCTATGGCGGTACCAGCGGCCAGTGCCATTATGTCGGCGGCTGGGGCTACGAGATTTCCGATGAAGGCAGCGGCGCCTCCATCGGGCGCGAATTGCTGCGCCGCTGCATCTGGGCCTATGACGGCCGCACGGCCTCGACGCCGCTCTCCGAGGCGGTTCTGGCCGAGTTCAAGAACGACCTTGAAATCCTGGTCGACTGGGTCGGCAGGGCCCGCCCGGCCGATTACGGACGCTATGCGCCGCTCGTCCTGCAGCATGCGGAACGGCGCGATCCGCTTGGCATCGCCATCATCGAGGACGCGGCCGCCGGACTGAGCGCGATCGGCATGCGCCTGCTCGATCTCGGCGCTCCCGCGATCTGTCTCTTCGGCGGATTGTCGGCGCCGCTCCGTCCCTGGCTCTCGCCACCCGTGCAGCGAACCATCGCGGAACCCATGGCCGACGCGCTCGACGGCGCCATTCTGCTCGCCCGCATGGCCCTCCGGGAGCGGCGGCCATGAACGAGCAGTCCAGCGAGCCTCTCGCCTTCGTCCCCCTGGACGAAGGCAACCCCACGCCGCTCTATCTCCAGCTTCAGCAATCCATCGAGGAGGCGGTCCGCAAGGGAGCGCTCAAGGCCGATGCGGCCCTTCCGGGCGAACGGGATCTCGCCAAGCAGCTCGGCATTTCGCGCGTTACGGTGCGTAAGGCCATTACCGGCTTGGTGCAGAAGGGCGTGCTCGTCCAGCGCTGGGGATCGGGCACCTTCATCGCGCCGCAGATGCGTCTCGAACAGCCCCTGTCACGCCTGTCGAGTTTCACCGACGACATGTCGGCCCGCGGACTGAACTCCTCGGCCGTGATGCTGAGCCGCTCGACCGGGCAGGCCTCGACCGACGAGCTCATGGCGCTCGGCCTCTCGCCGGGAGACCTCGTCAGCCGCGTCAACCGCCTGCGCCTCGCCAACGGCATTCCCATGGCGATCGAGAACGCGGTCATCCCCTCGAAGGTCCTGCCCGATCCCTCCCTCGTCAAGCAATCGCTCTATGCGGTGCTGCACGAGCAGGGCTTCATGCCGACCCGCGCCCTGCAACGCCTGCATGCGGTTCTCCTCAACGAGGAACAGGCCGAGCTGCTCGGCGTTGCGCCTCAGAGTCCCGCGCTCTACATCGAACGTCGCTCGTTCACCGCCGCGGGCGAAGTCGTCGAGTTCACCTCGTCCTACTACCGGGGCGATGCCTATGATTTCGTGGCCGAGCTGACCATCAGCCAGCCCGAACGGATGCACAATGATGATACCTGATACGAATGCTTCTTCCATGACGGCCATGCTGCGCGAGGCGCGGGAGGCGCCGGAGGTCGTGGCGCGCCTGCTTGAGAGCAACGCGCCCCTGTGCCGCGAGCTCGGCGAGCGCCTGCGCGCCTCCCCGCCGCCCTTCGCCGTCACCTGCGCGCGCGGCAGCTCCGACAATGCCGCGACCTTCGTCAAATATCTGCTCGAGATTCATTCCGGCCTCGTCACCGCCTCCGTCGGTCCGTCCGTGACCTCCGTCTACGAGGCGCGCCCGCGCATGCGCGACGCCCTCTTCCTCGCCGTGTCACAATCGGGCCGCAGCCCCGACATCCTCAACCTTGCCCAGGCCGGGCGCGACGACGGCGCCCTGACGGTCGCGCTCGTGAACGACACGACCTCGCCGCTCGCCTCCACCTGCGAGGTCGTGCTGCCGCTGCACGCCGGCCCCGAGAAGAGCGTGGCGGCCACGAAATCCTTCATCGCGGCACTCGCGGCCGGATTGCAGCTCGTGGCGCACTGGTCGCAGGACCGGGCGCTGCTCGAGGCCCTCGACACCCTGCCCGACGTGCTGGCGAAGGCCGCCGCGACCGACTGGTCGGCGGCGCTTCCGGTGCTCTCCGACGCCGACAACCTGTTCGTCGTCGGGCGCGGCGTGGGCTTCGCCGTCGCCCAGGAAGCCGCCCTCAAGCTCAAGGAAACCTCCGGCGTGCACGCCGAGGCGATGAGCGCCGCCGAGCTGATGCACGGCCCCTGGACCCTGGCGGGCGACCACTTCCCGATCCTGGTGCTCAGCCAGCGCGACGAGACCCTGAGCGGCGTCAACGATCTCGTGACGAAGCTGAACGAGCAGGGCGTGCCCGTCATCGTCGCCGGCGCCGCCGAGGGCGCGGCCAGCGTCGCCCTGCCGGGGGGCGAGGACGCGCATCCCTATCTCGCCCCCATCGCGCTCATCCAGAGCTTCTATCCGCTCGTGAATGCCATTGCCCTGGCGCGCGGCCGCAATCCCGACAGCCCGCCGCGCCTGCGCAAGGTGACGGAGACCGTGTGATGCCGATCGCCCTCGTGGGAGCCCGCGTCTTCGACGGCGCGCACATGCTCGACGGCCGCGCCGTCGTGATCGAGAACGGCCGCATCCTCGGCCTGCCGCCCGCGCAGGATCTCGGCGCCGGCATCGAGCAGCGCCGGGTCGAGGGCCTGCTCGCCCCCGGCTTCATCGACGTGCAGGTCAACGGCGGCGGCGGCGTGCTCTACAACGACGTGCGCACGGTCGAGGGCATCCGCACCATCGCCGCGGCGCACCGGGCCTTTGGCACCACGGGCCTGCTGCCGACCTTCATCACCGACACCCGCGAGACCATGGCGGAGGCCGTGGACGCGATGCGCCAGGCCCTGGCCGCGCGCGTCCCGGGCGTTCTCGGCATCCATCTGGAAGGCCCCTTCATCAGCCCCGAGCGCAAGGGCGTGCACAACCCCGCCTTCATCCGCCCGATGAAGGAGGAGGACCTTGCGATCCTGACCGCGCTGAGCGAGGGCTGCACGCTGGTGACGTTGGCGCCCGAGCGCACCGGCCTGGCGGCGATTGCGCGGCTGGCGGCAGCGGGCGTGCTGGTCTGCGCCGGGCACACGGCGGGTGACTACGCGACCATCGTGGAAGCGGCGCGCCATGGGCTACGCGGCTTCACGCATCTCTACAACGCGATGCCGCCCCTGGCCGGGCGCGATCCGGGCCCGGTGGGCGCGGCGCTCGACACCCCCGACACCTGGTGCGGGCTCATCGTCGACGGGCACCATGTGAGCGATGCGGCCCTGCGCGTGGCGATGGCCGCCAAGGGCACGGAGCACATGATGCTGGTGACCGACGCCATGGCGGTGACCGGCACCGATCTCACCGGCTTCGAGCTGCACGGCCGCACGATCTACCGCCGCGACGGCCGGCTTACGACGGCGGACGGCACGCTGGCGGGCTCCGACCTCGACATGGCGAGCGCCGTGCGCAACAGCGTCCAGCGGCTCGGCCTCGGCCTGCCCGAGGTGCTGCGCATGGCCTCGCTGATCCCGGCCCGGTTCCTGCGCCTCGACCACGAGCTGGGCCGCATCGCGCCCGGCTACCGCGCCGATCTCGTGCTTCTCGACGAGAGCCTCCACGTGCGGCAGACTTGGATCGGCGGAAGCAGCAACTGAACGGAGTTCTTCGATGAGCGCACAACGGGTTCTCGTGGTCGGGCTCGGGAACATGGGATTGTCCCATGCTCTCGCCTACAGCCGGATCGACGGCTACGAGATTGCGGGGCTCTGCACGCGCAACATCGACGGCATGGAGCTTCCTGCCGCCTTGCGGGACGCCCCGCGCTTCTCCGATTTCGAGGAAGCTCTCGATGCCTTGAAACCCGATGTGGTGTCGATCAACACGTGGTCCGACACGCATGCGCCCTATGCCATCCGCGCCATGGAAGCCGGTGCGCATGTCTTCGTGGAGAAGCCGCTCGCCGACAATGTGAAGGATGCCGAGCGCGTGGTCGAGACGGCGATGCGCACCGGGCGCAAGCTCGTCATCGGCTACATCCTTCGCCACCATCCCTCCTGGATCAAGTTCATCGAGATCGCCAGGACGCTCGGCACGCCCCACGTCTTCCGCATGAACCTCAATCAGCAATCGAGCGGGGCCGCCTGGGATGCGCATAAGCGCCTGCTGCAATCCCTTTCGCCCATCGTCGATTGCGGCGTGCATTACGTGGACGTGATGTGCCAGATCACGAAGGCGAGGCCCGTTCAAGTCCACGGCGTCGGCACGCGCCTGACGGAGGACATGCCGGACGGCATGTACAATTACGGGCATCTCCACGTGACCTTCGACGACGGTTCGGTCGGCTGGTACGAGGCCGGATGGGGCCCGATGATGAGCGAGACGGCCTATTTCGTGAAGGACGTGATCGGGCCGAAGGGAAGCGTGAGCATCGTCATGGCCGAAACGGTCGGCGAGATCCGTTCGGACGACATCAACGCGCATACCAAGACCAACCAGATCCTGCTTCATCACGCAGCGCTCGCGGACGACGGCAGCTTCGCGAAGGCGGACGAGCGCATCAGCACAACGGACGAGCCCGATCACGATGCCCTCTGCGAGCGCGAGCAGCGCTTCCTGCTGCGGGCAATCCGCGACGATCTGGACCTGACCGATCACATGAACGATGCCGTCCGCTCCCTCCGCATCGTGCTCGCCGCCGACGAGGCGGTGCGAACCGGGCGGGTGATCTCGCTATAGAGCATCGGACGTAAATTCGAATTCACGGATACTCTAGAGTATCCGTATTGATCAAGCGGGTTTTGGAGACCAGTTTCGCTGATCTCGCAAGAGCGCATTGGCCAGGATGATGAGCTTTCGCATGATGGCCGTCAGGGCGACTTTCACCGGCTTGCCCGCCGCGCGCAGGGCTTGGTACTTAGCTTTCAGATCCGGGTTGAAGCGGGCCGCAACCAGCGCCGGCATGTACAGCGCCTGACGCAGATGGGCGCGGCCGCCCCGGATCGTGCGGCGCCCGCGGGAAGCCCCGCTGTCGCGCGCCACCGGAGCCAAGCCGGCGAGGCTGGCCACCTGGCTCTGATCGAGGCTGCCGAGTTCAGGCATCTCGACGAGCAGGCTCAAGGCAGTGGCTTGAGCAATGCCAGGAATGCTCATGAGAATCGCCAGGCGCGGGGTGAGATCCGCATCACCCAGACACAAGCTGTGAAGCTGGGCGTCGATCGCAGCCAGGTGGCGGGCAACTTGGCGCAGCCGCTGTTCGAGCTGACGCCGCAACAAGGGAGAGCCGACCACCTTCTGCCGGTTGAGAGCAGCGGTGCGATCCTTGATCAAGGCCTGGCGGGCGACCAACAGTTCCTTCATGGCCTCCAGCGTGGGGCTGAGCACAGGCCGGGTCGGAGGCTCGAGCAGAGCTCCAAAGCGTGCCAGCAGCGCCGCATCGAGCCGATCGGTTTTGGCAAGCTGACCTAAGGCTTGGGCGAAGCGGCGGGCGTGGCGGGGATTGATCTTCGCCAGCGGCAGGTCGGCACTGGCAAGGCTGCGCTCCAGCACGCGGTGATACGCGCCGGTTGGCTCGAAGACCACGCGCTGAATGGAGTACGCGGCCAGCCAGGCGATGAGGGCGCGATGACCCTTGGCGTCGTTGGGGAAGCGGCGCGTGGCTCCATCGGGATAGAGACAAACATCGAGCTGATCTTTGGCAATGTCGATGCCGGCGGTCTGTGGTATAGGATGATGCATCTTTTCCGCGTCCTTGGCTTGTCATACGGGCCATCACGCCCGGGTATCCGTTCAGGCCACGAGGAAAAGAGAGGGGCGGTCCGACTCTAGCTCGACCCGCACCGGTCTGCATCGGAACGACCCGTCCCCTCCCACCGCCAGCGAGCTCGCGTCTCGCTGGCGGTGTCCTCATCTTGCTCGATCAGGACAGGAAAATCATAAGACAAGCATCGGACCTAAAAGTGGACACCCCTTTGGGATTCATCCGATGCTCCTTCTCCTGGCTGGCGCATCGGATGAGACGGGCCCGGAGCGCCGCGTCGGCGAAAACCGGGTCCACTTTTCCGTCCAACGGTGGCTGGGTCCAGTGTCGGGCCTACCGGAGCAGCGGACGATCCCTTTCGGCCGACAGCAGACGTTGGGAGCATCAGGGCATGAGCCTGCGTCTGTCCACGCTTGGCCAGTTCGGCCAAGCGTGGACACGTTCTTGCGACTAGACGGTCGGCACAGTGCCGCCGTCGATGACAAACTCTGCACCGTGGATCGCGGCGGCGCGATCCGACGCCAGGTAGGCGATGACGTCGGCGACCTCATGAGGTTCGGCGGCGCGCCCGATCGAGATCCCGCCTAGGCTGTCGAGGACGACCTGCCGCGCCTCCTCGATGGTGCCGCCATTGGCGGCCTGGATGCGCTTCAGGAAATCCACGGACGCCTCGGTCATGATCCAGCCGGGGGAGACGACGTTGACCCGCACGCCCTTTGGACCCAGTTCCTTGGAGATCGACTTGCTGTAGGTCCTGAGGGCTGCCTTGGCGGCGGCGTAGGCCGTGGTCGCCTCGGGGAGCGGCAGGACCGACTGGATGGAGGTGACGTGCACCACCGCGCCGACGCCGCGCGCGATCATCTGCGGAATCAGCAGGCGATCGAGACGGACCGTCGCCAGAAGGTTCACGTTCAGTTCGGAGAGCCAGTGATCGTCCGTGAGGGCGATAAAGCCGCCGCCTGGGGTGGCCGAGCCGCCGATCACGTGGGCGAGGATGTCGACACCGCCCAGACGCTCGAGCGCGGCCTTGGCCAGCATTTCCCCGCCCTCGGCCGTCGTCAGGTCCGCCTGGACGAACTCGACGCCTTCGATGGGCTCCAGGCTTCCGCGGGCGGCGGTGATCACCCGGGCGCCGCCGGCCAGGAAGCGGTCGACGGTGGCGCGGCCCAAACCCTTGGAGCCGCCACTGACGAGCACGCGCTTGCCCGCGAATTCGGTCGGATCGGTCTTGAGGGTCATGCCGTGATCTCCAGGGCCTTGATGGCGTCGTTTTCGAGCGTGAAGCGGTAGGTGAAGCGGATCGGGCTGCCCTTGAAGTCACCATGGGCGGGGCCTTCGACGACCACTTGGCTGTCCTCGTGCCGGGCGGTGTCCGGCGTGAAGATCGCCTTCACGGGAACCACGGCCTCTTCAAACAAGGACCTGATTTCGGAGCGCCCCCGCAAAACAGCGCCGTTATCGCGAACGACGGCGTCGGCTGCGAAGGGTTCGAGCATGGCGTCGACGTCCAAGCGGGCGTTCGCAGCCACATACGCGGCAATAGGGGATGGAAGTTCGGGCGTCATAGGCTTGTCCTGCTTACTGCGGTTGCGGCCGGGGCGGCCGCAGGTGCGGGTGCCAGCTAAAATAGCGATGGACACATGGCGCGATAATCAGGACAATTTGGGACGTCGCATCACGGAAAGAGGGACAATCGTGCGGAGCAGCCTGACAGAATTGGACGCCGTTCTCATGGTTGCTCGCCAGGGGAGATTCCGGGCTGCGGCGCTTGAGCTCGGCGTCTCAACCACCGCGCTCAGCAATGCGGTAGGGAAGCTGGAGCGCACGCTCGGCGTACGGCTTTTCAACCGGACGACGCGAAGCGTCTCTCTCACGGAGGCAGGCCAGCAATTCGTCGCGCAAGTCGCTCCCGCTGTGCGGGATATCCATGAGGCGATGGAAGTTGCGCGCTCTCAAACGGCGACGCCGTCGGGGACACTGCGCATCAACGCCTTTCCGACTGCGGCGCGGGAGATCTTTTCTTCGCTCGTCCTACCCTTTCTACGCGCGCATCCTCAGGTTCACGTCGACATCGTCACGGAAGGTCGCCTGGTGGATGTTGTAGCGGGCGGCTTCGACCTCGGCGTTCGTAGCGCCGACCTCGTGCCGGCGGACATGATCGCACTCCCCTTGGGGGACGTGCGGCGCAATGTTGTGGTGGCCACACCGAGCTATCTGAATGCGCGCGGGACGCCCATGGTCCCGCAGGACCTCGCGGAGCATTCCTGTCTCCGCGTGCGGCTCCCCAATGGCGCGATTCACCGCTGGCCGTTCGAGAAGGATGGAAAATCGGTCCATATCGACGTCCAGGGCACCATAACTCTCGACGAGGCGAGCCTCGCGCGCACCGCAGTCCTCGCTTCCCTCGGCCTCGCCCTGGCCATGGAGTCCGACGTACGAGACGACATCGAGGCAGGCCGCCTTGTGCGCGTGCTTGAGGATTGGACGCCCACCCTCTCGCCCTTGAGCCTCTACTATCCGAGCCGACGCAACCCGACTGCCGCGTTCAAGGCCTTCATCGACTTCGCGCGGCGGCAAAGTGGAGCCAGCGGTACCCTGCGGCCGCCCCGTCGAATGCCGTCCTGAAAGTTACGCCGATTGAGTCCGGACCCTTGAGCTGTTTCCACGTCCGTAGAATCAGCTCTCTTCTTTGCTCTGACGTGTTTTTTCAAGACGCATCGGATCCCCTTCACAGAAAAGAGCGCTAGAGCATCGGAGCCAAAAGTGGACTTGCACTTTTGGGATCGCTCCGATGCTCCACTCTTGGCTGGCGCATCGTTCGACGCGGCCCTCCGGGTCCGCACGATGCGCGAGGCCTGTCCGTTAAGCCCGTGACGTGGCCACGGCGGGATTGCCCCGGGCAAGGGGCGGCAGAGGATTCCGGGCTGCGCCCTCCGCATGGGAGGACAGCGGCGTGGATTCGGAAGGCGGAACCGCCAGTGCAAAGATTTGCGTCGTCACGATCGTAGCCGCCAGAACGAAAACATAGCTCAGCACGAGCGGCAGCGCCGGCAGGAAATTGAATTGAGGGAATGCACCGAGGACGAACGGCACGTACCACGAGGTTCCCGAGACGGCGCCGGATGTCAGCAGCAGGAAGCGCTGGCCCGGGCTCAAGCCATCGAACAGAGGCCGTCCAATATGATCGTGGATCAGGGGCAGGACGGCTCGATGAATGAAGAGGCCGTTCAAGGTCAGGACGCCGACAACGACCAGCTTGGCCCAGACCTTCTGGTTCGACAGCTTGTCCGGATCAAAATAGCTGTAGAAGGCGAGAAATCCCAATCCCGTGACCCATAGGAGCAACAGGCCCGAAGCAACGATCTTGGAGAACAGGTGAATGACTTCGTAATGATCTTTGCTGACCCTACGCGGAAGAACGAACTTAAAAATGAAGATATCGAGCAGTGTTGCCGTCCCGAGACCGAAGACCAGGCCGATGAGGTGCCCTATGATCAGGCTGGACTTCAGCGTTGCCACCGGGTCGAGCATCATTCTGTCGAACAAAATTTGTGGGGACATGGGTTCCCTCCACAGACTTTGAGATTTTCGGCGAATTCTACATTGAGACGGATTTTCCGGCCGAAAATGGCGAAAACTTGGAAAATATCAATGCATTCGCAACCGAAATTAACATAGTTATGCATAAAACTGACTAGTACTTTATACATGCGTCTCTTTAGACGTGTTCGCGACTACACGTTCTTGAAGCCGAATTATCCTAGGCTACTTATGTCCAGCCGCGAAAAAATTTCTATGCAGTCGATCGACTGTTCAACCATGTATAGGCGAGGCGACATCTCTGGTCAGTTAAATGAATCACAGAGATCCGGTTCAGGCTCGGTCGTGTCGGATGCTTGCCGGATGGACAGGTCGACTTGGGGTCGACCGATCAGGAACCACGCCATCGTCGCCAGAGCCGTATCTGCAGGCTATTGGCGACGCGGAATGATGCTCTAGTCCTTCACGTAACACACGAAGCGGCGATTGCGTCCTGCGAACTCTCGCTCATAGTCCCGCGCGATCCGCCAGCCGTGACGCTCATAGAAGCGGCGGGCTCCGTGATTGTCCCGAAAGCACTCGAGGCTCTTCGCGCCGCGTGCTTCGGCCTCCCGCAGCAGAAGCGCACCGCCTCCTTTGCCGCCGGCGCCGGGGTCCATGAACAGCATGTCGATGTGCTGATCCGTCATGAGCAGGAACCCGACCGGGCCGCCATCGGCGAGCGCGACCAGCATGCGCTTCCAGGAAACCGCGAACCGCTCGCCGAAATAGGCGGCGTTCCGGCCCGCGAGCACGTCCTGTTCCAGGATATCCGCGAAGGCCGCCCCGTAGGATCGTTCGGCGATGGCCGCCAGGGCCGGAATATCCTCGGTCCTGGCCGGACGGACGATCACGATTGGCCCCTGAGGCGCGGATCGAGCGTGTCGCGCAGGGCATCGCCTAAGAGATTGAACCCGAAGGACAGGAACAGGATCGCGAAACCGGCGAAGATCGCGCTCCACGGCGAGAGCATGAGGAAGTTGCGGCCTTCCGACAGCATCAGGCCCAGCGACGGCGTCGGCGGCTGCGTGCCGAGGCCGAGGAACGAGAGCGAGGCTTCGACCAGAATGGCGGCGGAGAGCAGGAGGCTCGTCTGGACCAGGATGACGGAAGCGAGGTTCGGCAGGATGTGCAGGAAGATGATGCGTGCATCCGAGGCGCCGATGGCCTTCGCGCCCGCCACATACTCGCTTTCGCACAGGACGAGCGCCGGGCCGCGCAGCAGGCGCGCGAAGATCGGCGTGTAGACCACCGCGATGGCGGCGGCCGCGCTGTAGGTGTGCGGCCCCAGGACGGCGATGATGCCGATGGCGAGCAGCATCACCGGGAAGGCGAAGAGCACGTCCATGACGCGCATGATGATGCGGTCGAGCCAGCCGCGGTAATAGGCGGCGATGAGGCCGAGCGCACCGCCGGCCAGCAGCGCGATGCCGACCGCGATCAGGCAGGCGATGAGCGAGGTGCGATAGCCGTAGAGGATGCGCGTCAGCACGTCCCGCCCGAGCTGGTCCGTGCCGAACCAGTTGAGTTCGGAGGGCGGGCGCAGACGCCGCGCGACGCTCTGCGCCATCGGATCGTAAGGTGCGAAGAGCGGAGCCCCGACGGCGAGGATGAGCTGGATCGCCACCAGGATGACGGCGAAGGCGAGAAGCTTGTTCTTGGCCAGTTGCTTCACGGCTCAGGCCCTCACGCGGGGGTCGACGACGATGTAGAGGAAGTCGACGAGAAAGTTCACGAACACGAATCCTGCCGTCACCACCAGGATGGTGGCCTGGATCAGCGGATAATTGCGCTCGGCGATGGCGCCGAGGATCAGGCGGCCGAGCCCCGGAATGGCGAAGACCTGCTCGACCACGATGGCGCCGCCGAGCAGATAGCCGGTCATGATGCCGACGCTGGTGAGGAACGGGATCAGCGCATTGCGCAGGGCGTGCTTGTAGACGACGCGGCGCTCCGGCAGGCCCTTGGCGCGGGCGGTACGCACGTAATCCTGCCCCAGCGCGTCGAGCATGGCCGAGCGCACGAGGCGCGAGAGATTGGCGAGGATCGGCAGCGCCAGGGCGAAGGCGGGCAGCACCATGCGCTGGAGATTGCCGACGGGATCTTCCGAGAAGGGCACGTAGCCAAGCGAGGCGAAACCGGGCGCCCAGCTGGAGAGGAGCAGGATCAGCACGATCCCGAGCCAGAAGGACGGGATCGTCAGGCCCGCGATGGCGGAGACGCGCATGACCACATCGGCGGCGCCGCCGCGGGTCTGCGCCATCAGGCAACCGACCGGAACGGCCAGGACGGCCCCGACGAGGAGCGACAGAAAGGTGAGCTCCAGCGTCGGCCACAGATGCAGGAGGATCTCGGTCGAGACGGGCCGCCCCGTCCAGAGCGAGGTGCCGAAATCGCCGCGAAGGGCGGACCCGGCCCAGAGCAGGTATTGCTCGATGATCGGACGGTCGAGCCCGACGCGGCGGTTGAGCTCCGCCATGCGTTCGGGCGTGATCTCGGTGTTCGCGCCGAGCATGATCGCCACCGCGTCGCCGGGGATCATCCGGATCATCAGGAACACGATGATCGACACGCCGAAGAGGACGATGACGAGGTCGATGAGGCGTGCGAGCAGGACGCGGTTCATGCGGACGGGCTCTCTTCAAACAAAGATCCCGGCGCCGCGCGAGACGGCGCCGGGATGATGGCGGACGATCAGTAGGACGCGTTGCGCAGCATCAGGAGCGAACGGTTCGGCATCGTCTCGAAGGCCTGCAGCTTGCTGTTCATGGCCGAGAACAGGGTGCCGTAGGTCAGGTGCGCCACCGGACCCGAGCAGGCGAGCTTCTGCTGCACCTTATCGTAGGCCGTCTTGCGGGCGGCCTGGTCCTGCTGGGTGCGCGCCTGGTCGAGCAGCCCGTCGATCTCAGCGTCCGAATACTTGAACACGTTGGTCGAGCCGCCCGTGCGGAACGTGCGGTAGAAGTAGTCGTCCGGATCGGGCTGGCCGGCATTGATCGAGGCGAACAGGTCGAAATTGCTGTTGCGCCAATCCTGGATGAATTGGCCCTGCTCCTGGTTGACGAGCTCGACCTTGAAGCCTGCCTTGTTCAGCTGCTCCTGCACCACCTGGGCGATGTCCTTGATGTCCTGGCGCGGCAGGACCTTCATGGTGACGGAAACCGGCGTGGCGACGCCCGCTTCCTTCAACAGCGCCTGCGCCTTCGCGGGGTCCGGCTTGTAGCAGGCAAACTTGCTCACATCGAGCGCCCAGTTCTTCAGGGCCGGCGACAGCGGACCGCCGGGAACGCCGGCGCCGAAGAGCGCCGCATCGACGATCTCCTGGCGGTTGATGGCGTAGTTCACCGCCTCGCGCACCTTCGGATTGTCGAAGGGCGGCTTCGACACGTTCATGCCGATGAGCGTGTAGGCGAGATCCATGGTCTCGGAGAGCTTCACGTTCGGCTTGCCCTTGAGCTGCAGGGCGGTGGCCGCGTCGATGTTGGGCAGAAGCGCATACTGGCCGTTGCTCAGGCCGACCTGACGGGTCGCCGATTCCGGCACGATGTTGAACTTGAGGCCTGCGAGCTTCGGCATGCCCTTGTCCCAGTAGGCCTCATTCTTCGTGAGAAGAATGAACCCGTTGGGCTGCCATTCCTGGAACTTGAACGGCCCGGTGCCGACAGGCGCCTTCTGCAGGGCGTCCTTGTTCGCTTCCATGCTGCCCGGCACGATGGCGATGGTGGCGAGCGAGCTCAGGAGCGCGGCGGACGGCTCTTTCAGCTTCAGCTCCACGGTCGTGGCATCGACCGCGTTGGCGCTCTCGACCGCCGAGAGGCGGCTCGCGAGCGGCGAAGCGATGTCCTTGCTCAGCACGCGGTTGATCGAGGCGACCACGTCCTGGGCCTCCATCGCGGAGCCGTCATGGAATTTCACGCCCTGGCGCAGCTTGAAGGTGTAGGCCTTGCCATCCGGAGCGACGGTCCAGGATTCGGCCAGCCCCGGGACGATCTTCAGGTCCCTGTCGACGGCCGTGAGGCCCTCGTAGATGTTGCCGTTCACCACCATGAAGCTCGGAAAGGCCGTGATGAGATGCGGATCGAGACCCGTGGGGCCGTTATCCGCGCCGATCTCCAGAACCTGAGCCGAGGCGGAGGCCATTGCCGCCACCATGAAACCTGCACCGATTGCGCTGCGCAGTGCTGACCTGACCATGCGTCTTTTCTCCCTTGGAAGCCGCCGTGGATTTATAGGCCATCGGCGGAGACCTGTCATGGTCCAATATCATACCACTCTGGACCAGTTCAGCGCCTGTGCTATGGTCGACCGAGGAACCCAAGCATCCCGGAGCAGCCCATGTCGCAACGCCCCCTCGTCAAAGCCATCGGCGTGATCAGCGGCACGTCCATGGACGGCATCGACGTGTCCGTCGTGGATACGGACGGCGACACGGTCGTGAAGCCGGGGCCGGGGCGGACCTTCTCCTATCCGGAGGATCTGAGAAAGACCCTCCAGACGCTCATCGCCCAGCCGGAGCGGGCGCAGAGCGAGCCGTTGGAGGATCTCGAGCGGGCGGTGACGGACGCGCATATCGCGGCGATCCGGCGCTTCATGTCGGAGACCGGCATTTCCACCGGCGACGTGAGCCTGATCGGCTTTCACGGTCAGACCGTCTATCACCGGCCGGAGGTGCGCTTCACGCGGCAGCTCGGCCTCGGCGACCGGGTGGCGGCGGCGCTCGGCATCGACACCGTCTATCGCTTCCGCCATGCGGACGTGGCCTCGGGCGGCGAAGGCGCGCCGTTCGTGCCGCTCTATCATCGGGCCCTGGCGAGCGGGCTCGCGCAGCCGCTCATGATCCTCAATCTCGGCGGGGTCGGAAACGTCACCTATATCGACCGCGATACGGTGATCGCCTTCGACACCGGCCCGGCGAGCGCGCTGCTCGACGATTTCATCCTGCGCCGCCGGGGCTTGAGCTTCGACGAGAACGGCCAGCTCGCGGCCTCCGGCAAGGCGGACGCGAAGCTCGTCATGGAGTTCATGCTCAATCCCTTCTTCGACCGCCCCGCCCCGAAATCCCTCGACCGTCAGGATTTCCATGCCCGCGCCAAGGGCGTGGAGACCCTGTCCGACGCGGACGGGGCCGCGACCCTGGCGGAGTTCACGATCCAGTCCGTCATCGCGTCCTTGCGCCACGTTCCAGGCGCACCGCAGCGCTGGCTCGTCACCGGCGGCGGACGGCGCAATGCGCATTTCATGAAGCGCCTGCACGCGGAACTCCGCGTGCCCGTCGACCCGGTCGAGGCCGTGGGATGGGACGGCGATTTCCTCGAGGCGCAGGCCTTCGGCTATCTGGCCGTGCGCTCCACCCTCGGCCTGCCCTTGAGCCTTCCCACGACGACGGGCGTGCCGCATCCCATGCCCGGCGGTGAACTGAACCGCGCGGCGTGAACCGGCCATGTCCCTGACCGCCCTGATCGACCGGGCCTTCACGCCCGCCGCGGAATCCGTTCGAGCCGGCAACATTCCCGGCGCCGTGCTCGGCATCGTTACGGCAGACGGCGAGCGGGCCGTGCAATGGACGGGATATGCGCAGATCGAGCCGGAGCGCGAACTTGTTTCCCGCGAGACATGGTTCGACCTCGCGTCCCTCACCAAGGTGATCTTCACCACGACGCGCATTCTGCAGCTGGTGGAAGCGGGCCGGATCGCGCTCGACGATCCCCTCGTGACGGTCATTCCCGATCTTCGCCAATATGACATGAACGCGGCGGAGCGGCGGCTCACCTTCCGTCAGTGCCTCGCGCACCAGACGCACCTGCCGGCCGTCGAGCCGCTCTACACCTACGGCCAGGACCCGAACACCCTGCGGGCCTTCATCCTGCAGCGCGTCTGGCAAAGCGGGCCTCCCGTCTACTCCGACATCAACTTCATGCTGCTCGGCATCGCCATCGAGCGCATCACCGGACAGGCGCTGATCGATCAGCCCTTGCCCGAACGCTTCTCGTTCCGGCCCGACCCGAAGCTCTGCGCCGCGACCGAGAAGGACACGTGGCGCGGACGCGTCGTTCGCGGCGAGGTGCATGACGAGAACGCCTTCGCCCTCGGCGGCGCCTCGGGCCACGCGGGGTTGTTCGGCACCATCGACGGGGTGCTCGATTTCGCCCATTCGCTCCTCGACGGGTCCGCCCTTTCGCCCGTCTCCATCAAGGCCATCCGCACGCGCGAATCGGAGAAGCGCACGGTCGGATGGGAGGGCTTCCATCCGGGCTGGCATGGCGGCGATTCCTGCTCTCCCGACACCATCGGCCACACGGGCTTCACGGGCACCGGACTATGGGTCGATTTCGAGCGCGGGCTCGCCTGGTCGCTCCTCACCAACCGCGTCCATCCGAGCCGTCACAAGGACAGCGGAATCCTTAGCCTGCGCCGTGCAACGGGCGACCAAGTGATCGCGTTGTTCGACCGAACCGAACGACTTTAAGGATGCCGACAGAAAGTTGATCGCTGGCCCTGCCCGGCTTTACTCGGGCCGTTGTGGAGCGTCACCAACTGGTCCTATACTGGTCTGGAAGAAAGTTGGCACAATGGCGACAGAACATTTCAGCACCCGCTACCAAGATCTCGACACGTGGCCGAGCCTCGACGTCCTCTCGGCTTTCTACGAGGGCCAGCTCGCGGCGGTGGCCGCCGTCCGGCCCTCCCTCCCGGCCATCGCGGCCGCGGCGGAGGAGGCGGTAAAGCGCCTGCGCCGGGGCGGGCGGCTCGTCTATGCGGGAGCCGGCACCTCGGGCCGCATCGGCGTCCAGGACGGAACGGAATTGCCGCCGACCTTCAACTGGCCTGACGACCGGGTGGTGTATCTGATCGCCGGCGGCACGGGCGCCATCATGCAGGCGGTCGAGAACGCCGAGGATTCGGTCGAGGAAGGCATCGCGGGAATCCGCGACAACGGCATCGGTCCGGACGATGTGGTGATCGGCGTCGCGGCCAGCGGCCGGACGCCCTTCACCATCGCGGCCTTGAAGGAAGCGGCCTCGCGCGGCGCGCAGACCATCGGCATCTCCAACAATCCCGATACACCCATTCTGGAAGCCTGCTCGCACCCGATCCTCGCCGATACGGGCGAAGAGGTGATCGCCGGTTCGACCCGCATGAAGGCAGGCACGGCGCAGAAGGTCATTCTCAACCTCCTGTCCACCCTGATCATGGTCCGGATGGACCGGGTCTATCGCGGTCTCATGGTCAACATGCGGGCCACGAACGCCAAGCTGCGCCGCCGCAGCGAGATCATGGTCTCGCAGATCACCGATTGCGACGATGCCACCGCCATCGAGGCGATCCGGCAATCGGACGGCGATCTGAAGACGGCCGTTCTCATCGCGCTCGGCGCGAACCTTGAGGATGCGCGCGGCGCGCTCGCGCGAAACGGTGGCAATCTGCGCAAAGCCCTGGCAGACTTCACCAGGACTGCATAAGGGCCGGCCAGTCAGCCGGCTGAAACAAGAGGCGACGGGTCATGGGGCTGGGGCTTGGCATCGACGCGGGCGGCACCGCTACGCGCTGGCGGCTGGCGGATCCGAGCGGCCAGTGCATGGCTCAAGGGGCCGTCGCTCCCCTGACCGGCCACCTCTTCTCCGCCGCGGCCGAGGAGCGCGCCCGGCAGATCGTCCTCGACATGGCCCAGGCGGTGATGAAGCAGGGCCGGCCGCTCGGCATCATCGCGGGCATCACGGGGCTGACCCGCGACACCCCGGCCGAGGCGACCATGCGGGCCCTCTTCGCGGAGACCTTCGAGCTCGCACCCGACAAGGTCTTCGTCGCGGAGGACATGTGGATCGCCTACCTGTCCTATTTCGCCCTGGGCGAAGGTATTCTGGTCTATAGCGGCACCGGCTCCATCGGCTATTACCTGTCGGAGGACAAGGACGTCATCCGGGTCGGCGGGCGCGGCAACCTGATCGATGACGGCGGCTCCGGCTTCTGGATCGCCCGCGAGGCCCTCAAGGCCGTGCTGCGTGCCGAGGAGGAAAGCCCGGGAGCGGGCTGGACGACGATCCTCGGCACCTGTCTGGCCAAGGCGCTCGGCGGCACGGACTGGAACATCGTGCGATCCTTCGTTTATGGCGGCGACCGCGGCAAGATCGGCTCTCTCGCCCGCGCCGTGGGCGAAGCGGCCCAGGCCGGCGACGGGACCGCCCTGACCATCCTGAAGGATGCGGGCGAGGAGCTGGCCCGCCTCGCCAATGCGCTGATCAAGCGCCTCGGCCCCCGGCCCGTGGCCTTGGTGGGCGGCTCGGCGCGCCTCCACCCGCTCCTGTCCGATTCCTTCCGGAAGCAGCTGGTGGCCCCGGTCGAGTTCATCGCCACCGACCTTGACGCGGCCCTCACGGCGGCCCGGCTGGCAGCCACGCTCAACAAGGTGTGATGCAGGATCAAGGTCGCCCTCGTGCGGCCGCCCGATGCGACAAGCGCTCCGGTGGAATCCCCTATGGCAGGGGATGGCACCCTCCCCCGTCATGGCCGTTCCCGGATCAGGTCCGGGAACGGTTCGGCCATCGCGTCAGCGCCTGGAACGACACCCTCTCCGTCATGGCCGGGCTCGTCCCGGCCATCTCGATTGTGTGAAGCGCGGCGCTCCAAGGCATCGGGATCACCGGCACGGGTCCCCGGATCAAGTCCGGGGAGGTGATGACGCGGCGGGTGTGGGAAGCGTGATGTTATGTTCTCACTTTGTTCTTGACAGGGGGATGAACCTTGGCTATATCGTTGCACAGCCTGATCCGACGAGGGGCGCGCTTCGCGAGGCGTCGCACGGTGTGGGATCCGGCACGGTCCTGTCCGCCGGTCACGCAGCCGGCGGCAGGAGGCCCTTGGCAGCCCTGCGCTGGTCCAAGTCGAAACGCCTAAAAGAACCGTGCGCGAAGCGGCCTTCCGGCTATTCTAGCTAATCTCCATAAGCGAGCCGGACGGCCCGTCGCGCCACCCTCGATCCCTGAAAGGCTCGCAGCGCAAGCTGCGGGCCCCAAGGTGCTGCTCTTTGACAGGAACCGATCAACGTGCACCCGGGCCGTCATGGCCGGGCCTGTCCCGGCCATCCCGATCCGGTGAGGCTCGGCGTCAGGGGATCGGGATCACCGGGCCCGCCTCGCCCAGCCCCTGGGCCGGAAGAGCTTGCCTAATCGGCCCTGCTCGTCCAAGACTTCCCGCATCGTATCCAGATCCGAGACGATTTCAGCCATGCATGCTCTCTTCGTGGGCCAGACCTATATCGACGTGACCTTCCTGGCGGACGAGCTTCCGACGGGGGATGAGAAAACCGTGGCGCGTGATTATGCGATCTCGTTCGGCGGCAACGCGGTCACGGCCGCCTTCGCCTGCGCCAAGCTCGGAATCGCGCCGGACCTTCTGACCTCCATCGCCGACGACTGGCTCGGCCGGATGTTCATCGACATGGCGGCGAAGTACGGCATCTCGGTCCACCACAGGAAGGTCCATGAATCGTCCCTGTCCTTCATCATGCCCCGGGGCGGCAAGCGCGCCATCGTCCGCTGCCGCGACGATCACTATCTGCACCCGGTGCCGCCACTGAACCTCCAGGGCTGCAAAGCCCTGCATCTCGACGGCCACCAGGCCGACGCGGCCATGCACTACGCGAAGATCTGCCGCGAATCCGGCATCCTGACCTCGCTCGACGGCGGCGGCCTGCGTTCCAACACCCATGAACTCCTGGAATTCATCGACGTCGCCATCGTGGCCGAGCGTCTCTGCGAGCAGATGGACCTGAGCCCGTCCGGGATGCTGGAATACCTCAAGAGCCGCGGCTGCAAGATCGGCGGCGTGACCTTGGGCGAGCGCGGCCTCGTCTGGTACGACGAGACCGGGCAGGAAAGCGTCCTGCCGGCCCTGAACGTTCCCGGCGACGCCGTGGTGGACACCAACGGCGCCGGCGATATCTTCCACGGCGCCTATGTCTATTCCGCCATGGCCCGCCCCGACCTGCCCTGGCGCGAGCATTTCATCTTCGCCCGCGCGGCATCCGCCCATGCGATCCAGCATCTCGGCAACGAGGCGAGCCTGCCGAGCATCGAAGACATCTCGCAGGTGCAGGAGCGCTACGCCGAGCGCAAGCTGGCCGCCTGAGCCCTACGCCCTCTCCCGATTGCAGCATCGGACGGCGCTCCCACGTTACGCCCGATGCCCGCCCCTTTCACGAGAGCGTCATGTCGTGTCCCCGAGATTCCATCGGCGCGTGATCCGGACAGATTCGAGAAACGCCCCGTCGTGACTGACGATCAAGAGCGCCCCGTCATAGGCGCGCAGCCCCGCCTCGACGGCTTCGATGGAATCGATATCGAGATGGTTCGTCGGTTCGTCGAGAATCAAGAAGGCGGGCGGCTTCGGCCCACCCAGCACGCAGGCGAGGCCCGCGCGCAGCAATTGCCCTCCGCTCAATGTTGAGACGGGCTGCAACGCCGCATCGGCCCGGAACATGAAACGGGCCAGAGCGGCCCGGCAGGTGTTCTCGTTCGCATCCGGATTGATGCGGCGGAAATTGTCGCGGATCGTGAGAGACGGATCAAGCAGGCTCACCTGCTGGTCGAACAGCGCGAATTCCGTCATGACCTTCACGCTCCCGGTCCAGGCCTGCAGCTGCCCGGTGATCAACGCCAGCAACGTGGTCTTGCCCGATCCGTTCGGCCCGGTGACGGCGACGCGCTCCGGCCCGACGATGGTGAACGAGAGATCGCGCAGGATCGGCCGCTCCGGCTCGTAGCCGACGCTCGCGGCATCAATAGCGAGAACCGTCCTGCCGGCAGGCAGATGCGTCGGCGCAAGCACCACGGAGAACGGCTGCAGGATCTCGATGCGTTCGCGCGCGGAAGCAGCCTCCTCGTGAGCCTGCACGCGACGGCGCTCGGCAAGGCGGGCGTTGCTGCCGCTCGTTTCCTCGCTGCGGTTCTTCAACCCGTTCATGAGGATGCGCGGCATGTCACCCCTGGCGCGTTTTCGCTTGGCCGCGCCATCCTTGCGCGCCTTTCGCTCGACGACCTCCTGCGCCTTACGGTCGATCTCGGCCACACGCTTTTCCGCGTCCGCCAGATCGCGCCGAGCCGCCGCGAGTTCCAGCGCCTTGCGTTCGCGGTACCGGCTCCAGTTGCCGCCGTAACGCGTGGCACCGAGCGAGGTCAGCTCGACGACGGCATCCATGGTGTCGAGCAGTTCGCGGTCATGGCTGACGACGATCGCTCCTCCCCTCCAGCGTTCGAGGAGGTCCAGCACCGCGTCGCGTCCGTCCCGGTCGAGATTGTTCGTCGGTTCGTCGAGGAGCAGGAAGTCGGGCTTGGCGAAGATCAGCGCCGCAAGGCGGGCTCGCGTATTCTGCCCGCCCGACAGGTTCGACAGAAATGTCTCCGGCGGCACGTCGAGTCCGACGTCCGCGAGAGCGGAAGCCATGCGAGCCTCCAGCGTCCAGTCGGCGCCGGCCAGTTCCTCGGCCGATGCCTCACCGGTCTCGGCGCGGCGCAGGAGCGCCAGCGCATCGACGGCACCGAACAGGGACGCGATGGTCCCGGCCGGGTCGATCTGCACCGTCTGGCGCAAGATCCCCAGGCTGCCATGAACGGTGACGCTGCCCGCATGGGGCGGCAGCGCGCCGGTGATCAATCGGAGCAGCGTGGTCTTGCCGACGCCGTTGCGGCCGACGAGCCCTGTCCGCTCCGGACCGAAGCTCAGGTCGAGATCGGAAAGGAGGGAGCGCCCGTCAGGCGCGGACCATGAAAGATGGGAGAGAGTGATCGAAGCAGGCATGGAAATGGATGTCCCCGGTGGCAAGGCAGGTCGGCATTGCTGTCCGGTTGAAATCCATTGCGGCACACATCCTGTCGAAACGAACGCCTCTCGGGCGTCCGGTGTCACATATACAAAAGGCTGCGCCCCGCCGCAAGTTTGCGGCCGGGCGCTTCCTCGTCACAAGGCCGTCAGGCCGCCTTCTTCTGATAATCCTTCACGTCCGAGAACCGGATCGCCTTGTAGCGGTCGACCTCGTACTGAAGGTTGAACATGTTCGGCGCCATGAAGACCGGAGCGTCGTCGAGGTCCCGCGCCATGGACGACAGGTGGCTCTCGATGAACTTGTCGAGCTCGCGCGGATCGTCCGCCGTGATCCATCGGCAGATCGAGAAGCGCGTCGGCTCGTAATCGATCGGCAGGCCGTATTCGGCCGCGAGCCGCTCCTTCAGCACGTCGAGCTGCAGCGCGCCCACCACGCCGACGATGGCGCCTGAGCCGTCCTGCGGCACGAAGAGCTGAACGACGCCTTCCTCCGCCATCTGCTGCAGCGCCTCGCGCAGCTTCTTCGCCTTCATGGCGTCCTGCAGCTTGATGCGGCGCAGGATCTCCGGCGCGAAGCTCGGCACGCCGCGGAACACGATGTCTTCGCCCTCCGTGAGCGTATCGCCGATGCGCAGCGTCCCGTGGTTGGGAATGCCGACCACGTCGCCCGCCCAGGCCTCATCCGCGATGGCGCGGTCCTGGGCGAAGAAGAACTGCGGCGAGTTCAGGCTCATGGGCTTGCCCGTGCGCACGAGCTTCACCTTCATGCCGCGCTGGAGCTTGCCCGAACAGATGCGCATGAAGGCGATGCGGTCGCGGTGATTCGGATCCATGTTCGCCTGGATCTTGAACACGAAGCCCGACATCTTCGGCTCGCCCGCCTCGACAAGGCGCTTGTCGGCCTCCTGGCCGCGCGGCGGCGGCGCATAGGAGGCCAGCGCGTCGATGAGATCGCGCACGCCGAAATTGCGCAGAGCCGAGCCGAAGAACACGGGCGTGAGATGGCCTTCGCGGAAGGCCTGCAGATCGAAGGGCTTGCAGGCTTCCTGCGCCAGCATGACCTCCTCCTGCCATGCATCCGCCTCCTCGGGCGGCAGCAGGCTCATCAACTTCGGATCCTCCGGGCCCGCGACCTCCGTCGGCTCCTCGTCGGTATCGATGCGGCGGACCATGTTGCGGCGCAGGTCGAAGGTCCCGGCGAAGCTCTTGCCCTGGCTGATCGGCCAAGTGACAGGCGCGGTGTCCAGCGCCAGCGTCTTCTCGATCTCGTCGAGCAGGTCGAAGGGGCTGCGCGCCTCGCGGTCCATCTTGTTGATGAAGGTCACGATGGGGATGTCGCGCATGCGGCACACCTCGAAGAGCTTGCGCGTGCGCGCCTCGATGCCCTTCGCGGCGTCGATCACCATGATGGCCGAATCCACCGCCGTGAGCGTGCGGTAGGTATCCTCCGAAAAGTCCTCGTGGCCCGGCGTGTCGAGCAAGTTGAAGACGCAGCCGCCATACTCGAAGGTCATGACCGAGGTCACGACCGAGATGCCGCGCTCCTTCTCGATGCCCATCCAGTCGGACCGGGTGGAGACGCGGTTCTTCTTGGCCTTCACCTCGCCGGCGAGCTGAATCGCGCCTCCGAACAGCAGGAGCTTTTCGGTCAGCGTGGTCTTACCCGCGTCCGGGTGGGAGATGATCGCAAAGGTGCGGCGGCGGCCCACGGGGGCCGGAAGATCGGTCATGGCGGTCAAAAATTCTCTGGGAACGACGGTGGGGACAGAACGCCGCAGCGCCCCGCCCTTTTGCTGTGCTCTTCTCACCCCATATGGGGGTTTCCCGTCAACAGCGAAAGGAGGTGATCCAGTGTCTCATTGTCATACCCTACGGTCCCCGGTTGCCGTGACCTGGATCTTGGCCTCTGCCGAGATTAGTGCGTAACGCACAAACTGGCCGGCTTTAAGCGGGCCGTGGAACCGACAATGGAAAGGCCGCCTCTCGGGGCGGCCTTTCTTTTTGGTCTGGAGCTGGCTCCAATCTCTAGCATCGTCCCGAGGGCTACGAGGGTCAGCCCGGTGTGACCCACTCCCTTTACGCCCCGAGCAGCTTGCCCGTCCGCTTGGCCGTGGTGCCGGCCACCTTGGCGATCCGCATGCCTTTCGTGGCGAAGCGCACGGCGACCCGGGCGAACATCACGCCATCGGTAGGCGCCTTGGCCGGGGTTACGGCGCCGGTCAGCGGGTCGATCACGTCCGCCAGGACCTCACCCTCCTTCACCTTCGTGCCGATTTCGGTCCTGAACACCAGGATGCCGTTCTCCGGAGCCTGCACCGGTTCGGAGGCGGCCAGGGGGGTCGCCCGGCACAGGGCCTCGGGCACCTGGGGCATCTCGCCGGCGATGGCGCCGCGCAGGATCAGGTAATCGATCATCGCGGCCGCATCGGCTTGGCCGGTTTCATGGGTCACGTCGCGCTCGCCCCGGAACTCCAGGGTCGTGGAATGGCAGGCGAACGGGACCGGGCGATCCGGAAAGCGGTCGGCCAGCTCCGCCCAGGGGCGGCTGCAGGCCTCGTCGAAGGGCTCGTCGCCCGATTCGTCGGCAAGCAGATAGGCATGGGAGCCGATCAGCGCGGAGAGCGGGGCGAATTCCTCGGCCGAGCGCGTGTGGGTGTAGAGATGCACCACGGCTTCCGAGTCGCAGTGCAGGTCGAGCACGATGTCCGCCTCCTGGGCGAGGCCCAGCAAAGCCTTCTTCATGACCTCGGCGGCGTTCGACGGCTGCCAGGCCTCCAGCTCGGCCCGCAGGGCTTCACGGATCAGGCGGACATTCGCCTCGCCGTCCTGCGTAAGTTGGCCAGAGATCCGCTCGGCCACTTTCGGGACGAGGTACGGATAGCCCCGGTTGAAGTTGACGCCATCGGCGAGATGGAAGCGGCCGATATGGTCCCCCATCACCCGCTGGGCGAGGCCGATGGGATTGGCGGCGGGCACGAGGACGATCTCGCCCTTGATGCGTCCCTCGGCCTCGAGAGCCGTCAGGCGCTCGCGCAGGTGGTGGGCCGCGATCATGCCGGGAATCTCGTCGGCATGGAGCGAGGACTGGACGTAGATGCGGGGACGGGCCCCTGCCTGTCCGAAGCGCTGAACCGTCAGGGACAGGTTCGCCCCGGGGGCGAGAGGCGAAAGAGCAATCTGTTCTGTTTTCATATGCAACCAAAAGGTTTCCGACGCGGGAGACGGCCACACCGTCCCCATGCGTTTCCAGCAGTGCCTTCAGGTAGCCTGCCACCCTTGCGATTGGAAGATGAAACGCTGCGGATTCGACACGATGGCGGCCAATCCCTCCAGGGCCGGTTCCGGGTTGACGATGGCGTAGACCGGCACCTTGCGGGCCCAGGCATCGTGCGGCGCCTTGCGGTCGAACGCGTCCCGGAAGTCGCCCGACTGGAGAATGTCGATCATGCGGGGGGCGATGCCGCCCGCGATGAAGACGCCGCCGGAGGATTCGAAGGTGAGCGCCAGATCGCCGGCAAAGCGGCCGAGGAAGCGCGAGAAATGCCTCAGCGCATCCACCGCCAGCGCGTTGCCTTCGCGGGCTGCCGCCAGCACGTCGTTCGGGATCGTGAAGGGGCAGTCCACGCAGCGATGGGCGGCCAGCGCCTTGGCGATTCGGAACAAGCCGGGGCCGGACAGCACGACCTCTCCCGAGATCCGCCCGCCGACCCGCTCCAGATGCGGCCAGATGGCGGTCTCCTCGTCGTTCGTCGGCCCGAATTCGATGTGACCTGCCTCCGTCGCGAGGATCGCCAGGCGATCCTCGACGGGGACCAGGGCCCCTGCCCCGAGACCCGTTCCGGGTCCGAGCACGACCCGCGCGCCGTGCTTGGGTGGCGCGAACGTCCCGATGGGGGCAAGGTCGCCCTTGGCCTCGTCGAGCACCGCCACGGAGGCGGCGACCGGCGTATAATCGTTGACGAGGGTGACGCGCTCGAGGTCCAGCGCCTTGCCGATGGCTTCGGCATCGATCACCCAATGGGCATTGGTGAGGCGGATCGCGGGCGCATCGACGCGGGTCGCCACGGCGATGATGGCCGAGCGGGGCGCGGGGCCATCATAGGCCTCGAGCGCTATCCTGATCGCTCCGACCGGATCGGGCGTCTGCGCCGTCAGCGTGCGCGGCAGGAGTTTGACGGCCGCTCCAGGCGCGGGCAGCACGGCGAAGCGGGCATTGGTCCCGCCGATATCCCCGAGCAGAACAGGAAATGCAAACATCGAAGCCTATCGTCCTTTCCGCCACTCACGCCCCAGAGCATCGCCATGATGCCGAATTCCGAACAACGTACGGTGCGAACAATCGGATCCGTTTTTCGCACCATGCGCCGCCCGCCGATCAGAACGCCTCTTCCCAGCTCCGGCTCAGGCGCACGGCGGAGTTGATGAGACCGACCATGGAATAAGTCTGCGGGAAATTCCCCCACAATTCGCCGGTCGTGAAGTCCGCATCCTCCGAGAAGAGCCCGAAGGAGTTGCGCAAGCTCAGGATGTGCTCGAACAATTCCTTCGCCTCGTCCTTGCGCCCGATGGCGTTCAGCGCATCCACGTACCAGAAGCCGCAGATCATGAAAGCCGTATGCATGAGGCCGAAATCGTCTTCCACATCATAACGCAGGAGAAGATCGCCGCGCCGCAGGGCCTTGCCCACCGCATCGACAGTGGCGATGAAGCGCGGGTCGTCGGCCTTCACGAAATCGAGTTCCGCCAGGAGCAGGAGCGTCGCGTCGAGATCGGCGCCGTCGAAGGAGGAGACGAACGTCCCCTTCTCGGGGTTGTAGGAACGCTCGTTGATGACCCTGTGCATGCGGTCGGCATTCTCCCGCCAGAACGCAGCCCGGTCCTCGCGTCCCATGGCTTCGGCGATCTTGATGAGGCGGTCGCAGGCCGCCCAGCACATCACGCTCGGAAAGGTGTGCACGGCCGCCTTGGTGCGCAGCTCCCACGGCCCGGCGTCGGGCTGGTCGAAAACCTCGATGGCACGGTGCCCGAGCTTTTCCAGGTGCGAGAACAGGGCCCTGTTGCCGGTGCGGATCAGCCGCTTGTCGAGGAAGGCGTGCACGGATGCCAGGACGATGCTGCCATAAGCGTCGTTCTGGATCTGCGTGTAGGCCGCGTTGCCCACGCGCACCGGCCCCATGCCGCGATAGCCGGCGAGCGCCGTGGCCTCCCGCTCCTCCAGGTCCGGCGAGCGCGTGATGCTGAAGAGCGGCGGCATGTCCCGCTGGTCGGGGATCGCCTCCATGTCGTCGACGATGTTGGTGATGTAGGTGAGATATTCTTCCATCGTCTTGGTGGTGCCGAGCCGGTTCAGGGCCTGGATGACGAAATAGGCGTCCCGCAGCCAGCAATAGCGGTAATCCCAGTTGCGCTTCGTGTGCGGCGCTTCCGGCACCGAGGTTGTCAGCGCCGCCACGATGGCGCCCGTCTCCTCGTAATTGCAGAGCTTGAGCGTGATGGCGGCGCGGATGACCGCTTCCTGCCAATCGAAGGGAATGGAGAGCGACCGCACCCAGTCGCGCCAGAAATCGACCGTGCTGTCGAGGAACGCGCGGGCCGTGGAATCCGTCTCCGACCGGAGCGGTTCGTCCTCGCCGAAGAAGAACGACAGGGGCCGGTCCACCACGAAGGGGCGCTCGTCCTGCACGTAGGACACGGAGGCGTCGGTGGTGAGACGCAGCGAATAGGCCGGTCCGACGAAACGCAGGTGGTTGCTGCCGCGAGTCAGGTTCGGCGGGCAGCCGCCCCAGTCGTAATGAGGCCGCAAACGCACGCGAATGCGCGGGCGGCCCTTCACCGGATAGACCCGGCGGATCAGCATGGGCGGACGGAAGGTGCGGTCGTAATGCTTGAACCGCGGCGCGAAATCCGTGATCTCGAGAATGTTGCCGAACGAATCCGTGAGGCGCGACACGAGAACCGCCGTGTTCTCGAGATAGGTCTGCTCGCAGCTGACCATGCCGACCATGTCGATGGCGAAGATGCCTTTCTGCTCCGCATCGGTCTGGCCCTCGGGGCTGTCGAGAAGGGCGGAGAACACGGGATCGCCATCGAAGCGGGGAAAGCAGCTCCAGACGATCTGCGCGCGGCGATCCACCAGGGCCGAGATCGTGCAGTTGCCGATGACGGCAAGATCTAGCGAACTCATATCAGAAATCATCCCCTTTAAAAGGCAGCGTCCCGTCGAAGGCCCACGTGGACAGGCAATGTCGCAGATCCGCAGGCGTTCCAAGGCGGACCTTGGCAATGGTATCCCCGGCGCCGATACGCACGGACAGGCCGTCATGAACATTGACGGTCTTGAATCCGTGCTCGTCGGTGAGGTCGTCGCCGATGAAGATCGGGCGCCGACCCTTGTAGGGAACCTCCTGGAGGAATCGCTCGATCACCTTGCCCTTCCCGGCCGCCGAAGGAAGGATTTCTGCCACAGCTTTCCCGTGTTGAACACGGTAATCCGCACCCAGCGCCTCGACGGCCGCATGAGCGGTGGCGAGCGCGAAATCCTTCTCGTGCGGAGCAAGGCGCCAATGGATCGCGACGGAGCAGCCCTTGTCCTCGATCAGGACGCCCTCCTTGTCCGCAACAATCTTGCACAGCCGATCGACCGTCTCGCGCAGGGCAGGATGCTCGTCGGGATCGCACATGGAGAGGTGGCCGGCGATCCGATGTTCGAGCCCGTGGAGACCGGCCATGTCGAAGACATCGGGCGCGAAGCGCGCATCGAGGAACTCGACGGGACGTCCGCTGATGATCGCGAGCGCACCGCCGAGCCGTTCCTGCAGCCGGGTGAGGATGTCCGGCAGCGCCGGGTCTACGACCACGGCATCGGGCCGCTCGACAATATCGACCAGGGTTCCGTCGAAATCGAGAAAGAGCGCATAGTCCTTGTTCGCATCGAGCATTGAATGGAGTCTCGCAGGCGTTTCACGCATTGGCCGACGCAAGCCTCCGCCCCCTGGCGATCAATCGCCTGATCCGCTGCTGCTTGCGCAGGCGGGAGGCGGCCAGCAGCATCTGGCCCGCCCAGCGATAGACGTTTCTCTCCTTGACCTGATCGCGCATCAGCCGCATCCGCTCGCGTTGCTCGGGCTGCTGCATGGTAAGTGCCCGGTTGATGGCCTCGCCCATGGCGTGGGCGTTGTATGGATTGACGATCAACGCTTCGGACAGCTCGCGGGATGCCCCGGCGAAAGCCGACAGGATGAGCACGCCCTGTTCGTCGTCCCGCGCGGCCACGAATTCCTTGGCGACGAGATTCATGCCGTCGTGCAGGCTCGACACGATGCATAGATCGGCCGCGCGGAAGAGTTCGAACACCTGATCGGGCTCGTGATGGCGAATGAGGAGCTTGATGGGCTCGTATCCATTGCCGCCATGCCTCTCGTTGATGTCGCGCGCCAAGGCTTCGGCCTCTTCCTGGAGCTGCCGGTAATTCGAAAGCTTGCTTCTGGTAGGCGCCGCCACCTGAATGAATGCAAAATTACCGTGCCATTCCGGATGTTCGTTGAGCAGCGCGTCGATGGCCTGCATGCGGTCGAGAATGCCCTTCGTGTAGTCGAAGCGCTCGATGCCGACGCCGATGCGCATGTCCGGGGACAACCCCAGGCGCTCGCGCACGATCCTGCGGCATTCCTCCACGGGCTTCTGGCCCTCCATGGCGGTCGGCGGCCACTCGATGGAGATCGGATAGGGACGAATCAGGGTTTCCTCGCCGCCGAAGAACACCGAATCCTTCTCCCGGTCGATGCGGCTTTCCACGTAGGAATCGACCGCGTCCATGAAGTTGTTGCAATGCGCCTGGGTGTGAAAGCCGAGGATCGAAGAGCCCAGGAGCCCGTCGATGATCTCCTCGCGCCAGGGGCAGATGCCGAAGGTCTCCGCATTCGGCCAGGGGATGTGCCAGAAGGTCACGATGGTGGCCCGGGGCAGCCGGTCGCGGATCATGCGCGGCAGCAGGGCGAAATGGTAATCCTGCACCAGGATGATAGGATCCTCGCGCTTGGCCTCGGCCACGATCGCCTCGGCGAATTTCTCGTTGACGGAACGGTAGTACTGCCAGTCCGACTCACGGAAGATCGGCCGCACGAAGGCGATGTGGCATAGAGGCCAGAGACCTTCGTTGGCTGCGCCGTAGTAGTAGCCGTCCTGCTCCTCGTCCGTGAGCCAGACGCGCCGCAGGGTATAGGACGGGTGATTCGGCGGCACGGGCACGCGGTCGTTGGCATCGACCGTCTCCCGGTCCGCCGTGCCGCTGCCATGGGCGACCCAGGTGCCGCCACACGCACGCACCACCGGCTCCAGGGCCGAGACGAGACCGCTGGCGGGGATCTGAAGGGAAATCTCGCCGCTCTCCGTCCGATTGTGGATGTAGGGCTCGCGGTTCGACACCACGATGACCTCCGAGCCCGACAATTCGTTGGCGAGGGCCGCCCTCAGGGTGTCGGGATTCCAGTCCGTATGTGCGGCATCGATGGTCCGCCGCGAGGCCTCCAGTTCCTGGAGCACGTCGCGGATTTCCTGCCCGAGCGGGATGATGTTCTCCTCCGCGGGCGGATTGGCATTGCCGGCGCGGGCGCTCTCGAGAGCCTGCCGGATGGAGGCCAGCCAGCGGCGCATGATGAGGGCCGCGATCATGGCCGCCAGGGCCGCGGCCCCGAAGGCGACACCGGCGAGAGCCAGGAAGAGATAATTCCTCGCTTCTCCGCCGCGCTGATCGGCATAGCTTAGGTCGTGCAGGACCACGAGATGCCCGGTCCGTCCCCCGGCGGTCAGCGGAAAGGAGCTGACCAGGATGTTGTGATCCTGGTTCCTGACGACGGAGAAGCTTTCCGCGTCGGATCTGGAGGCCTCCCGGCAGGAGAAGGACGGCGGCATGTTGCTGGTGGGGAAGCGCAGTTCCTGCCCGTCGCAATAGCCGATGGCGAGAACACGCTCGTCGGTGGCGATGCGCTCGAACAGGATGCCGGCCTGCTGGGTATCGTTGCGGGCCAGGAGGCCGCTGACCTGGTCCCGGACGGAGTTGAAGACGAGGCGGGATCGCAGCTCGACATCGCGGCGCGACCATTGTTCCACGAAGGATGTAGCAAAGGGCAGCACGGCCAGGATGACGATGGCCGCGACGAGCATTGCGATACCGCCAAAGCGGAAGATGATCCTCAAAACGCTAAATTCCTCAAGACAACCAAGACCTTCATCGAGGCGGGCCGGCCCGGAAGAGGACCGCGGATTTTGCCTTCGATGGAGGGCCGCAGGAGAACACGGCCCACGCCCCTGTTATGGGTTCCCGAGCGGAACTTTCCAGGCTTGGCTGATCTGCGGTTGTGTCACGTGTCGTCGGCGCTGGATCATGCCCCAAGGCGCCTCAACGAAAACGCGGCCGAGGCTCAGGGCCCCGACCGCGTTTTCCGTTGCTTGTCTGGCAGGAAGGATCAGTGCTCGCGGAAAGCGCGGGCGATCTGCTCTTCCATGGGCTTGAAGAAGTACTCGAACGGGGTGCGCTGGTTCACCTCGACGAACACCTCGGCCTGCATGCCGGCGATGAGGTGAATGTTCTCGAGCTTCTTGATCTCGTCCTGAGGCAGCTCGATCCGGGTCGTGTAGAAGGTCGCGCCGGTCTGCTGGTCCCTGGACACGTCCGCCGAGATACGGCTCACGGTACCGTGCAGATCCGGGATCATGCGCGCATTCGAGGCGTGGACCTTCACGGTCGCCTTCTGGCCGATCTTCACCTGGTCGATCTCGTTGGGCAGCACCTTGGCTTCGAGTTCGAGCTTGTCGTTCACCGGCACGATGTTCATGACCGGCTCGGCGGGTGAGATCACTCCGCCGATGGTATGAACGTTCAGCTGGTGGACATAGCCGTCGCTGGGCGCACGGATATCGATGCGCTTCAGCTGATCCTCGGCGGCCACGCGGCGCTCGGTATATTCCGCGATCTTGCCCTGGATCTCGCGCAGCTCCTGCATGGCCTCGGCACGCATCTGCTCGTCGATCTGGATGATCTGGAACTTGGTCTCGGCGATGCGGCTCTCGGCCTGGGCGACGGCGGCGATGAGCTGGCCGCGCTGGCCCTCGATGCTCGCGGCGTCACGCTCGAGAGCGTTCAGGCGGGTGATCGGAACCAGATTCTTCTCATACAGGTCGCGAACGCCTTTGAGCTCCGCGACGATCAGCTCGGCCTCGCGGGCCTTGGCCGTCTGCTGGGCCTTCAGGCCCACGATCTCGTCCTCGGACTGCGCAATGCGCTTGCGGAGCTGGTCCTTCTGCGCGTCGCGGGAGGCGCCGCGCGCGGTGAAGAGGGTGCGCTCGGACGACATGATCTTGATGACGGCCGGATCGTTGATGCGGCCGGCGAATTCCTCGGGCGTCTTGACCTCGGACGATCCATCCCGCTCGGCTTCCAGGCGCGACTGGCGACCCAGATACTCGTCGAGCTGCTTGGCCACCACCTGCAGGTTGGCGCGCGTCAGGGTCTCGTCCAGGCGGATCAGGAGATCGCCCTGGGCTACCCGGTCGCCTTCCTTGACCTTCAGCTCGCCAACGATGCCGCCGGTCGAGTGCTGGATCTTCTTGACGCTGGTATCCACCACGAACTGGCCCCCGGCCACGACGGCGCCGGACAAGGTCGACGTGGCCGCCCAGAGACCGATGGTTCCGCCGAAGAGGGCGATCATGGCCACACCGCCGATGGTCGACTGCCGCAGGACCCGCTGGTGGACGGAGGGTTTTTGGGGAGCTTGAATGACCAACATTTAACCAACCTCTCGCAGGTTCGCAGCCTGAGCTGCCGGCGCCTGCTGCGGCCGCACCGGGGCCGGTGCCGGCGTCGCATTGCGTTTCATGACGGACTGCAGAACTTCGTCGCGCGGTCCGACGGCCTTGATCCGGCCCTCTTCCATGATGGCGACCTGGTCGACCTGACCGAGAGCCGCCGGGCGGTGCGTGATGACGACGACGACGCCGCCGCGCTTGCGGACCGCCAGGATGGCCTGGTTCAGAGCCTCGTCGCCTGCGCCGTCGAGGCTGGCATTCGGCTCGTCGAGCACGATCAGGAACGGGTTTCCGTAGAGCGCGCGGGCAAGAGCCACGCGCTGGCGCTGACCACCCGAGAGGGAGGCCCCGCCCTCACCGATCCGGGTATCGTAGCCGTCCGGCAGATTGAGGATGAGCTCATGCGCACCGGCGGTCTGCGCGGCCGCGATGACGTCGTCCGGCTTGGCGTTCGGCTGGAAGCGGGCGATGTTCTCGGCGACGGTGCCCTCGAACAGCTCCACATCCTGCGGGAGATAGCCCACGTGGCGGCCGAGAGAGTCCGGCTCCCACTGGTCGAGCGCCGCGCCGTCGAGGCGGATCTCGCCGCGCAGGGTCGGCCACACGCCGACGAGGGCGCGGGCGAGGGTCGACTTGCCCGAGGCGCTGGGGCCGATGAGGCCCAGGCCCTGGCCGGCCTGGAGCCGGAGCGAGGCGGACTGGACGATGGGCAGCGAGGCGCCGGGAGCGCCGACGAAGACGTCTTCCACCGAAAGGGCGGCCTTCGGGGCGGGCAGCGGCATGCGCTGGCCCTGGGCCGGCACGAGAGTCATGATGTGCTGCAAGCGGCGATAGGCCTGGCGGGACGCGGTGAAGCCCTTCCAGTGCGCGACGGCGATCTCGATCGGCGCGAGCGCGCGGGACATCAGGATCGAGCCGGCGATCATCAGGCCGCCCGACATCTGTCCCTGGATGACGTAGTAGGCGCCAAGGCCCAGGACGGCCGACTGGATCACCATGCGGAAGACCTTGGCGAAGGCGCTGATGCCGGCCGAGGATTCGCTGGCGAGCAGACCGTCATTGACGTGACGGACATGCACCTCGTCGTAGCGCTTGGCCAGGAAGCCGAGCATGCCGTTGGCGCGGATGGCCTCCGCGTTGCGGCGGCTGGTCTCGGCCATGGCATGACGCTCGGCGCCGCTTTTGGTCACCTCGAAGGACGGGCCCTTGCTCTTGGCGTCCGTGTAGAGGGTCAGGAAGATGATGACCACGCCACCGACGACCGACAGAACGCCGATGCCGGGATGGATCATGAAGCAGCCGATGAGGAAGATCGGCATGAAGGGCATGTCGAACAGGGCCGTGGGGCCCAGGCTCGACAGGAAGCCCCGGATGGTGTCAAGGTCGCGGATCGGCTGCATGCTCTCGGATTGCTTGGCGCCCTTGAGGGGCATCGTGGCCACGAGGTCGAAGACCCTGTGCGAGAGCAGCTCGTCGAAGCGGGCGCCGATGCGCGCCAGCATGCGGCCGCGCAGCATGTCGAGGCCGCCCGAGAGGGAATAGGCCGCGAGGGTGATCAGCGACAGGCCGATCAGGGTGGGAATGCTTCGGCTCGACAGCACGCGGTCATAGACCTGGAGCATGTAGATGGAGCCGGTGAGGGCCAGAAGGTTGACCACTGCCGAGAACACGGCAACCCCGGTGAAGGAGGGAAGGCAGGACTTCAGAGCGTCTTGGACCTCTGTGCTTTCTTCCCGATTTCTCGATGCCTGCTTCATAATCTTCTTCCATCGGCAGAGCGGTAACCCGGTGCCTTCGTGGTGATAGAGCCATTGCGCAAGGTTATACCTTACCACAATGTTCGCCATCTGGCGATGGCTGCGATATCGGGCTGTGGCCCCACAAGAGTATCTCGTTATGGTTAGGCCTGGAAGGCCCGGTTTCTAGCACTCTTATGGGTATTGGAGGTGCCCCAAGATGGTCGCTTTCCGTTACGCCATCTTTTGTAACCCTATTATATGTAACTATGTCAACAATAAGTTCGGTTTATCGATAAATTACTGGCGCTCCTCTCATTTTGGAGAGGGCATGTAACGTAAGCACTTAACTGTAAAGATAACCCTTTGGTAAACTTTCAGGGTTAATGCTCTCTGACCTGGAAATGAGGTCGGAATATGGACATCAACATACGTTCTCAGGACCGTGGCGAAGCGGCCGAGCAGGCCGGTGCCGCGTCGCACACTCCGATCCAGATCGACCCTGCCGCCAGCGCGGCCCTGGAACAGGCCATCCGAAGCGCGAAGCTCGGCCTGAAGCCCGACCCCTCTCCCAAGGTCGGGACTGACGAAGCCGCAGCAGCAGGCCGTCGGGCATCTCCCGCCAGGTTCCTGGGACAGGCCGCGGTGGCCCTGCTCCTCGTCGGGGCCGGCTGGGCCGCGTCCTACATGGGAACATTGGCCAATCAGGACGCCATCCGGCGTCTCGAAACCGAGACCGCCCGCAGCCAGGAGATCCTCGCCCGATTGAGCACCGACCTGGAGGCCCTTCGGGAGACCGTCGTCGCGTTCAAGGACGTCGAGCACACCGCGTCCACATCCTCGGCCTCGGAACGAACGGAGCTGTCGGACAAGGTCGAGCGCCTGACCATCGGCCTGCAGGAGCCGGGCAAGAAGCTCTCCTCCCTTGAGGAGAGGCTGGGCCGGATGGAAAGCCAGATCATGACGGCTCTGGCGGAACAGAACGCGAAGCCGGCGACGCCCGTCGCGCCTCCGGTGACCGAAGCGGCCTTGCGCGAGGAAGTCCCCACGCCAAAGCCGGTGAAAAGCGAACCCGTGGACGGATGGGTGCTTCGGGAAGTCTATGACGGGGCGGCCCTCGTCGAGAACCGCAATCGCCGCCTCTACGAGGTCATGCCCGGCGGCCTGCTTCCCGGCGTCGGCCGCATCGAAGCCATCGAGCGTCGCGGCGCCCGCTGGGTCGTCGTCACCGACAAGGGCTTCATCGGCGCGTATCGTTAGAGCTGTTTCCACCGGCGTGGAATCATCTCGCCTTTCGGCGGATCGGCTCCGGCTCGCCGAAGAATGTCCTAATGGGGAATGATGCCCCTCAGGCCGTAGACGAGCACCGCGAAGACCGCGAGGCTCGCCACATACATCATGACGAACCAGAGAAGACGTTTCGAGCGCGTTTCCGGCGGGCGATCCATCTCAGCCTGCATCAATGATACCCATAGCCGCCGCCCGAAATCTCCTCGGCGACCTTGCCGCGGAAGACGTAGTAGGCGTAGGCCGTGTAGGCGAAGGTGATCGGCAGCACGATGGCGAAGCCCACCAGCGCGAAGAGCTGGGAATGAACGGTGTTGGCGGTGTCCCAGATCGTGAGGCTCGGCGGCACGATGAAGGGAAAGAGGCTGACGCCGAGACCGAGATAGCCCAGCAGGAACAGCGAAATCGCCAGGAAGAACGGCCTCACATGCCGGCCCTCCTCCAGGTCGCGGAAGAGCCTGTAGGCCACATAGGCCGTGACCAGCGGGATCGGCGCGAGGAAGGCGATGTTCGGCCAGGTGAACCAGCGTGTCTCGATCTGCCTTCCCAAGAACGGCACCCATACCGAGACGATCGCCATGGCCAGAACGGTGGCGAGGAGAAAGCGCACCGCCATGCGGCGCGCCCAGATTTCCAGTTCCCCCGTGGTCTTCATCACGCACCAGGTCGCCCCGAGAAGCCCGTAGCCGCAGATCAGGCTGATGCCGGTGAGCACGCTGAAGGGCGTCAGGAAATCGAGGGTGCCGCCGGTGAACTGGCGGCCGTCGGTGGGAAAGCCCTGCACGAAGGCGCCCAGCACCATGCCCTGGAAGAACGTCGCCAGCAGCGAGCCGAAGAAGAAGGCGTTGTCCCACAGGAATTTCGACCGTTCCGCCTTGAACCGGAACTCGAAGGCGACACCGCGAAAGATCAGCGCGATCAGCATGAGGATGATCGGCACGTAGAGCGCCGGCATCAGCACCGCATAGGCGATGTGGAACACGGCGAAGAGTCCGCCGCCGCCGAGAATGAGCCAGGTCTCGTTGCCGTCCCAGATAGGCGCGACCGAAAACATCATCCGGTCGCGCCAATTCTCGCTTCCGGCTGCCTTGAAGAGGATGCCGACGCCGAGGTCGAACCCATCGACGATCACGTACATGGCGACGGCGACCGCGATCAGGCCCGCCCAGATCAACGGCAGCCAGAAGGCCAGTCCTTCGTGTTCCATTCCGAAACCGAACATGCCCCGCCCTCCTATTCCGCCGGCTGCGCGCGATGGCCCGACCGCCCTTCGATTCCTTCGTCCGGCACCGAGAGCGGACGCTTCGGCTTCTTGCCGAGATCGTCTCCGCGGATATCCTCGACCGGATCCGGGCCACGCCGCAGGAGCTTGGCGAGATAGTAGGAGCCGAAGCCGAACACGAAGGCATAGACGGCGATGAAGATCAGGAGCGATGCGGTCACCGCTCCGGCCATGACGGGCGACACCGCATCGGCCGTGCGCAGTTGGCCGTAGACCACATAAGGCTGGCGGCCTATCTCCGCGACGAACCAGCCGAAGAGCACGGCCCCGAAACCGGACGGCGTCATGATCATGGCCACGGTCAGGAAGGTTCGGTTGGTGAACAGCGTACCCTTCCAGCGCAGATACAGGCTCCACAGCCCGACGCCGAGCATCGCGAATCCGATGGCGACCATGATGCGGAAGGAGAAGAAGACCGGCCAGACCGGCGGGCGATTGTTCGGTGCCACGTCCTTCAGGCCGGGCACGACGCCGTCGAAAGCGTGGGTCAGAACCCAGCTCCCGATCTTCGGAACGGCGATTTCGTAATGGTTCGTTTCCGCGACCTCGTCGGGAAGAGCGAAAAGACGAAGCGGCATGTTCGCCATGCGGTCCCAGTTGCCCTCGATGGCCGCCAGTTTCGTCGGCTGATATTTCAGCACGCCGAGGCCGTGAAGATCGCCGATCAGGATCTGCACCGGAACGAAGATGGTGGCGAACCACAGCGCCATCGACATGGAACGCCGCGAGGCGGCGAGCTTCGCGGCCGGCGCATCGTGGGGATGCCGGAGCAGCATCCAGGCGGACATGCCGGCGACCGCGAAAGCCGTCGTCAGGTAGCAGCCCATGACCATATGCGCATAGCGAAGCGGGAAGGACGGATTGAAGACGACCTTGAACCAGTCGACCGGAACGGCCTTGCCGTTCTCGATGGCGAACCCATCGGGCGTCTGCATCCAGGAATTGGCGGAAAGGATCCAGAAGGCCGAAATCAGGGTTCCCAAGGCCACCATGCAGGTGGCGAAGAAATGCAGGCGGTCGCCGACTCTTTCCCAGCCGAAGAGCATGATGCCCAGGAAGGCCGCCTCCAGGAAGAACGCGGTGATCACCTCGTAGGCGATGACGGGCCCGAGCACGTTGCCGGTGAATTCGGAGAAGCGCGACCAGTTCGTTCCGAACTGGTAGCTCATCACGATCCCGGACACGACGCCGAGGCCGAAGGAAACGGCGAAGACCTTGACCCAGAAGCGGAAGAGATTGCGATAAAGCGGGTCGCCCGTGCGGAGCCAGTTGAATTCCAACGCAGCGAGCCAGCTGGCAAGACCGATGGTGAAGGCCGGGAAGATGATGTGAAAGGCGATCGTAAACGCGAACTGGATGCGCGAGAGCAACAGGGCATCGAATTCCATTTCCGTGTCCCCTTATCGGCCTACCTGCCTGCTTTTAGGGCGACGGCCGGCAGTGACCAGGGGGAGGAGCTGTTTCCACGAGCGTGGAGACAGTTCCATTCCGGATTCCTCGCATTTCAACAGCGGACCAGAGTTCCTCCGTCAACCATGCTTTCGTGGTTCAATGGGCCCGCAGATGGGGACTGTAGGGCGTGGAGATCGGCCGCCATCCCGTGCTCAGGCGCTGCAGCGCCTCGAACTCGATCGGGTCATGGCTGCAAAAGATCTTCACGTTGCCGGGTTCGTCGTTGGCTAATGCGCGCAGCCGTTCCTGGTTGTGGAGGCGCAGCGGCCGGTCCTCCTCCATCAAGGTCTGATAGGCGCGAAGCCCCGGCGTGCAGGACGGGTCTTCATCCATCTCGTGACGATGAAAATATGCGTCGCCCGCATTCAGCAGCCAGCCCTCCGGCGTTTCGATGGCGATTCCGGCATGACCCATGGTGTGACCCGGGAGCGGGATCATCAGGATCTCGGGCGGCAATCCGTCGAGGTCGCGCACGGAACGGAAGCCGAACCACCCCTCACCCGTCGGATCGTAGAAACGCCAGTCCCGCACCTCGTCCCATTGGCCGGGGCTGTAGCGGCGTCGATGGATGAAGCCGTGCCTCACCTCGGCCTCTTCGATCTCCGCGCGCAGGATATGAACGGTCGCGTCCGGAAAATCCTCAAGGCCGCCGGCGTGGTCGAAATCGAGGTGGGTTAGAACGATGTGGCGCACGTCGCGAGGTGAAAAGCCGAGGCTCCTCACCTGCTCCAGAGCTGTGTATCGATGCTCCAGCTGGATCCGGTTGGTGTGGATGAAAAGCGGGCTGATGCGCCCATAAGGATCCTCCACATCCCTTGAGCCGAACCCCGTATCGACAAGAACGAGGCCGCTGTTGTCCGTCTCGACGAGCAGGCAATGGCAGATCAGATGCCCGGTCAGACCGCGGCTTGCGCCATCCCAAAGCCTTCCCCCCACGGGACACATGCAGCCGCAATTGAGATGATGAACGCGCATGGATTGGCCTCGCTGAAATCGGAGTGGCGAAGCCCTAACGGGTGAAGCTGCGAAATGTTCGCGCCGACCATGTCGACGGGTCGGCCCTTCACTTGCGGCATGAGAAGGGCGGGAATGTGCTCGCCGTTCCGGCATTCATGGCGGCAACCACCATCATGTTGGCGAGGTCGAGTTCCTCCGCAGAACGTGGGCAGACATCGCCCTTCGTCGTGCAGCCAGAAGCCAGGAAAGTGTCGTGACGCTCGATGAAGTCCCGGCTCAAGCCCTTCATGCCGCGATGGGCAAGTGCCTCCGACCACGCCTTCTTGTAGCGGGCGCACTTCACCTCGGGCCAGCTTTGAGGTTGCGGCTCCTGTGCGGTCGATGGCACCGTTCCGCCCACGACGAGGCCGGCGAGGAAGATCATGGCGGCGGCGATTGACGGCAGTGGACGGCTCATCTCACTCGGTTCCAGTTGACCGGATGGGATGAGCATGTGAGACGCGAGGGGTCAAGGTGCTGTGACACCTCTACGCCATCATCGGCCTTGAACCGGCCCGCTCCTCAAACCCGCATCTCGGGTTGAGCCTTGTGCTTTCGCCCCGCCGAAGCGCGACGCTTCTTGGCGGGCGTCTCCTCCGCATGCTTCTCGACCTCACGGGAGAGGCGCTGCTCCAGCAGGGCCAGGACGGCGGCTTCCTCGGGTTTGAGGCTGGAGAGATCCTCGCGCAGCTCCGTCTCGATCTCCTGCTTGATGTCCAACAGCAGGCTTCCGTCGAGATAGCTGGCGAAGATCTCCGGGTGCACGTAGCATTGGCGGCAGATGCTCGGCGTGTTACCCAGGCGCGAGGAGACCTTCTCGATGGCGGCGCGGATGTTCTTCTTGGCCTTCGCATCGCTGTCGAAATCCTCGAATTCTGCAAGGGCGAGCGCCGCCAGCACGGTTCCGGCCCAGGTGCGGAAATCCTTCGCCGTGATGTCGCGTCCGGTGATCTCCTTCAGGTAGGCGTTCACATCGGCCGAGGCGATCGATTGCTGTCGGCCATCCTCATCGAGATATTGGAACAGATCCTGTCCCGGCAGATCCTGGCAGGCCTTCACGATCCTGGCGATCCGCCGGTCCTTGACCTGCAGGCGCCACGTCTTGCCGCTCTTGCCCTTGAACTGGAAGCGCAGCTCACTGCCGTCCACCTTCACGTGCGGGTCGCGCAGGGTGGTGAGGCCATAGCTCTTGTTCTGCTTGACGTAGTCCGAGTTGCCGACGCGGATGAGCGTGGTCTCCAGGAGATGCACCACCGTCGCCAGCACCTTTTCCCGTGGCAGGCCCCGCAGGCTCATATGCTCGTCGATGGTCTTGCGGATCGCCGGCAGGCCCTTGGCGAATTCGATCATATGCTCGTATTTCGTGCTCTCCCGAACCTCACGGAAGGCGCTGTGGTAGCGGTATTGCTTGCGCCCTTTGGCGTCGCGGCCCGTCGCCTGGATATGGCCGTTGGCCCTCGCGCAGATCCACACATCCGTATAGGCCGGCGGGATCGCGAGCGACCGGATGCGATCGAGCGTCGCCTCGTCCTCCACTTTCTTGCCGTCCGGCTTGGTATAGGTGAAACCTTTGCCGGACTTCTTGCGCCGGATGCCGGGCTCCTCGTCGGAGACGTAGCGCAGACCCGCCGTCTCGGCGGCATCGCGAGGATCGACGATGTTTTCGGTGGTGGCGTTCGGGTCCAGCATGGGAAGCCTTGATCGAGGTGCAGAACGTCAACCGGGCCGCGCCAGTCCGGGTTCCCTGTGCGACTGTGTGCCTTGGGCCTTGCGTCGGTCGTTGCGGATCTTGAAGACCAGGATGGTGGCGCTCAGGCCCAAGCTTAACAGGTTGAAGATCATCACGGGCCAGCTGCCGATCAGATACCCGTAGCTCGACCACAGCACGAAGGCCGTGACCGTGACCATGTACATGTGCTTCGAAATGGCTTTCGTGTCCCGCTCCCGCCAAGCCTTGATCACCTGCGGGACGAAGCTCAAGGTCGAGAGAATGCCGGCAATCGTCGCCAGGAGGGTCGGCAGCCAATCCGGCATGTTTTTGTCTCCCTGTAACAAGTTGACGGCAACGGGTCCCGATCCAGGGAGTTCCCTTTTGCCCCTGACGGAGGGTAGAAGGGCGAAACCGTTTCATCTGGATTGTTCCTTGTCTTCCTTTCCTAAGCCTGATGTCCAGGGCCGCAAGCTCGTCTTCGTGATCACCGAGGACTGGTTCTTCGCCTCCCACTTCCTGCCCATGGCCAGGGCCGCGCGCGAACTCGGGTTGGATGTTGCCGTCGTGACCCGTGTGCGCTCGCATCGGGACGTGATCGAAGCCACGGGCGCCAGGGTGATCCCGCTCGAGGCCGAGCGGCGCAGCCTGAACCCCATGGCGGCGGGCTATGCCGCCGGACAGCTGGCCGCGATCCTGAAGAGCGAGAAGGCGGACCTCGTCCATTGCATAGCGCTCAAGGGCATCCTGGTCGGAGGCTTTGCCGCCGCCATGGCAGGCATCCCCCGTCGGGTCTATGCGCTGACCGGTTCCGGCTTCCTGGGCGCGCGCAAGGACATGATCGCGCGCCTGTCGCAGCGGGCCGTGCGCCTGCTCGTGCGCGGCCTGGAGACGAACAAGACTCGCTACGTCTTCGAGAACACGGATGATCCCAAGCTTCTCGGCCTCGACCCCGCGAGCGACCGCGTCACGATCCTTGGCGGCGCCGGCATCGATCCGGATGTTCTCAGGCCCACCCCCCTGCCGCCGCAGCCGCCGCTCAAGGTCGCGGTGGTGGCGCGCATGCTCTGGTCCAAGGGGATCGACGTGGCGGTGGATGCCGTGCGGGCCGCAAGGGCGCAGGGCGCGGCCGTCGAGCTGTCCCTCTACGGCGCCCCCGATCCCTCGAACCCGAAGGCGATCCCAGTGGACACGCTGAAGACCTGGAGCGCCGGGCCCGGCATCTCCTGGTATGGAGCAACCAGGGACGTAGCCGCCGTCTGGCGCGAGCACCATGTCGCCTGCCTCCCCTCGCGGGGCGGCGAGGGCCTGCCGCGGACGCTGCTGGAGGCCGCCGCCTGTGGCCGGGCCATCGTCACCACGGATGTCCCCGGATGCCGCACGCTGGTGCGGGACGGCGTCGAAGGGCTCCTCGTCTCTCCCGGCGACGCGGCAGGCCTCGCCGAGGCCCTCGTGACCCTGTCCCGCGAGCCCGATCGCGTCGCCCTTATGGGCGAGGCCGCCCGCGCCCGGGTTCTCGACGGCTTCACGGAGCGGGACGTCATCGACACCGTCAAAGATCTCTATCGCGCCATGCTCGCCTCATGATTGCCGATCCTGCCGCTTTCATCCGGTCCGAGACCCGCCTTCGCCCCGTGCCCTACGCACCGGAAATTTCCCTGCACGTGGCCGATGAAGCGACGGAGCTTTGGCAGAAGACCGAAGAGGAGCTTGGCGAGATCGGCCTGCCGCCGCCGTTCTGGGCATTTGCCTGGGCGGGCGGGCAGGCGCTCGCCCGCTACGTCCTCGACAATCCGGAGACGGTGCGCGGGCGGCATGTGCTCGATTTCGCCTCGGGCTCGGGGCTCGTCGCCATCGCGGCCATGAAAGGGGGCGCCGCGGAGGTCACCGCCTGCGACATCGATTCCTTCGCCATTGCGGCGATTAACATCAATGCGTCGGCCAATGGCGTTCCGATCACTCCGCTCCAGGCGGACATCGTTGGTCAGGACAGAGGCTGGGATACGGTGCTGGCCGGCGACATCTGCTACGAGCGCGATCTCGCCGAGCGGGTCATCCAATGGCTGTTCTCCTTGAGCGAGAGGGGTGCCACGGTGCTGATCGGCGATCCTGGGCGCAGCTACCTGCCCAAGGACCGGCTGGAGATTCTTGCCGCCTACGAGGTTCCCGTGACCCGCACCCTCGAAGACGCCGACATCAAGAAATCCAACGTCTGGCGCTTCCGGCAGCCGTAATCGGCTCCCGTTTGCATCCGAGGCTCCAGCGCATCGGGCGGAAAAGTGGGCCCGGTTTTCACGCCCAACGATGCGGCAGCCAAGAGAATGAGCATCGGATGAAGCCCAAAAGTGGTCTCCACTTTTGGGTCCGAGGCTTCAGGCCGCGCTTGACGAAGAAGGCATTTGGCATCAGCTAAACGGCGGCAGCCTGGAGTTGCCGTCCTGGATTGCAGCATGTCCCTCACCTCGTCTCCCGAGACCTCCTCCGCCCCTGAGAGCCTCGCCGGTCCCGCCCCCCGTCACCACACGGTCGGCGTGCGCGTGGGCTCCGTCATGGTCGGGGGCGGTGCGCCGATCGTGGTCCAGTCGATGACCAACACCGATACGGCGGACGTGGACGCGACCGTGAAGCAGGTCGCCGCGCTCGCCCGGGCGGGTTCGGAGATCGTGCGGATCACCGTGGACCGGGACGAGGCCGCCGCCGCGGTGCCCAGGATCCGCGAGAGGCTCGACCGGCTTGGTATCGACGTGCCGCTGGTCGGCGACTTCCACTATATCGGCCACCAGCTCCTCGCCGACCATCCGGCCTGCGCCGAGGCTCTCGCCAAATACCGCATCAATCCGGGCAATGTGGGCTTCAGGGAGAAGAAGGACAGGCAGTTCGGGGCCATCGTCGAGCAGGCGATCCGTTACGGCAAGGCGGTGCGCATCGGGGCCAATTGGGGGTCGCTCGACCAGGAGCTGCTGACCCATCTCATGAACGAGAACGCGGCCTCCGCGAACCCGCGCGACATGCGCTGGGTCACCCGCGAGGCCATGATCCAGTCGGCCCTGCTCTCCGCCGCCCGCGCGGAGGAGATCGGCCTGGGCAAGGACCGTATCATCCTGTCGGCGAAGGTTTCGGCCGTGCAGGACCTGATCGCCGTCTACCAGGATCTCGCCCGCCGGTCCGATTACGCCATCCACCTCGGCCTCACCGAGGCCGGCATGGGCACGAAGGGCATCGTGGCCTCGTCCGCCGCCATGGGCATCCTGCTCCAGCAGGGCATCGGCGACACGATTCGTTATTCCCTGACCCCGGAGCCGGGCGGAGACCGGACCCTGGAGGTCAAGACGGCCCAGGAGCTGCTCCAGACCATGGGCTTCCGCACCTTCGTGCCGCTGGTCGCCGCCTGCCCCGGCTGCGGACGCACCACCTCGTCGGTTTTCCAGGAGCTGGCCCGGGACATCCAGAGCTGGATCTCCACCTCCATGCCTGAATGGCGCCGGACCTATCCCGGCGTCGAGAACCTGAACGTGGCCGTGATGGGCTGCATCGTGAACGGTCCAGGCGAGTCGAAGCATGCCAATATCGGCATCTCCCTCCCCGGCACCGGCGAGCAGCCAGCTGCCCCGGTCTTCATCGACGGTCGCAAGGCCATGACCCTGCGCGGCCCGACCCTGGCCCAGGACTTCCAGAAGATCGTCCTCGACTATATCGAGAGGAACTATGGCCAGCCCGGACGCGACGCCGCCGAGTGAGTCGGCAAGCGGGGCCATGGAACCTCGGGCGAAATTCCGTTTTTAAGCTAAAGCGCGATGTGCTAGAGAGCGCGCCGCGCCGGCAGTGACGGCCGCTGCGCTCTCTGGAGAAATGGGCGGAGATCGAGCTGCCCTTCGTCGTTTGCAGGGTGTTTCAACAAGGGCCGTCTGCGGGCACGTCCGCGAAGAAAAGCACACATGGCACAACAGAACGCCGTTGCCCCAGGACATGCAGATTCCCCTGTACCTGAGGCCACCTTACCGGACAGCCATTCCAAGGCGAGCTTCTGGACCCTGACCCTCGGCGCCATCGGCGTCGTTTATGGAGATATCGGTACCAGCCCGCTCTACGCCATGCGGGAGACGGTGATGGCCGCCACCGGTGGACACCATGGCACTCCCGTTCCCTTGACTCGCGAACTGGTGATCAGCATCCTGTCGCTCCTACTCTGGGCGCTGATCCTCACGGTTTCGGTCAAGTATGTCCTGCTCCTCCTGCGAGCCGACAACAAGGGCGAAGGCGGTTCACTGACCCTGGTCGCCTTAGCGCAGCGCGCGCTCGGACGGCGCAGCCTGCCGGTGCTCATGATGGGGATGGCCGGAGCGGCCCTGTTCTACGGCGACGCCGCCATCACGCCAGCGATCTCGGTGCTTTCGGCCCTTGAAGGCCTGAAGCTCGTCACGCCTTCCTTCGATGCCTATGTCCTGCCCGGCGCCCTGGTCATCCTTATCGCCCTATTCACTGTACAAAGCCGCGGCACCGGCAAGGTGGCGGCCTTCTTCGGCCCGCTCACGCTCCTGTGGTTCATCTCCATGGCGGGCCTCGGCCTCATCCATATCGCCGACGATTGGGAAGTGCTCCTGGCCTTCAACCCCTATTACGGCGTGTCCTTTCTCCTGACTCACCCTGGCACGGCCTTCGCCATCCTCGGCAGCGTCTGCCTTGCCGTGACCGGAGCCGAGGCGCTTTATGCGGATCTCGGCCATTTCGGCCGCAATCCGATCCGCGTGGCCTGGGGCAGCGTCGTCTTCCCCGCGCTGGCGCTGAACTATCTCGGTCAGGGCGCCCTCGTCCTGTCCAACCCGGAAGCCATTACCAACCCGTTCTTCCTCCTGGCCCCGCCGTGGCTGCTCCTGCCCCTGGTGATCCTTGCGACGCTCGCGACCATCGTGGCGAGCCAGGCCGTGATTACCGGCGCCTTTTCGCTGACCCGGCAGGCCGTTCAGCTCGGCCTGCTGCCGCGCCTGGAGGTTCGCTTCACCTCGGAGACGCACCAGGGGCAGATCTACCTGCCCCGGGTGAACTGGCTGCTCCTGGGTGCCGTCGTCGGCCTCGTGCTGCTCTTCGGCTCTTCCAGCAGCCTCGCCAGCGCCTACGGCATCGCGGTCTTCGGCACCATGGTGGTCACCACCCTGCTCGCCTGCCTGGTGATGAGCCGGAGCTGGGGCTGGGGTCCGGCGAAGACCGGGCTCATCATGATTCCCCTGCTGCTGATCGACCTTACCTTCCTCTCGTCGAACCTGGTCAAGCTGCTCGACGGCGGCTATGTCCCGCTGATCATCGCGAGCGTCTTCTTCGTCGTCATGTGGACCTGGGTGAAGGGAACCCGGATCCTGTTCGAGAAGACCCGCAAGATCGACGTGCCGTTCCTCGAACTGGTGCAGATGCTGGAGAAGAGCCCGCCGCACCGGGTCAAGGGCACGGCCGTGTTCCTGACCAGCGATCCGGACACGGCGCCGGCCGCCCTCCTGCACAACCTCAAGCACAACAAGGTCCTGCACGAGAAGAACGTGATCCTCACCGTCAACAGTGCGGACGTTCCCCGGGTCGAGGACGAGGACCGCGTGACCCTCGAGCATGTGGGGGATTCGTTCTGGCGCATCCGTCTGAGCTACGGCTACATGGAAACGCCCAACATCCCGCGCGGCCTCGCGATCCTGCGCAAGCAGGGCTTCAAGTTCGACATCATGGCGACATCGTTCTTCCTGTCACGCCGCTCGATCCGCCCCGCCAGCCAGTCGGGCATGCCGCTCTGGCAGGACAAGCTCTTCATCAGCCTGGCGAAATCGGCGAGCGACGCCACGGACTTCTTCCAGATCCCGACCGGACGCGTGGTGGAGGTCGGCACGCAGGTGACGGTCTAACGCACCGGACCCACACGTGGACCTAGACTTCCGGATCCGATGCTTGAGGGCCTGTTGCCCTCGAGATCGCGCGGTGTCAGTTTGGGCAATCCATGACCGACATCGCTCTCATTCGTCCAAGACTGGACTGGCTTCCCTTCTACGCCGATGCTCTGGAGCGGGGCTGGTCCCCCAACACGGACCAGGATATCAGCCGCGAGCAGCTTCTCCAGCTCGGGCGCAACCCCGAGCGCTTCCTTCACGACCTCTACAACAGCCCCACGGTCCTGCTGCCGGACGGCCGCGAAGTGCCGCGTCTTCCGGCCCACGACTTCTGGATCAGCGACGGGGAATTCTGCGGTCGAATCGGGTTTCGGTTCCAACGGGGAACGGAGGATCTGCCGGTCGCCATCTACGGCCATATCGGCTATACCGTCGTACCCTGGAAGCAGCGGCGCGGCTATGCCACGCAGGCGCTCCGCATGATCCTGCCGGTCTGCCGCTCGGAAGGTTTCTCGCGGGTGCTGATCACCTGCGACGACGACAACGAGGCCTCGCGAAAGGTCATTCTCGCCAATGGCGGCGTGCCCGCAGGCTCCCTCCCGCACAACCGCCGCCCTGGTCACATCAAGCTGACGTTCTGGGTGCCGACGGCTTGAAAATTGGCGCCGTTCGCGCTTGCTTGCGGAGCCGGTCGGGCTCCGCGTCGCGTTTGGCGCATCGTGCGACCCCGCAGGGCCGTGTCGAACAGATGCGCTCTTCCAAGAGCGGAGCATCGGATCGGTCCCAAAAATACAGGTCCGCTGTTGGGTCCGATGCTCTCGCCCGACCGCTCAGATGATGAGAAAATCGGCCCGGGTCAGGGCCGGATTTCCTTCGACGGTCGCGAATTGTACCTGGGCCGAGGCCGTGCCGGTACCATCGGCATCGTAATAAAGGGCTCCCGTCGCAGTGTCGTAGATGATGCGGTCGGTGGTATGGGCGGCTGCCGTTCCGATATGGAAGGCGTCGGCCGTCAGGACGCCTTTGGGCAGTCCTACAAAGACGGAACTGGCCAGCTGGATCGTATCGGAAGCGGGGTTGAAGTCCCGGATGGTGTCGATGTTACTGCTGCCCAGGGCGGAATTGAACACGAAGGCATCCGCCCCGCGTCCGCCGTTCAGGATATCGTTGCCGAGGCCGCCGTTGAGAGTGTCGCGGCCAGTGCCTCCGGACAGGCTGTCATTGCCGATCCCTCCATCGAGCCGGTCGTTCCCCGGACCGCCGATCAGGGTGTCGTTGCCGCTTTCACCGAACAGCCTGTCGTTGCCCCGGCCACCGTCCAGCAGATCGTTCCCCGCCCGGCCGAAGATGCTGTCGTTGCCGCCGAGGCCTGGCAGGAAGTCGGCATCGGCCGTGCCCCTGACCGTATTGCTGTTGTCGTTGGAAATCGCGAACCATTGTCCCCGGATCGCGCCATTCGGAAAGCCCGATGTCGTGGCATCCGTATAGAAAGGCGCATCGAACCCGGGGGGACTGAATTTGAGGAGGCTGGCGAGCCCCACGATCCAGAAGCTGGCCGGATCCGCCGGATCCCAAACGCCGCTCAAGGTCCAGGACCCGTCGCTGTTGGGGGTAATCTTCAGATTGGGGTCCTGGTCAGGGTTGATCTGACCGAAAACGAGATCGGCGTTGGAGCCTGCCGGACCGATATGGAAATGGAAACCCGTGACATCGTCATTGGGATCGGCCGTCTGAGGTCCGGTGCCCGTCACGGACCCGAAGTCGAGGCCCGATACCCTGAACGTGTAGGAAGCCGTGACGGCGATGCTGTCATAGATCACCGTCCCGACACCTGTCGCTGTTGAGTTCGTCGACGGCACGACTTGACTTCCGGTCATGTTTACGCGGAACGCTGTGGCCATCTATTCCTCCCGTTGATCCAAGCCCCCGGGGTAAGAAGCCCAACCCAATGTCTCCGATCGACGCGCTCTGTCGATGGTCGGGCGCACCTCACGATTGCATCGACTCTCGGTGCCAGGCTGAGAAGAGTGTGAATCAACTCGCGTGATTTTCACAGGCGTAAAGAGCTTGGTAGCTTCGGGGTTACGCCTTCGTCGCAAGTGATCGAACGGCGCGATTTTCGCGTGCCAATCCGCAGGGCAATGGTCGCCGCATTCCGGCGAGGCGCGGCCGTTGCGCACCCAGTCGTTGCGATCCGTGAGCGAAGCTGCTCATTACACAAGCAATCTCTGTGGATCCTATCCTTTCATCACGATGATCGTCTCCCGGATCGATCCTTCGACAAGCTGCAGAAGCCGCCTGAGCCGACGCGGCCACGACGATCCTTGCGGCTGCAACGCTTGCCGCGGCCGCTGCGCGATTATCCATAATAGTTCAATGGCTTAGCTTCGCAGTGAACGGAGGACTGCGTTTTTGCGGGACGAGCGGCCCGGGAAGCGATGGGCGAGCCCGATTCAGATCAGATTCGCCTCTGCGCGATCGTGTCGGCCAAGGGGTCCCGTTCAAACCTGACGTTCGACCACGAAGCGCACCGCTTCGCGCAAAGTCTGCGCTTGCGGGCCGAACGCGTCGAGCGCGCTTTCAGCCCTCTCCACGAGCTGCCGGCACTCGCCGCGTGCGCCCTCCATCCCGAGCAGATCGACGAGGGTGGCTTTCCCCTTCTCCTGATCCTTGCCGGTGCGTTTCCCGAGGGTTTCCGAGGTCGCCTCGCGGTCGAGGATGTCGTCCGCGACCTGAAAGGCCGCTCCGAGCGCGCGTCCGTATTCGATGAGCCTGCCGCGCGCCGCCGCATCGGCCTGTCCCAGGATCACGCCCGCCTCGACGGAGAACGTCAGCATGGCGCCGGTCTTCATCATCTGGAGCAGCCGCACATCGGCTTCGCCCATGGTGACGGTTCCGTAGCGTCCCTCCGCGGTCAGGTCGAGCAGCTGTCCCCCGACCATGCCGCCCAGGCCCGAGGCGCGGGCGAGGCCGAGCACGAGGTCGGAACGGATGGCCGCATCGCCGGCCGTCGCCGGATCGGCGAGGACCTCGAAGGCGAGAGTTTGCAGGGCATCGCCCACCAGGATGGCCGTGGCCTCGTCATAAGCCTTGTGCACGGTCGGGCGCCCCCGGCGCAGGTCGTCGTCGTCCATGGACGGCAGGTCGTCATGCACCAGGGAGTAACAATGCAGGAGCTCGACCGCGCAGCCTGCCCTGAGGGGGCCCTGCCCTTCCACCCCGAAGAGGCGCGCCGCCTCGATGGTCAGGAAAGGACGCAGGCGCTTGCCGCCTCCCAAGACGGCGTGACGCATGGCGGCCATGAGGCGCGGCGGACGGGCAAGCTCGCCGGGGACGGCATTGTCTGATAGCAAGGCTTCGAGATTTGCTTCGACAATCCTCGCGGCATCGGTGAGCCGGGTCGTGAAAGTGCTGGTGGATGGCGTCATGATGAGCCTGAATTCGGATGGAGCCGCCGCTCCGCCCGAGGGGAGCGTTGATGAACGAGCGAGGCCGAAATGGACACTGCGGTCGGGGCGGCCGCGGAAGCCGATGACGGTCGCCCGCTTTTTCCGCCGACTCGTTCAGATCGGCCTTGGTCTCATTCTCTTATGGGTCGGGGCAGTCTTTTGGCTAGGCCTTTTGTACTGGGCCGTGCCGCCGGCCTCGACTCTGATGCTCGGGCGCTGGCTCACCCTGCAGCCTGTCGAGAGGACCTTCGTCGGCCTAGACGAGATCTCTCCGAACCTCCCGCTCGCGGTCATGACGTCCGAGGACAGTCGCTTCTGCGAGCATAACGGCGTGGATTGGGGCGCGCTCTGGGACGTGGTGGAGGCTGCCGACGGGGACGGACCGTCCCGTGGCGCTTCGACCATTCCCATGCAGGTGGCGAAAAATCTGTTTCTGTGGCCAAGCCGCTCCTATCTCCGCAAGGGGCTGGAAATCCCGGTCGCCCTCTATCTCGACCTGATCTGGTCGAAGCGGAAGATGATGGAGGTCTATCTCAACGTCGCCGAATGGGGCGACGGAATCTTCGGAGTCGAGACGGCCGCCCGGACCTATTTCCGCAAACCTGCCAAGAATCTGACCCGTCAGGAGGCGGCCCTCCTGGCGCGGGCTCTCCCCAATCCCCTGGTCCGCAACCCGGCCCGGCCGCGGCCCGGCCATCGGTCCCTGGCGGGTCAGCTCCAGGCGCGCATGGAGCGGGCCGCGCCTTTCAGCGATTGCCTCAAGCGGTAGCGCATCGTTCGGCCCCAGGGTGCAGATCCCGTTCTGGATCCGATGCGCGAGAGCCCCTGCGGCAATGAAAAACCCTCGGATTGCTTCGAGGGACTAGATATTTCCCCAAAGACCTTGTATGAGGCGCAACCTCATCAAGTTTGAGATGTGAGCGTTCCCCGGTTGAGCGGGCGCTCCGCTATTTTAACCGGAGACGAGAAATGGCCGTTCCAAAAAGAAAAACGTCGCCTTCGCGGCGCGGAATGCGTCGCTCCGCCGATGCCTTGCAGGCCCCGACCTACATCGAGGACAAGGATTCCGGCGAGCTGCGCCGCCCTCACCATGTTGACCTGAAGACCGGCATGTATCGTGGCCGTCAGGTTCTCAAGGTGAAGACCGACGCGTAATCGACGCAACATGCGACGATCCGAACCGGCGCCCCAAGCGCCGGTTTTTTTATGCCCGCAATCCCCAAACATCCTGATTTCCTTTCGCTTTTTACCCTTCATTAAGCGTAGGGGCGGATCCTGTATCCCTTGATTTCCCGGGCAGTCAGGCTTGTGCAGGCACTTTGGCCGTTCCCGGGTCGTGCGTATTTCGAGGGTTGAGTGTGATGGCGACGAAGGGGCAGGGCCGGACGGGGCTTTTCAAGGGCGTTTCCCGGCCGCGACGCCAAGCCTCGCGGAGCCCTTTGCGCTCCACGGCGAGCCTCACCTATGCCTGGGATCTGCAATCCGACGCCCTGACCTGGGGGCCCGGCGCGGCCGAAATCCTCGGCGTGCCGGCGAAAGATCTGCCGAAGACGGGCCAAGGCTTCTCCCACATGATCGAACCCGGCTGCGGGTTGTCCCGCCGGGACGCCATTGCCTCTGCCGAGGCTCGGGGCGGCGCCTACGAAACCCGGTATGCCCTGCGCTTCGAACCCGACCGGGTGACGATGGTCGAGGACGCGGGACGCTGGCAGCCGGATATCCATGGACACCCGGCCTTCGCCCGTGGCCAGTTGCGCCTCGACCCGGTTCCGAGTGCGCGGGATCTGCTGCCCGCGATGCTGAAACAGCGCTCGGAGCTCCTGTGCAGCATCCAGAACGGCATCAATGAAGCCCTGAGAGTGTCCCAGACCTGCACCCTGATCGTCGGGGCCCTCGACGATGCGGGGGCCGACGCGATGACGGAGATCGCCCGGAAGGTGCGTCCGATGATGCGCCGCCATGACCTCTTCACCATCCTCGAGCCCCAGCGCTTCGCCCTGACCCTGACCTGCTGCCCGGCCGCCGATGCTCCGAGCGCCATGAAGCGCCTCGCCGGGCTCATCGAGGATCACCCGGCCGTTGCCTCGCTGAACCTGGGAGCGGCCTGTGCGCCGGACCATACCTTCAAGGCCACCAAGCTGCTGCGCTTCGCCGAGCAGGCCCTGGCCTCGAGTCTCGAGCACGGGGAAGCCTGCAGGCTCTACGACGCGCGCCCGAAGGCTCCCTCGCCGGCGGCGGAGCAGGCCCCGTTCGACTGGGTCGACGCCCTCAACAGCCGGAGCCTCGCTCTTGCCTGCCAGCCGGTGGTGGAGGCCCAAAGCCGTGTGCCTGCCCTGATGCAGGCCTATGCCGCCCTCGCGGGCTCTGGAGACCACCCGCTCCTGCTCGGCCCGGTGCCGAAGCTCAAGGACACGAACCTCGCCCTCCTCGTCGACGGGCGCATGCTGGAGCTGGCGGCCGATCACCTGAGAGACCATCCCGATCGGCGTCTGGCGCTGCCGGTCTCCGTCAGGACCCTGCAGGATGCCGAATGGCTGCCCATGCTGGCGGCCCATCTCGGTGCCCGGCCCGGCATCGAGTCGCGCCTCATCGTCGAAGTTCCCGAGGCTGCCCTGGCCGAGCCACGGGCCGTTCTGGGCCGCCTCCATGCCATGAAGGCCTTAGGCGTCGGCCTCGCGCTCAACGGCTTCGGGGCAGGCTACGTGACGCAGGATCAACTGCGGATGCTGCCCGTCGACATTCTCAAGATCGACGGCGTCTTCATCCAGCCGCTCAAGCGCTCGACCGACGACCGCCTCACCGTCAGGACCCTGATCGACAGGGCCCAGCACCTCGGCATCGCCACGGCGGCGGAATGGGTGGATGACGAGGCCACCGCCCACCTGCTCTCCGCCTGGGGCGTGGATTACCTGGAGGGGGCCCTGTTCGGGGAGCCGGAGATCGTCGCGCAGCCCCTGAGCCTCCGGCGGATGCTGAAAAAGGCCGCGATGTAAGGAGCTCAGGCCACTTGGCTGGCGGGCCCGATCGAGGGGTGGGGTCTCAACTCGGCATGAGCATCCGGCGGGAGCTCGATATCGAAGTCATCCAGCAGAACTCTCAGATAGGTTGCTTCATCCTCTATGAGCCGGATCTCGACATCGCCGCCGCGAACGATCTTCATCTCGTTGTTGGTCAACATCAGGCGGCGGTCCCGCCGCGCCGAAGCAACGACGCGGTTGTTGTAGAAGAACGAATCCATCGAATGCGAGTGATAGAAATTCATCACGTCCACATCGACCGGATAGCAAGGCATCTCGTCGAACCAATAGAGAGAGACCCACCCGTCCGGGGTCTGCATCTCCAGTTCGAGGCCCCTATTGCCTGAGGCGATCACGCGGTAGGTTTCGCCTCCGGCCCGATGTGAACGGCCCATTTCGAACGGCACCGGTTCAAGAAGCCCGTGCCCCCCGAATCCCACATCGGCAATCCACGTCCGCCCGCCCGTCTCCACCAGCGAGAGAAGATGTCCTCGCGGGCGCGGAGCCTTGGCGCCGAAAGTCGTCCGGCCCAGAACCGGCCGTACCTTGAAGCCGATCCTTTCCAGCATCGCGGCGAACAGGCCGTTCTGCTCGAAGCAGTATCCGCCCCGCCTGTGGAGCACCATCTTTGCGAAAAGCGCCGCGATGTCGCTGGAAAGCGCCTTGCCGAGGTGAATGTCGAGATTCTCGAAAGGGATGGCTTCGCTGTGAGCCGCATGCAGCGACGCCAGCGTGTCCTCGGTTGCAATCAGCGCTCCGCGATGGCCGATGCGATCAAGGTATCGTTCAACGGAAATCATAGGCTGTCGGACGTGATGGCAGGTGCATCACCCTACAGCACCGTTATTCCATCTCAAAGACCTATTTGGTGGCCAGCTTGTCGAGCTTGGCCTGCATGTCGGCCATCTGCTGCTTCAGGCGGTCGAGATCGTTCGTTTCCTCGCTCTTGGCCGCCGGCTTCGTCTCGGACGTCCCGGACGACGCCTGAGGGAAAGGCGAGAACATGCGCATTGCTTCCGTGAAGAAGCCCATGTTCTTGCGCACCTGCTCCTCCATGGCCTGAAAGGCCCCGGGCCCGAAGGTCTGCGCCATCTGCTCGCGGAGCTTCTGCTGTTCCTGGGACAGGTTGTTCATGGAAAATTCGAGGTAGCTGGGCACCAAGGCCTGCATGCTGTCGCCGTAGAAGCGGATCAGCTGGCGGAGCACCGTGACGGGCAGGAGGTTCGGCCCTTCCTTGTTCTCCTGCTCGAAGATGATCTGCGCCAGGACCGAGCGGGTGATCTCCTCGCCGGACTTCGCGTCATAGACCACGAAGTCTTCGCCTTTGCGCACCATGCCGGCCAGATCTTCCAGCGTCACGTAGGTGGATGTGCCCGTGTGGTAGAGGCGGCGGTTGGCATATTTCTTGATGATCGTCGGTTGTTTGTCCGTCGCCATTTCGCCCGATACGCTCCCGGGAAAACTACCATGGACGACATCCCCGATCCCGATCCGTCAGGATGTCGACCGTTAATGATTATAAGCCTTATGCTGATCGATCAAAGCGCCAAAAGTCTAAGACGGGTCGGAGCAGGGTTGCGCATCCGGTCCTTGACATCCCACCCCCTGGGGATTTGATCGAGCCGGCACTACATTCATTCTGCGACCAGACAATCAGCATGAGGAGAGAGGAATGGCCGGAGATAGGATCGTCATCGTCGGCGCGGCACGCACCCCCGTCGGCTCGTTCAACGGCGCCTTCGCCAATACCCCGGCTCATGAGCTCGGCGCCGTCGCTATCAAGGCTGCCCTCGAGCGCGCCAAGGTCGAAGGCGGAGAAGTGGACGAGGTGATCCTCGGCCAGATCCTCACCGCAGGCCAGGGCCAGAACCCGGCCCGCCAAGCCGCCATGGCGGCGGGCGTCCCGCAGGAAAAGACTGCCTGGGGCCTCAACCAGCTCTGCGGCTCGGGCCTGCGCACGGTCGCCATCGGCATGCAGCAGATCGCCAACGGCGATGCCGCCATCATCGTGGCGGGCGGACAGGAATCCATGTCGCTGGCGCCTCACGCTGCCCATATGCGGGCCGGCACCAAGATGGGCGATTTCAAGCTCGTGGACACCATGCTCAAGGACGGCCTGATGGATGCCTTCCACGGCTACCACATGGGCAACACCGCCGAGAACGTGGCCCAGCGCTGGCAGCTCACCCGCGAGGAGCAGGACCAGTTCGCCACCGGCTCCCAGAACAAGGCGGAGGCCGCCCAGAAGGAAGGCCGCTTCAAGGACGAGATCACCCCTGTGACGATTTCCTCCCGCAAGGGGGACATCGTCGTGGACCAGGACGAGTACATCCGCGCCGGCACCACGGTCGAATCGTTGGCCAAGCTCCGCCCCGCCTTCTCCAAGGACGGTACGGTGACGGCCGGCAACGCCTCGGGCATCAATGACGGTGCTGCCGCCATCGTGCTGATGACGGAGGCCGAGGCCGAGAAGCGCGGCCTGACCCCGCTCGCCCGCATCGCCTCCTGGGCGACCGCCGGCGTGGATCCGGCCATCATGGGCACGGGCCCGATCCCGTCCTCGCGCAAGGCGCTGGAGAAGGCTGGCTGGAAGGTGTCCGACCTCGAACTCGTCGAGGCCAACGAGGCCTTCGCCGCCCAGGCGCTCGCCGTCAACAAGGATATGGGCTGGGATCCGGCCATCGTGAACGTGAACGGCGGCGCCATCGCCATCGGCCACCCGATTGGCGCGTCGGGCGCCCGGGTGCTCGTGACCCTGCTTCACGAAATGGGCCGACGCAACGCCAAGAAGGGTCTCGCCACCCTCTGCATCGGCGGCGGCATGGGCGTCGCCATGTGCCTCGAGCGCTGAACCGCCTGAAGCCCGCAAACTGCTAAAACGTCATGAAGCTCCGGAAATTCCGGAGCTTCTCTCTTTCCCGTTCCGTCAAATATCCTAAGCTATATTGCAGGAGGCTCGGATCGAGCCGCCTGACAATGAATGGATCCTCGAGAGATCCGCACGGGAACGGTCTTGGGAAGGAAACAGCATGGCGCGTGTTGCATTGGTCACCGGCGGCACCCGCGGCATCGGTGCCGCGATTTCAAAAGGCTTGAAGGACGCGGGCTATAGGGTTGCCGCCAATTACGGCGGCAATGACGAAGCGGCCAACCAATTCAAGCAGGAGACCGGAATCCCGGTCTTCAAGTTCGACGTTTCCGATGCGGCATCGTGCGAGAGCGGCATCAAGACGGTCCAAGCCGAACTCGGCCCGGTCGACATCCTGGTCAACAATGCGGGCATCACCCGCGACGGCATGTTCCACAAGATGAGCTACGACCAGTGGTCCGCCGTGATCCGCACCAATCTCGATTCCATGTTCACCTGCACGCGCCCCGTGATCGAGGGCATGCGCGAGCGCGGTTTCGGACGCATCATCATCATCTCGTCCATCAACGGCCAGAAGGGCCAGATGGGACAGGCGAACTATTCCGCCGCAAAGGCGGGCGTGATCGGCTTCGCCAAGGCCCTGGCGCAGGAGAATGCCAATAAGGGCGTCACGGTCAACGTGATCGCGCCGGGCTACATCGCCACGGAAATGGTGAAGGCCGTCCCCGAAGAGGTTCTCAAGTCGAAGATCCTGCCGCTCATTCCCGTCGGTCGCCTCGGCGAGGCCGAGGAAATCGCCCGCAGCGTGCTCTTCCTGGCCGCCGACGAGGCCGGCTTCGTCACCGGCTCGACCCTGTCCGTCAACGGCGGCCAATACATGGCCTGATCCGCACGGCATCGTTCCGGACCCGGCCCCTGTTGTGCGCCGGGTTTCGGAACGATGCGCCTTATCCTGCCTGCAATACGGAGAATGTGAGGCATGAACCGCATCGACATGGCGGGCCGAACCGTCGTGATCACGGGAGGAGCTCGCGGCATCGGCTATGCGATCGGCGAGCGCCTCGTGCAGTCGGGCGCCCGGGTCGCCATCTGGGATCTTCGTCTCGACGATTCCCAGACCAGTGCCGCTGCGCTCTCCAAGGATTGCCTCGGCCTGAGCGTCGACGTCTCCGACAGCCTGTCGGTGGAGCACGCCGCGCAGCAGACCCGCGCCGCGTTCGGGCGCATCGACGGCCTGGTGAACGGGGCCGGGATCACGGGACCGGTCAAGCCTCTCGCCGAGTACTCCGTCGATGAGTGGCGCAGCGTCGTCGAGGTCAACCTGACCGGCACCTTCAATTGCTGCCGCTCCATCGTGCCGATCATGCAGGAGAACGATTACGGCCGCATCGTCAACATTTCCTCGGTCGCCGGGAAGGAAGGCAACCCGAACCTCGCCGCCTACAGTGCCGCCAAGGCCGGGATCATCGGCCTCACCAAGTCGCTGGGCAAGGAGCTGGCCAAGACGGGCATCGCGGTGAACTGCATTACGCCGACGACGGCCAAGACGAAGATCCTGGATTCCCTGACGCCGGAATTCATCGAATACATGCGCGTGCGCATCCCGCGCGACCGCTTCGCCGAGCTGCACGAGATCGCCGCCATGGTGGCCTGGATGCTCTCCGAGGAGAACTCCTTCACCACGGCCGCCACCTTCGACCTGAGCGGCGGGCGCACGACCTACTAGAATTTCCCGGCCGCCGCGTTTCAGCCCTTCGCGTCCTCGATGAAGACATGGTAGGTGGCGGCCATGACGACTCGCACCGCCACCTCCATCGGCCTCATCGCCATCCTGCTCTGGTCCATGCTCGCCCTGTTCACGGCGGCGACCGGCACGATCCCGCCGTTCCAGCTCAACGCCATGACGTTCCTCATCGGCGGACTGGTGGGCGTGGGGAGCTGGATCGTGCGGCCTCAGGGGCTCAAGGCCCTGCGCCAGAAGCCTGTCGTCTGGGCCTTGGGAATCGGCGGTCTGTTCGGCTACCACGCGCTCTATTTCGCCGCCCTGCGCTGGGCGCCGCCGGCCGAGTCGGGCCTGATCAACTATCTCTGGCCTTTGCTGATCGTCCTGTTCTCCTCGCTGCTGCCCGGCGAGCATCTGCGGCGGGCGCACATCCTGGGGGCATTGCTCGGTTTTGCCGGCGTCATCACGCTCATCGCCGGGCGCGGGGCCTTCGATGCTCGCGCCGAATACATGCCGGGCTACGTCTGCGCCTTCGTGGCCGCCTTCGTCTGGGCAGGCTATTCGGTGCTTTCCCGCCGTTTCGGCCAGGTGCCGACCGATGCGGTGGCGGGCTTCTGCCTCATGACCTCGCTCCTGAGCCTCGTCTGCCACCTGGCCTTCGAAACCACGGTCTGGCCCGAGACGACGACGCAATGGCTCGCGCTCCTGGCGCTCGGCCTCGGCCCCGTGGGGGCGGCCTTCTATGTATGGGACATCGGCATGAAGCGCGGCGACATCCGCTTCCTCGGCGTCGCCTCCTATGCGACGCCGGTCCTGTCGACCCTGCTGCTGGTGGTGGCCGGCTACGCGGAGCCCACCCTGACGCTCGCCCTCGCCTGCGGCCTCATCGTGGCCGGCGCCCTGGTCGCGACTCTCACACCGAAGAGGAACGTCCCGGCATGACCCGGTGGGTGTAGCGATAGGCGGTCTCGAAGCCGAGCGTGCCATAGAGCGCGCGGGCGATCTCATTTTCCTCGCGCACCTGGAGGTAGGCTGTATGCGCGCCCTCCCGGCAGCCCCAGGCGATGAGGCTCGCCACCACGCGGCGTCCCAGGCCGATGCCCCGCAGATCCGGCGCAACCACGATGTCGTAGAGGCCGACATAGCCGCGCTCCACGACGCCCAGGCCCCAGGCTACGGGCCGCTCGTCGAGGCTTAAGGTGGCGTATGCCGTCTTCTGACGGATCCGCGAAACGATCCTCATCAGGGTCTCGTCATCGGCCTTATCGCCGCCGTAGGATTCCGCCGCCGCCCGCACCCAGCGCTTGGACGCCTGAGGCTCGAGACTCACTTCCGGATCGCTCTCGCAATCGCCGGCCTTGATCGGAACCGTGAGGACATGCGTCGGCTCGATCTCCTTGAAGCCCCGCTCCTTCAGCAACTCGTCCACCTGGGGCGCCTCCACCCCGTTGAGGCGGAAGGTGGGACGCACGTTGGCCTCCACGAAGCGTCCGATCATGTAGTCGAGCAGCTCGTCGTCGAGGCCGATATCCGGCCGGAAGGGCGTCGCGGAATTGGCGCGCTTGGAATAGCCGTTCGCAAGACGGAGGACCCAGCCGTCGTAGAGCTGATAATCGAACGAGGGCCAGGCGTTCAGGAGACGGCTCTCGAGTCCGATGATGAGGCTGTGGTCGTTCATGAGGCTGTCGGCTCCCGTAAGGTCATGCCTTCATCAGAACCCGTTCTTCCATTCGCGCAAGGCCTGAAACACCTCCACGGGCGAGGCTCCTTCCTTATGAACGGATTTCGCGAGCGCAGGCTCCCCGGCCCGTAAAAAAGGGTTGGTGGCCTTCTCCTGAGCGATGGTCGTCGGCACGAGGAAACGGCCCTGCGTCTTGGCTTTTTCCGCCTCCGCCGCCCGTGCCTTCAGAGCCTCGTTGTCCGGGTCGGCGGCGAGCGCGAAACGCGCATTGGACAGCGTGTAATCGTGTCCGCAATAGACCCGCGCCTCGTCCGGCAGGGAAGCGAGACGCTGGAGCGTGGCCCAGAACTCCGCGTAGGTTCCCTCGAACATCCGCCCGCAGCCGAGGGTGAAGAGGGTGTCGCCCGCGAACAGCGCCCGATCCGCCGCGAACCAGTAGGAGACGTGGTCGAGGCAATGGCCCGGTGTCTCCCAGACATGCGCCTGAAGGCCGCCCACATGCACCGTGTCGCCCTCGCGCACATAGGCATCGGCGGACGGCACCGCCTCGCGTGCCTTGACCGGGGCCACGACCCGGCAGCCCGTGCGGCGCTTCAGAGGCTCCACGCCCTCCACGTGATCGCCGTGACGGTGCGTGACGAGGATGTCGGTGAGCTGCCACCCGGTCTGGGCGAGAGCCGCCAGAATGGCCCCCTCCTCCGGCGCATCGATGGCCGCGCAGGCTCCCGTATTGGGATCGCGGACCAGAACACCGATATTGTCCTTGAGGCAGAGAAAGGCGTGGATCTGGGCGGACATCGAGGCACCTTGTCTTGATGTGTTCTGAGCTATCATGGAACAGTCGGCCCGTGAAACCAGACCCGGAGCCCGCAATCCCTTGCGGACGGGATCGAGAGGCATCCTGTTGAGGCCATGAGCATCGACATCACCGATCTGCGCGGCTTTTACGCCAGCCCCTTGGGAGCCGTGACGCGCCGATTCGTCGGACGCGCCATCGACCGGTTCTGGGGTCCGCTCACGGGCCTGCGCGTGCTCGGCCTCGGCTATGCGCCCCCCTATCTCTCAGACGTAAAGGGCGAAAGCGAGCGGACGCTGGCTTTCATGCCGGCGAACCAGGGCGTGGTGAACTGGCCCAGGACCGGTGCCTCGGCTTCGGCGCTCGTCGATCCGCTGATGATGCCCCTGCCCGACGCCTCCATCGACCGCGTCCTCGTAGTCCACGCCCTGGAGACGGTGGAGAGCCCGAGCGAGCTCCTGCACGAGATCTGGCGCATTCTCACCCCGGGCGGGCGGATCATCCTGGTGGCTCCCAACCGGCGCGGCCTGTGGGCGCGCATGGACACGACCCCTTTCGGCTATGGGCAGCCCTACAGCCGCTCGCAGCTCAAAAGCCTGATGAGACAGACCTGGTTCTCCCCCGAAGGCTGGGCGGAGACCCTCTACGTCCCGCCTTTGCGCAACCGCTTCCTGCTCCAGACCGCCCAGGCCTGGGAACGGGTCGGCGCCGGGTTCTCGCTGCCCTTCGCGGGCCTTCACATCGTGGAGGCGACGAAGCAGCTCTATCGGCCGGGAGCCGTCCATACGGTGCGCCGCTCCCGCCGCCTCTCGCCCGTTTTCGTCCCGGCGCCGGCCGCCCCGGCCTCGCGAATGACGCCGGCGTCCTTGATTCCGCCGGGTTTTACGGGAGTAAGACAGGGCTCAACTTGACTTGAGTCCTCCAAAACGCCAGTGTCCGGCCCGCTTCGGCAGGGCTATCCGGTCACGCCGGCCTTCATGTTCATAGAGTCTGATGCGCAGTTATCTCGATTTCGAAAAGCCCGTCGCCGAGCTGGAAGCCAAGGTCGAGGAGCTCCGCGCCCTCGGCGAGAACCGGGACGCCGTCTCCATCACCGACGACATCTCCCGGCTGGAGGTCAAGGCCGCCGACGCCCTGAAGGAGCTCTATGCCAAGCTCACGCCCTGGCAGAAGACCCTGGTGGCGCGCCATCCGCAGCGCCCGCATTTCATCGATTACTGCGCCGGTCTCATCACCGAGTTCACCCCGCTCGCCGGCGACCGCAAGTTCGCCGAGGACGAGGCCATCGTCGGCGGTTTCGGCCGTTTCCGCGGCCAGCCCGTCTGCGTGATGGGCCAGGAGAAGGGCCACAACACCGAGACCCGCATCCGGCACAATTTCGGCATGGCCCGCCCCGAAGGCTACCGCAAGGCCGTGCGCCTGATGGAGATGGCCGATCGGTTCGGCCTCCCCGTCCTCTCCTTCGTGGACACTGCCGGCGCCTATCCCGGCATCGAGGCGGAGGAGCGCGGTCAGGCCGAGGCCATCGCCCGCTCGACCGAGATGCAGCTCGCCCTCGGCGTGCCGAACGTCTCCATCGTGATCGGCGAAGGCGGTTCCGGCGGCGCCATCGCCATCGCCACGGCCAACAAGGTGCTGATGCTGGAGCATGCGATCTACAGCGTGATCTCTCCGGAAGGCGCAGCCTCGATTCTCTGGCGCGATGCCGCCCGTGCCCAGGACGCGGCCACCAACATGAAGATCACGGCCCAGGACCTCCTGCGTCTCGGCATCATCGACGGTATCGTCACGGAGCCGGTGGGCGGTGCGCACCGGGATCCGCAGGCGACCATCCAGGCCGCCGGCAACGCCATCGAGGAAGCCCTGCAGGATCTCGGCAACATGGGGCCGGCCGAGATCCGCGACCATCGCGCCGACAAGTTCCTCAATATCGGTCGGAAACTCTAATTCGACTCGTCCGGTTTCGCGCCCGCCCGGCTCCCCGGGCGGGTTCCTTTGACGGTTCTCCCTTTACCCCGGAAGAGACAGGCACCCCTCCGATGAGCGGTGCCGAAGCCTCTCGCAGGCGGGTCTTTTACCTCCGATTCAGCATAACTCCATTACGGCTCCGCTTGCAGTAAGGACCAGTTAAGGCTAACGATTTAGGGGTTAAAGGGGAACTGAACGGCACAGACGCCGGGCAGATCAAAAATTGCGGGGTCCCCCATGATGAAGCGTTTTGCATTGGCCGCGAGCCTGGTGCTCGCGCTTGCTGCCTGTCAGGACGACCAGCTTTCCCGTGGCTCCACACGACATCTCGTTCCGATTCCACCGGCCACGATGGCGCTGATGTCCACGAAGGGCATGTCCAAGGAAGACCCTATCCTGGTCCGGGCCTATAAGAAGGAATCGGAGCTGGAGGTTTGGAAGCGCGGCTCCAACGGGAAGTACGCGCTCCTCAAGACCTATCCCATCTGCCGCTGGTCGGGCCAGCTCGGCCCCAAGACCCGCGAGGGCGACCGTCAGGTGCCGGAAGGCTTCTACTCGGTCACGCCGGCCCAGATGAACCCGAACTCGGCCTATTACCTGTCGTTCGATACCGGCTATCCGAACGCCTACGACCGGTCCTTCGGCCGTAACGGCGGCGACATCATGGTCCATGGCGCGTGCTCCTCGCGCGGCTGCTTCGCCATGACGGATCAGAACATCGCCGAGATCTACGCCATCGCTCGCGAGGCCCTCGGCGCCGGTCAGCGCAGCTTCCAGTTCCAGTCCTACCCGTTCCGGATGACGGCCGAGAACCTGGCCAAGCACCGGCTCGACGCGAATATCGGCTTCTGGAAGAACCTGAAGGAAGGCTCCGACACCTTCGACGTGTCGAAGGAGGAGCTGCGCGTGGCCGTCGCCAACCACCGCTACGTCTTCAACGCGGATGAAAGCACGGTGGCCGCCGTGGCGCAGAAACAGCGTCACGACGAGCAGGAGGTGGCCGAGCTGGTCGCCAAGGGCGAAAAGCCGATCAAGCTCGTCTACAACGACGGCGACACGCACGAATCCTTCCGGGCCGCCCTGGCCAGCGCGTCGGGCGTGTCCGACAGCAAGCTCGGATTCGTGAGCCGAACCGAGGGCATTTCCTCGGGTCCGCAGCAGATCGCGCTCGACGACAGCGGTCGCGAGAAGATCGACACGCCGTCGACCGCGCTCGCCTTCGCGTCGATGAAGGAAGTCCCCGCCGCGCAGCCTGAGACCCGTCAGGCCGGAAGCCGTGTGGCGGTGACCCAGCAGACCGCGCCAGTCGCAGCCGCAGCGGCTGCCACGGCATCGTCGCAGGAGACACCCTTCTACAAGAAGATGTTCAGCGGCGTGTCCGATCTGTTCAGCACCTCGGACGCCCGGCCTGTGGCCGAGACAGTCCAGGTCGCCCCGGTCCCCGGCAAGGCGGCACCGGCCGCAAAGACCGTGCCCCAGAAGCGGGCACAGGCTTCCACGGCCGTCAACGTGGCGGCGGCGAACTGACCCGCTTGCCTCAGGCTTGAGATGCGAAAGCCCGCCTCACCGGCGGGCTTTTTGTTTGCGCTGTCGGGAGTGGCGAAAGCAAAAAGCCCGGCACCATGGCCGGGCTTCGATTGGCTTCGGGGACCGGTCTGGTCAGCCGAAAAGGGCGTCGATGGCATCCTGGGAGGTGCGGTTGGGATCGCTGTCGAGGGCCGGTCCGTTCAGCAGGGCTTCGTCCCCTTCCCGCTCCGGCATCTGGAAGGCGTCCACGTCGTTGAAGCTCTCCAGCCCACCCCAGATATGCGCCATCTGGGTCACGCGCTCCTCGATGAACTTCATCGAGCCGACGACCTTGCTGATGCGCTGGCCGGTAATGTCCTGGAAGTTGCAGGCCTCGAAGATCGTGATGACCTTGTCGGAGATGCGCTGGGCCATCGCAGCGTCCTCGCCGGACAGACGTGCGGAGAGTGTCCCGGAGATCTCGTCGATCTCCTCGGCCGCCGCCAGGATGCTGTTGGTGGCCTCTTCCGTACCGGAAACGACGGCGCCTAATTCATCCGTGACGCTGGTCACCTGCCCACCCGGCGTATGCGAATGCAGGGTCGCGATCTCCCGCTTGGTGCGCTGGATCGATTCCGTGATGGCGTCGAGCTCTTCCTTGAGCCTGAGCGCCTCGCGAAGGTCGGTGCGGATCTGGTCCAGGAGGGCCTTGGAAGCCCCGCTGTTCGGCTCGAGCGCCGCGTGAATGGCCGCCATGCCCCGCATGATCTCCGCATGGCGCCGGGCGGCGATGCTCTCGCGGGACTGAGCCAGGAGGTCCAGGCTCAAAGGGTCGAAGGAGACGGGTGGCGGAAGGCGCATCGTCGCTACTCGCCCAGCACCGCGGCGATCTTCGAGCGCAGGGTGTCCGCGTTGAAGGGCTTCACGATGTAGTTGTTCACGCCCGCCTGCTTGGCGGCCACGACGTTCTCGGTCTTGGCCTCGGCGGTGATCATGATGAAGGGAAGGGCATTCAGCTCCGCGTCGGCCCGGACCTTCTGGAGCAGCTCGAAGCCGGTCATCGGGGCCATGTTCCAGTCGGAGATCACAAGTCCGTACTTCTTCTCCTTGAGCTTGCCCAGGGCTTCCGAACCGTCCTTGGCCTCGTCGACATCGGTGAAGCCGATCTGCTTGAGGAGGTTGCGGATGATGCGCAGCATCGTCTGGTAATCGTCGACGATGAGCACCGGAAGGGAGGTATTCAATGCCATGATGTTTCGGCCCGAACTGAGAAAGGGTTGCGGATCGGGCCCCATGACGGGACCCTGTTCCAAAAAGGGTTGTTGTGTCCCTGCCTTATTCACGACGATGCTTGCCTAAAGCTGACGTCGCGACGGCAGCAGAAAGCCCGGCACGATGGCCGGGCTTGTGGTTTCGCTCCTCAGGGATCCGCTCAGTGGCGCAGGCCCGGGGCTTCCTGGCCGGTGCGGGCCACGTATTCGGTATAGCCGCCGCCATATTGGTGAATGCCGTCCGGGGTGAGTTCGAGCACCCGGTTGGACAGGGCGGCCAGGAAGTGGCGGTCGTGGGAAACGAAGAGCATGGTGCCCTCGTATTTCGACAAGGCCTCGATCAGCATCTCCTTCGTGGCCATGTCGAGATGGTTCGTCGGCTCGTCGAGCACCAGGAAGTTCGGCGGGTCGTAGAGCATCTTGGCCATGACGAGGCGCGCCTTCTCGCCGCCCGAGAGCACGCGGCATTTCTTCTCCGCGTCGTCGCCCGAGAAGCCGAAGCAGCCGGCAAGCGTCCGAAGGGAGCCCTGCCCGGCCTGCGGGAAGGAATCCTCCAGGAACTCGAACACCGTGCGGTCGCCTTCCAGCACCTCCATGGCGTGCTGGGCGAAATAGCCCATCTTCACGCTCGCTCCGATCGTCACCGTTCCGTCGTCGGGCGTTGCGGAGCCGGCCACCAGCTTCAGCAGGGTCGACTTGCCGGCGCCGTTGACGCCCATGACGCACCACCGCTCCTTGCGGCGCACCGCGAAATCCAGCCCCTCGTAGATGCTGCGGCTGCCATAGCGTTTGTGCACGCCCTTCAGGCTGACCACGTCTTCTCCCGAGCGCGGGGCCGGCAGGAATTCGAAGGCGACCGCCTGGCGGCGCTTCGGCGGCTCGACCCGGTCGATCTTCTCCAGCTTCTTGACCCGGCTCTGCACCTGGGCCGCATGCGAGGCGCGCGCCTTGAAGCGCTCGATGAACTTGATTTCCTTGGCGAGCATGGCCTGCTGGCGCTCGAACTGGGCCTGCTGCTGCTTCTCGTTGAGCGCACGCTGCTGCTCGTAGAATTCGTAATCGCCGGAATAAGTGGTGAGAGAGCCGCCGTCGATCTCCATGATCTTGTTGACGATGCGGTTCATGAAGGCGCGGTCGTGCGAGGTCATGAGCAGCGCGCCCTCGTAGCCCTTCAGGAATTCCTCAAGCCAGATGATGCTTTCGAGATCCAGGTGGTTGCTCGGCTCGTCGAGGAGCATCACGTCCGGTCGCATCAGGAGGATGCGGCCGAGCGCGACGCGCATCTTCCAGCCGCCGGACAGGGCGCTCACGTCGCCGTCCATCATCTCCTGGCTGAAGCCCAATCCGGCCAGAACCTCGCGTGCCCGGCCCTCCAGGGAATAACCGTCCAATTCCTCGTAGCGCGCCTGCACCTCGCCGTAACGCTCGATGATCGCCTCGAGATCGCCCGCCTTGTCCGGGTCCACCATGGCGGCTTCCAGCTCGCGCAGCTCGGCCGCCACGGCGCTGACGGGGCCAGCCCCTTCCATCACTTCGGCGACGGCGCTGCGGCCGGCCATCTCGCCCACGTCCTGGCTGAAATAGCCAATGGTCACGCCGCGATCGACGGACACCTGCCCCTCGTCGGGGTGCTCCTCCTTGTTGATCATCCGGAAGAGCGTCGTCTTGCCCGCACCATTGGGGCCCACCAAACCGACCTTCTCGCCTTTCTGGAGCGTTCCCGAGGCCTCGATGAAGAGGATGCGGTGGCTGTTCTGCTTACTGATGTTCTCGACGCGAATCATAATTCGTGAGGCCTGGCGCATCGTGCGGAAAAGGGGTTCCGGTCTTCCACTCCGAACGATGCGCGCTTCAAAGGGAAATGAGCATCGAACAGGGTCCGGAAGCGAATTCCACGACCGGGCGCGATGCTCTGGAGGAGTTGTTGCGGCCTTATGGCATGGCTCGCGCCTGGGCGCGAGCACCAAGGCGTGGGCAAAACGTCAGGGGCCGGGATTGGGCGCCTCAGCCGAATAGCCGCGTCTAACCCTCTTTTCCTATGGTCTCGGTCGAAGTGCGGGGACATCCTTCTAGGGAGGAGAAAGGATGGTCGCCATGCGAAGGACCGTCATTGCTGCAGTCACCGTGCTGATCGCCAGCGGGCTCGGAGTGCTCGCCCAATCCAACGATCCGATCATCCAGCGCCAGAATCTGATGAAGAACAATCAGGAACAGGTCCGCGCGCTCACCGGCATGGCCCGGGGACAGGTTCCGTTCAATGCTTCCACCGCGCAGGCGGCCTTCCAGCGGATCGCGCAGAACGCTCAGCAGATCCCCGGATTGTTCCCGGCAGGCTCGAACCGTGGCAAGACCGACGCTCTTCCGGCCATCTGGGAGCGGAAGGCGGATTTCGACGGCCGCGCGGCCAAGCTCGAACAAGATGCCAAGGCGGCCCAGGCGGGTATCACGGACCAGACGGGCCTGCAGGCCGCCATCCAGCGGGTCGGCCAGAATTGCGGCGGCTGTCACGAATCGTATCGCCGCAAGGAAAGCTGACGTAACATCCGAAGATCCAAGGAGACCCGGATCTTCCGAGGGAGATCGCGATGCGGTGTCCCAGGGCTTCATGGCCGTTTCCCGCTCTCGTGGCGGGCCTTCTGACCGTCGCCCCCGCCTGGCAGCGGGCGCCCGACGAGGTCGACCTCGCCCTCGTGCTGGCCGTCGATGTCTCCACTTCCATGGACCCGGACGAGCAGGCCCTGCAGCGGCAGGGCTATGTAGAGGCCTTCCGCTCAGGAACGGTGCACCAGGCGATCCGCAGCGGCATGCTGGGGCGCATCGCCGTCACCTATGTGGAATGGGCCGGGGCGCACCCGCCTGTCCAGAACGTCATCGTGCCCTGGACCGTGCTGGAAGGCCCGAAGGACGGCCTCGCCTTCGCCGACCGGCTGGCCAGCGCGCCCATCCGGCGGGAGGCCGGAACCTCGATCTCGGAAGCCATCGACTTCAGCCTGGCCCTTATCGCGGTCGCCCCCGTCCTGCCCGCGCGCCGCGTGATCGATATCTCAGGCGACGGCTCGAACAACCAGGGGCCCCTGGTCATGGAGGCGCGCGACAGAGCGGTGGCGCGGGGCGTCACGATCAACGGCCTTCCCATTATGCTCCATCCCACCGACCGGCGGGAGGACGCGATGCTGGACGCCTATTACCGCGACTGTGTGATCGGGGGCGTGAGCGCGTTCGTGGTGCCGGTGCGGGACCGCGGGCAGTTCCTCACCGAGACCCGCGCCAAGATCGTCCATGAGATCGCCGATACGACCGAATCCGCCGGGCTGATTCAGCCTGCAGGAAGCGCCTCGAAGACCGATTGCGACACGAGCGAAAGTCTTTGGGACGACGTAATCCCCTCGCCGCATACCCCCGACGGCTCCATCGGCCACGAGCTTTAGAGCATCGGACGCGCAATCGAACTCACGTCCGATTCTCTCACTTTCTGGTTTGACGCATCTTTCCACGCAAAACCGGTTCCCACTTTTGCATTCGATGCCTTAGGCGAGCGTCCGTGCCTCACTCGGCCATCGTCTCGCCCGATCCACCGACCTCGGCTGGAAAGTCTCTCATCTTCGGCAGCCCGTCCCGCATGGGCAGCACCGTCTCCGCATAATTGAGGTGGACGGCGGGAACGAAGTCGAGGCTCGGGATCGTCGCGGCGAACACGTCGACGAGCCCGATCGTCGGATGGTTGGCCATCAGGTGCCCGCCGCATTTCGAGCAGTATTGCCGCTGGCTGAACGGGGTCTTCTCGAACGTTGCGAGATGCTCGCCGCCGGAGGTGACCCGCACGGCCTCGGGTTTCCACAGGCTGAAGGCATTCACCGGACCGCCGGACCACGAGCGGCAGGATCGGCAATGGCAATAACCCATGACCTCGGGCGACCCGCTGACCTCGATCTGGACGGCACCGCAAAAACAGCTTCCGGCATGAGACATGGCTCTCTCCTTCGGTTCGGCCGCGGGCGTGCCCGGCATGGCGGACTGAGCGCAGCCCGGCGCCCTGCACACGTTGGTTGCGCCCATTCTACCCCTGGCCGGCTTCGAGATCTGCTGGCGCAACGGAGGTAGGAAGGCGACGCGGCTCAGGGGAGGAACCTTGCAGCAAAAAGCCCGGCGCGAGAGGGCCGGGCTTTTCCCATGGGCGATGTCTTGACCGCTTACGCCACGAACTGTCCGTGGCAGTGCTTGAACTTCTTGCCCGAGCCGCAGGGGCAGGGCTCGTTGCGGCTCACGCGGCCCCAGGTCGAGGGATCGTTCGGGTCGCGCTGGGCGCCCGTGGCCGGATCGACGGAGGTTGCCGCATAACCGAGCGCTCCGCCCTCGCCGAAGGCCGAACCCTGGGGCATGTCGAACTCGTTCTCCCCGGTGGCCGGATCGAGGTGCTGGGCGAACATGGGCGGGAGGCCCTGCGGCTCCGGCTGCTGGAACACCACTTGGATGCGCATCAGCTGGCCCGTCACCTGCTCGCGCAGATGGCCGATCAGGCCGTTGAAGAGTTCGAACGCCTCGGACTTGTACTCGTTCAGCGGATCGCGCTGGGCCAGGCCGCGCCAGCCGATGACCTGACGCAGGTGGTCGAGGGTCACGAGGTGTTCGCGCCAGAGGTGATCCAGGCTCTGCAGCAGAACCTGCTTCTCCACGTAGTTCATCACCTCGGACGTGTTGGCCTCGATGCGCTGGGCATAGGCCTCGTCGGCCGCCTTGGTGATGCGCTCGCGGATCTCGTCGTCGGCAATGCCCTCCTCCTTGGCCCATTCCTCGATCGGCAGGTCGAGGTTGAGGAAGTTGACGGCATTCTGCTTCAGGCCTTCGACGTCCCATTGCTCCGCATAGGCGTTCTCCGGGATGGCCCGGGAGACGATGTCCTCGATCACCCCGTGACGCATGTCGTCGATGGTCTCGCGGACGCTCTCCTCGGCCATGAACTCCTTGCGCTGCTCGAACACGACCTTGCGCTGGTCGTTCATGACGTTGTCGTATTTCAGGATGTTCTTGCGGATATCGAAGTTGCGCGCCTCGACCTTCGCCTGCGCCCGCTCGATGGCCTTGTTGATCCACGGGTGGATGATGGCCTCGCCTTCCTTCAGGCCGAGCTTCTGCAGCATGCCGTCCATGCGGTCGGAGCCGAAGATGCGCATCAGGTCGTCCTGGAGGGACAGGTAGAACTTGGAGCGGCCCGGATCGCCCTGGCGGCCGGAGCGGCCACGCAGCTGGTTGTCGATGCGGCGGGATTCGTGGCGCTCGGTGCCGAGCACGTAGAGGCCGCCGGCGGCGAGCGCACGCTCCTTGAAGGACGCAACCTCGTCGAGGATCTCCTTCTCGCGGCGGGCGCGTTCCTCACCCTCGACGCCGACGAGCTCGCGCTCGATGCGCATCTTGGCGTTACCGCCGAGCTGAATGTCGGTGCCGCGGCCGGCCATGTTCGTGGCGATCGTGATCGCGCCCGGCACGCCGGCCTGGGCGACGATGAAGGCCTCCTGCTCGTGGAAGCGGGCGTTGAGCACGGCGAAGTGCTTGGTGCCCCGGCCGGCTCGCGCGTCGCGGTAGAGGGGTTCGAGCGCCTGCGGGTTCTCGAAATCGATGAGCTTGTAGCCCTCCTGGACCAGAAGGTCGGCCAGATGCTCCGACTTCTCGATGGACGTGGTGCCGACCAGGATCGGCTGGCCCTTGGCCGAAGCCGCCTCGATGTCCCGGATGACCGCCTTGTAGCGTTCCTCGACGGTCCGGTAGACCTCGTCGTCGTCGTCGATACGGGAAACGGGACGGTTGGTCGGGATCTCCACCACTTCGAGGTTGTAGATCTCCAGGAACTCGTCGGCCTCGGTGGCGGCCGTGCCGGTCATGCCGCCGAGCTTGTCGTAGAGGCGGAAATAGTTCTGGAAGGTGATGGAGGCCAGCGTCTGGTTCTCCGGCTGGACCTGGACCTTTTCCTTCGCCTCTAGCGCCTGGTGCAGGCCTTCCGAGTAGCGGCGGCCCTGCATCATGCGGCCGGTGAATTCGTCGATGATCACCACCTCGCCGTTGCGGACGATGTAGTCCTTGTCGCGCTGGAACAGGGTATGGGCGCGCAGGGCCTGGTTCATGTGGTGGACCAGGGTGGCGTTCTGGGCGTCGTAGAGGTCGCCCTCCTTCAAAAGGCCGATCTCCCGCAGCAGCGTCTCGATCTTCTCGGTGCCCTCTTCGGTGAGGGCGACGGAACGCTGCTTCTCGTCGAGCTCGTAATCGCTCTTGTTCAGGCGCGGGATCACCACGTCGATGGCGTTATAGAGCTCGGAACGGTCGTCGAGGGGGCCCGAGATGATGAGCGGCGTCCGGGCCTCGTCGACGAGGATCGAATCCACCTCGTCCACGATGGCGAAGTTGTGGCCCCGTTGGACCATCTGCGCCATCTCGTACTTCATGTTGTCGCGAAGGTAGTCGAAGCCGTATTCGTTGTTGGTCCCGTAGGTGATGTCGGCCGCGTAGGCGGCGGCGCGCTCGGAATCGTCGAGCCCATGGACGATCACCCCGACCGTGAGGCCCAGGAAGCGGTAGATCTGACCCATCCACTCGGAGTCGCGGCGGGCGAGATAATCGTTGACCGTCACCACATGGACGCCCTTGCCGGCAAGGGCGTTCAGGTAGACCGGCAGGGTCGCCACCAGGGTTTTGCCCTCGCCCGTGCGCATTTCGGCGATCGAGCCCTCGTGGAGCACCATGCCGCCGATGAGCTGCACGTCGAAATGCCGCTGGCCGAGGGTGCGCTTGGCTGCTTCGCGGACCGTGGCGAAGGCCGGCACCAGGATGTCGTCCAGGGTCTTGCCGGCGGCGAGCTGGGCCTTGAAGTCCTCGGTGCGGGCACGGAGCTGCTCGTCGGACAGGGCCTCCAGCTCGGCCTCCATCGCGTTGATGGCCGCTACCTTCGGCCGATAGGACTTCAGACGGCGATCATTGACCGAGCCGAAGATTTTCTTCGCGAGAGAACCGAACATCGAGAGCCTTCGAAATTCCAGAATGCAGGAGAAAGGTGCGTTTGCGCCGCCTTATAGACCTAATTACGCCGGAGCGCATCTTAAAGACCATGACTTTAGTAGCGCAGTCTCGAGCGGCCCGAAGGCCCCTACAAGACCCCGCGAGCGGCGCTGCTGTGACATAAATATGCCATCACTTGCAAACGTAAACACATTCGGCCATCTGATCGTCGCTGTCCGTGGGCGATCACGCTCACCAGAGGAAACCATATGTCCCGCTCACTCACGTTCCGTAAGAGCCTTCTGACCCTCGGCGTCGCCCTGCCCTTCATGGCCGGTGCTGCCTTCGCCCAGACCCCTCCGGCCCCCTCTGCCGCGCCCGCGACCTCCCCTGCGGCCGTCCCGGCCGTCGATCCCGCCAAGGTGATCGCCCGCGTGAACGGCGTCGAGATCACGGAAGGGGATCTCGCCATCGCGTCCGAGGACCCGGCTCTCCAGATGCCGAACGTGCCAGAGGAGCAGAAGCGTGAACTGCTCACCGGCTACATGATCGACCTGAAGCTCGGCGCCAAGGCCGCCGAGGCGGCCAAGGTCGGCAGCAGCGCCGAATTCGCCCGCAAGCTCGCCTATAACCGGGACAAGACCCTGCTCGACGAGTACCTCGACCAGGAATCCAAGAAGGCCGTGACCCCCGAGGCAGCCCGCAAGCTCTATGAGGAAACGGTCAAGAGCGTGCCGGCCGAGCAGGAGGTCCGCGCCCGCCACATCCTGGTCGAGAACGAGGACGAGGCCAAGAAGATCGCGGCCCGCGTGAAGGGCGGCGAGGATTTCGCCAAGGTCGCCGGAGAGGTCTCGAAGGACCCAGGCTCCAAGACCGATGGCGGCGACCTCGGCTTCTTTACCAAGGACCGCATGGTCGAGCCCTTCGCGGAAGCTGCCTTCAAGCTCGAGCCCGGCCAGATCTCCGATCCGGTGAAGAGCCAGTTCGGCTGGCACGTGATCAAGGTCGAGGAAAAGCGCACCAAGCCGGCCCCGTCCTTCGAGGAGACCAAGGACCAGGTCGAGACCTACCTTGCCCGCAAGGCTCAGCAGGATCTGATCATGGGCCTGCGCAAGAACGCGAAGATCGAGCGCCTGGACGACAAGGGCAACCTCGTCGAGCAGAAGCAGCCTTAAGCTTCCGGCTCCATCGGCATTCGAAGGGCGGCTTGAAGGCCGCCCTTCTTGTTTCCGAATGATCCCCCACCCCGTCATGGCCGCCCCGGACTTGATCCGGGGATCAGTTCCGGCCACCCCGATTAGGTGAATCGTCGCGCTCTTCGAAGCGAGATCACCGGCACCAGGCCGGTGATGACGTGAAGAAGGCTGGTAAACCCAGTCGACGTCACTTGTTGTGCCGTCCCATTCGATTCGGATCGACACCGCCCTGGCGGTTCGTCTGGTTCTCCACGTCGCCCTGGAAGGTTGAGCCGCCGTCGAGGTCGCGCGGATCCTCGCCGGTCATGTTGGAGCCCTTCGAACGGCCGATGCCCGGATCGACAGCGAGATCGCTGCGTGGGCGCTCCTGCGGTTGGGTCTTGGAATGTTTGCCCGTCATCAAAGCCTCCATCGCTTGCAGACCGGGTCAACGAGGTCACACTTGCTGCGTTCCTTGGTCCGGGCCGCCTCGCCTTTGCAGCTTTGACTTGACAAAAAGCCTTAAAAAACCACAGGTCGCGTTTCCTAAACGGTATTCCATCCGCTCACCCTGAGACCTTCTGCATGTCCAAGTCCGTGTCTCCGCTCGCGCCCAAGTCGTTTCCGGCGCTTCCCGCCATCGACGGCGTCAGGATTGCGACGGCGGAGGCCGGCATCCGATACAAGAACCGAACCGACGTTCTCTATGTGACGCTGCCCAAGGACACGACCGTGGCAGGCGTGTTCACCCGCTCCAAATGCCCGTCGGCCCCGGTCGACTGGTGCCGCAAGAACCTGAGCAAGGGCACGGCCCGGGCCCTGGTGGTCAATTCCGGCAACGCGAATGCCTTCACGGGCAAGAAGGGCGCCGAGGCGGTCAAGCTCACGGCCGATATCGCCGCCGAGGCGGCCGGCTGCCGCGCGTCCCAGGTCTTCATCGCCTCCACGGGCGTGATCGGCGAGCCTCTCGATGCGACGAAGTTCGAGAACGTGCTCACGGCCTGCGAGAAGAAGGCGAAGCCCACCGCCTGGCTCGACGCCGCCAAGGCGATCATGACCACCGACACCTTCCCCAAGGTGGCGACCCGCACGGCCACCATCGGCGGCGTCGAGGTCACGATCAACGGCATCGCCAAGGGCGCCGGCATGATCGCGCCGGACATGGCGACCATGCTCTCCTTCATCTTCACCGACGCGCCCATTGCCGCCCCGGTGCTGCAGGCGCTGCTCAAGAAGGGCGCCGACAAGAGCTTCAACTGCGTGACCGTGGACAGCGACACCTCCACGTCCGATACCCTGCTCTTCTTCGCGACCGGCGCGGCCGCGGCCAAAGGCGCGCCTGCGATTTCCCTGCCGAGCGACAGGCGCCTGAAGGAGTTCCGCGGCGCGCTGGAGAGTCTCCTGACCGACCTCGCCCAGCAGGTCGCCCGCGACGGCGAAGGCGCGCGCAAGTTCGTGACGGTGAAGGTGACCGGCGCCACGGGCGCCACCTCGGCCAAGCGGATCGCCATGGCGATCGCCAATTCCCCCCTGGTGAAGACGGCGGTGGCCGGCGAGGACGCCAATTGGGGCCGCGTGGTCATGGCCGTGGGCAAGGCCGGCGAGCCGGCCGAGCGCGACAAGCTCGCGATCTGGTTCGGCGACATCCGCGTCGCCGTCAAAGGTGCCCGCGATCCGGAATACGACGAGGCCCGGACCTCCACCTACATGCAGGGCGACGAGATCACGATCCGCGTCGACCTCGGCCTCGGCCGCGGCGAGGCCACCGCCTGGACCTGCGACCTCACCAAGGCCTATGTGGAGATCAACGGCGATTACCGGAGCTGATCCCGCTCAGGGAACGACGGTAACCTTGCGCTTGACGGTGATCCGCATCGGGCCGCCGTACTGGCTCATCCCGATGAACGTGTAGGCGAACTCGTCCGATCCCTGATACCCAGGCTTGGACACATAATAGGGTTTGAGCCCATCGACACCGGCCCGGCCCGACTTCGGCTTCTGCGAGATCACCGTTTCCCTGAGGGCGCCCGGGATGCCGTTGAGGCCGAAAACACAGCCCTTGCCGGATTTTACGGTCAATTCGCCCTCGACCTCGGCCAGTTCCCCGTTGAAATAGATCGGGGCGCCTGAGCAGTCCTGCGCCTGCGCCGATCCCGTTCCGAGGACGCAAGCGAGTGCGGCGGAAGCCGCAATGCATAGTGACGCAATGCATAGTGAGCGGATCATGAAAGCCCCTGGAGAACGGTTGTGTTGCCAACCGGAATTATTTCTTCAGGTTGCGTTTCAAAGTTACATTTGTCAAGCGAGGTGAAACCGGTTCGCTTTGGGGCCGAAGCAGGGTATGAGAGCGGCGTTGCTCCTCCCACACAGGCGACTCGATCACCCGTGCCCCCTCTCAAGCTCACCGTCGTCGTTGCCGTCGCCCTGATCGATACGGACAATCGCATCCTTCTGGCTCAACGGCCTGAAGGGAAGCAGCTCGCCGGCCTGTGGGAGTTTCCCGGCGGCAAGCTGGAGCCCGGCGAGCGGCCGGAGGAGACGCTGATCCGCGAGCTGCGCGAGGAGCTCGGCATCACCGTGAAGGAGCCCTGCCTGGCGCCTCTGACCTTCGCGAGCCACGCCTATGAGACCTTCCACCTGCTCATGCCGCTCTACATCTGCCGACGCTGGGAAGGCTTCGTGCAGCCGCTCGAGGGGCAGGCCCTGAAATGGGTCAAGGCTCAGGAACTCCGCAGCTATCCCATGCCGCCTGCCGACGAGCCGCTGATCCCGTTCCTCGTCGATCTTCTGGTCTGAGGTCACGCATGTCCACCGCATCCGGGGAAGTCGCCACGCTCCCTGCAGCTCCGACCCCGGCCTTCATGGCGACGAACCTCCTTGTCTGCTCGATGCTGTGGTCGACCTCGTTCCTGTTCATCAAGCTGAGCGGAAGCATAAACCCCTTCGTACTGGCCTCCATTCGCGGCCTCATCGGCGCATCCGCCCTCGCCCTGTGGTTCGTTGTGCAGGCCAAGAGCTTCCGCCCCGACAACGGCCAGTGGCACCATTGGGTGGTCCTGGGCGCCCTCAATGGCTGGATCCCGAATGTGCTCGTGGCGCATGCGCTGACCCAGATCGGAACAGCGCCGGCGGCCATGATCCAGGCCTCAGGACCGCTCCTCGTCGCGGTTCTGTCGCACCTGCTCTATGCGGACGAGCGGCTGACCCCGCGGCGCTTCGTGGGCGTCGTCATCGGCCTTGCGGGCATGGGTATTCTCATCGGACCTACGGCCCTGCCGGACAGCGGCATCAGCCCTTGGGGCGCGCTGACCATGGTGGCGACTGCCCTCAGCTATGCGGCCGCGAACCTCTATGTCCGCTCGATCAGACATGCGGATCCCGCCCGCCTCGCTCTCGGCCAGCAGATCTGCTCCGGCATCCCGGCGACCACGCTGGCGCTCGTTGTTGCAGGGCCTTCCGCCTTCGCCGCAGTGCCGGGCAGCGCAGCCTCGCTGCTGGCGCTCGGCATCGTCTCGACCGCCCTGCCGATCCTGCTCTTCATGCGGCTCATTCGCCGCGCCGGTCCCACCAGGGCCTCGATGGTCGGCTATCTCCAGCCGGTCTGGACGACCATCATGGCCGTGCTGTTCCTCGGCGAGAGCATCGGCCTGCGGGAGCTCACCGGAGGCGTGGTGGTGCTGACCGGTGTGGCGCTCGTGTCCTTCAGCGGACGGGTCAAAGCCATTCGCTGAGCAGGCCCCGCGTCTCGGGAGGAATCTCAACCGGGCGCTGGGTGGCGCGGTCCACATAGACATGGACGAAATGGCCCTGGGCTGCGGCCTGCTCGGCGCCGCTCCTGAAGATTCCGATCTGGTAGCGCACCGAGGAACGGCCGAGATGCGCGACGGCGATGCCGGCCTCCAGGGCTTCTGGAAAGGCGACGCTCTCGAAATAGGTGCAGCCCGATTCCACCACGAGGCCGATGACCGGACTCTCGGCGATGGCAAGCTGCCCTTTCTCCACGAGCCACCCGTTCACGGCGCTGTCGAAATACGAGTAGTAATGCACGTTGTTCACGTGCCCGTAGGCATCGTTGTCCATCCACCGCGTCGCGACGGGGCGAAACAGCCTGAAGGCGGAGCGGTGAAGGCGCGTGGGGCGGTCCGACATCGGGATCGTCACCAGGCCGCTTCGTAGATGGCGCGCGCATCCTCGAGGGTGAGCGGACGCGGGTTGTTCACGAGTAGCCGCGTCTGCTTCATGGCATCCTCGGCCATCATCGGAACGGCCTCCTGGGGAATTCCCACGTCGCGCAAGCGCGGCTGAAGACCGACTTTCCCGCACAAGGCGGCAAGCGCTTCTACGAAAGCCGCGCCCGACGCAGAGCCTTCAAGCTCCGGGAAGGCATGGGGCGCAAGCTCCGCATAAGCCGCCTCGCAGGCGCTCGCATTGAAGCGCAGCACGTGCGGCAGGACGAGCGCATTGGACAACCCGTGCGGCACGCCGAAATGCCCGCCGATGGGATAGGCCAGCGCGTGAACGGCGGCCACGGGCGAATTGGCGAAGGCCTGCCCGGCCAGCATGGAGCCGAGCAGCATGGCGGAGCGGGCCTCGATATCGTGGCCGTGATGCACGGCGCGCTCGATGTTGCGGCCGAGCAGGCGCAGGGCCTCCTTCGCCAATGTCCGCGAGACCGGATTGTTGTTGGGGCTCGTCGAGGTATAGGCCTCGATCGCATGGACCATCGCGTCGATGCCGGTCGCCGCCGTCACGTGGGGCGGCAGATTCACGGTCAGATCCGGATCGAGCAGCGCAATGTCGGGAATGATGAGCGGCGAGACGACGCCCTTCTTCTCGTGCCTCCCGGTGGTCACGATGGAGATCGGCGTCACCTCCGATCCCGTTCCGGCCGTCGTAGGAATGGCGAGCAGCGGCAGCCGGGGACCTTTCGCGATGCCGACGCCGTAGATCTCGGGAAGTTTCTCATCGCTCGCCGCGAGAAGCGCGACGAGCTTCGCCACGTCGATGGAGGAGCCGCCGCCGAATCCGATCACCGCCCTTGCCTCGAAATCCTTGGCTTTCGCAACGGCGGCCAGCACCACATCCTCGGGCGGATCGGCCACGACCGCGTCGAAGACGTCGACCGCGATGCCCGCCTCCTCCAGCACATGGAGGGCCGGTTCGATCAGCCCGGCTTTCACGAGGCCCGCATCGGTGACCACGAGTACGCGGGGCCCGAGGCGCTGAGCCGCGATCTCGCCCAGGCGCGCGATGCTGCCGGAGCCGACGATAAGCGAGGGTGCGGTGTTGAAAGTGAACGGCGACATGGACTGTCCCAAAAGTGGGTTCCTCTGCGCCCAGAGTGCCGCGAGCCGAAGGGGCCAGCAACCCGCCTGCGCTTCAGCCATTAGAACGAGGGGCTAATCCTGGAATTCCTCGATGGCGTCGACCTTCTCCGGATAGAACGCCAAGTGCTCCTTGATGGCCGCGACGGCGGGGGCAGGCTCCTCGTAGCTCCATGCCGCGTTCTCGCGCACAAGCCCGCCGCCGTTCACGGTGAAATACGAGGCGTCGCCCTTGTAGGGGCAATGGGTCCTGTGCTCGGTGGAATCAAGCAGATCCATCCGCACATCCTCGCGGGGGATGTAATGCACCGGCGGAAGAGTGGCCTCTCGGAGGGTTAGGCCCTTCGTCGTCTCGGCGACGATGAAGCCGCCGAGCATGACCCGGATGCGGTGCGGGTTCTTCGTAATCGTGATCGGATGATCCGGGCCGGGCTCTTTCATGGGGTCACCGCTTTCCAGAGAAGTCTTCTCAAGTGAGAAGATAGGGCAACCCGGTTGCGGCCCAAGACGGGATGAGAATCACGTCTTGTCGGGCCGGGGCGCGGGGTCTCCCTCCTTCACGCCCAAAGCATCGGCCAATCGCGCCTTGGCGGAGCCGGGACGCAGAGGCTTCTGCTGGCTTTCATGCGGGGTCCAGCCGGAGAGCCAGACGATCTCGAAGGTTGCCGGGATGCGGCCGTCCGCGTCGCCGAAGCGCTCCGCATAGATCTCGGCCGCCCGCATCAGGGTCGCGCGCCGCAGAGGCGTCCTCCGGCGGTCGAGCAGGGCGTTGGTCAGCCCCATCCGGCGCAGGTCCCGCATGAGCGCGAAGGCATTGGCATAGCGCACCCGGACCACATCCGTATCGGTGACCGGGAGGGCAAAGCCTGCGCGCTGCAGCAGGCCGCCGATGTCGCGTAGGTCGGCGAACGGCGCCACGCGAGGGCTCACGCCGCCCTCGACCTCCGCTTCGGCCTGGGTCAGGGACTGACGCAGCTCCGTCAGGGTCGAACCGCCCAGGAGCGCGCCGATGAAGAGGCCGTCGGCCTTCAGCGCCCGGCGGATCTGGATGAGGGATCCGGGCAGGTCGTTGACGCCGTGCAGGGCCAGGAGCGACACCGCGAGATCGAAGCGCTCGCCCGAGAACGGCAGGCGCTCTTCGTCTCCGACCACGCTCCCACGCTCCGGCACCGGGGCCAGTCGGATGACGGTCCCGACGTGCCCGCTTCGGCGCAGGGCCTCGGCGGCGATCGGCGTCGGCGTACCCACATCGAGCGCGAGATCGAAGCTCCGCAGCACCGTGGACAGCCGCTCCTCCAGATCCTCGACGGCGCGGACCAGAAGGAAATCGGCATAGCCTTGGTCGAGCGCGCGGGTCAGGCGGCGGCGGACGAGGGGACGGTCGAAAACGAGGGGCGTGGTCATGAGGCGCTCGATATGGCGTGTGCGAGTCCAAGAACCAAGGATTTTTTATCCGTCTCAGCGACGGAGATGCCAAGGCGGCAGCCTTCCGCTAAGCTTCGCTCATGAGCGAGCCTGCCGAAGTCGAACCGATCCCGCCGAGCGCCCGCTTCCGTGCGGGAGCGCGCGCGGCATGGCGATCGGCCCTCGGCCTGATCTATCCGCCGACCTGCATCGCCTGCCAGGCGGCCACGGGTGAGCCCCATGCCCTGTGCGCGGCCTGCTGGTCGCAGATCCGGTTCATCGAGCGTCCCTTCTGCGAGCGGCTGGGGACGCCCTTTACGGTCGATCTCGGCCAGCCGCTTCTCTCGCCGGCCGCCATTGCGGACCCGCCGGTCTTTCAGCGCGCCCGGGCGGTGGCGGAGTATGACGGCACGGCGAGCCTGCTCGTCCACCGGCTGAAATACAACGACCGCCTGGAACTCGCCCGGGCGCTCGGCGGCATGATGGCCCGGGCCGGCGCCGAGCTTCTCGCCGAAGCGGATGTGATCGTGCCGGTGCCGCTGCATCGCTGGCGGCTTTGGCGGCGACGGTTCAATCAGGCCATGGCTCTCGCCAGGATCGTCTCGGTGGAGAGCTGCGTCGCCTGCGACCCGTTCCTGCTCGCCCGCGTCAAGCACACCCGCCGCCAAGTGGGGCTCACCAAGGCGCAGAGGCAGGAAAATCTCCAGGGCGCTTTCCGTGTGCCCCTGGACGCCCGGGCCAGGCTCAAGGGCAAGCGGGTGCTCCTGATCGACGACGTGCTGACCACCGGGTCCACGGCCAATGCGGCCTCGCGGGCACTCCTGCGCGGCGGCGCGACCGCCGTGGATATTCTGGCCTTCGCCCGAGTTGTCCAGGAGTTGTGAAGATAGCCCAAGGCTTCCTATATCCTCGCCATCCAAGGAGAATTGTCCCCCATGCCGTCCATCACGATCTACACGAAGAGCTGGTGCCCCTATTGCTCGGCCGCCAAGAAGCTCCTCACCGAGAAAGGCGCCGCCTTCACCGAGATCGACATCGAGAAGAAGCCGGAAGCCCGCGCCGAGATGATGCAGAAGGCGAACGGCCGATCGACCGTCCCGCAGATCTTCATCGGCGAAAAGCATGTCGGCGGCTGCGATGATCTGTATGCTCTTGATGACAGGGGCCAGCTTGAGCCTTTATTGCAGGCCTGACGGAGACCAGACTTCATGACCTCGACTCGCTTCACCGCCGCCTGCGTCCAGATGCGCTCCGGACGCGACGTTCTAAAGAACCGCGACGATGCGGTCGCGCTCGTTCGCGAGGCCGCTTCCCAGGGCGCGCATTTCGCCCAGACGCCGGAGATGACCTCCCTCGTCTGCCGGGACCGGGCGGAGCTGTTCGACAAGGTGGGGCCGGAGGCGCAGGACCCCGTGCTGGCGGCCCTGCGCGAGGTGGCGCGGGAGAAGGGCGTCGTCGTTCAGATCGGCTCGATCGCCGTGAAAGAAGGCGACAAGGTCGCCAACCGCGCCTTCCTGATCGGCCAGGACGGCGACATCATCGCCTCCTACGACAAGATCCACCTCTACGACGTGGACCTGCCGAACGGCGAGAGCTGGCGCGAATCGGCCACCTATACGGGCGGAGCCTCGGCTGTGGCGGCCGAGACCCCCTGGGGCTATCTCGGCATGACCATCTGCTACGACGTGCGCTTCGCCGCCCTCTACAAGGCGCTGGCCGAGAACGGCGCCTCGTTCCTCTCGGCCCCGGCGGCCTTCACCAAGCAGACCGGCGAAGCCCATTGGCACGTCCTGCACCGGGCACGAGCGATCGAGACCGGCTCCTTCATGATCTCCGCCGCGCAGGGCGGCCTGCACGAGGACGGCCGCGAGACCTTCGGGCACTCAGTCATCATCGATCCCTGGGGCCGGGTGCTGGCGGAAGGCGGAACGGAACCCGGCGTCTTCCTGGCCGAGATCGACACCGCCCTCGTGGCCGATGTGCGCGGCCGTATCCCGACCCTCAAGAACGCCCGGCCCTTCAAGGTCGAGGTCGTCCCCTTCATCGAGACGGATCGGGCGGCCAGCGCCTGATCCCTTCCCATTCCGCGCTTCAATCCTTAAATCTCCACAGGACATGATCAAGTATGCCTTGGCCTGCGAGCAGGCCCATGAGTTCGAGAGTTGGTTCCCGTCGAGTGAGGCGTTCGAGACGCAGCGCAAGCGCGGCTTCGTGACCTGCCCTTACTGCAACTCGGCCAAGGTCGAGAAGCAGATCATGGCCCCGTCCGTGGCGCGGACGGACAAGACCCCGAAGGTGCCGGCGCCGGAGCCGCAGCCCGTCGCCGTCCTGTCGGAGCGCGAGCGAGGGATGCGCGCCGCGTTGCGGGCCCTGCGCGAGCATGTGATGAAGAACTCCGAGAATGTCGGCAAAGGCTTCGTCGAGGAAGCGCGCAAGATGCATTACGGCGAGGCGGAAGAGCGCTCGATCTACGGCGAGGCGGATCTGGCCGAGGCGCGGGCCCTGCTCGAGGAAGGCATCGACGTGCTGCCCCTGCCCGCCGTGCCGGACGACCGGAACTAGTTTCCTTTGCTTTCGAGATCCGACTTCAGGCGGTCGAGCATTTCCACGGCACGGCCCGCATAGGCGCCGATCCAGCGGTCGTAGATCTGCTTGATCGGGAGCGGGTTGAGATGGTTCCAGCGTTCCCGCCCCTCGCGCCTGACGATCACGAGATCCGCTCCCTCCAGGACCTTCAGGTGCTGCATCACGGTGCAGCGGTCGAGCGCCGGGAACCGGGCGCACAACTCGCCCGTGGTCTGGGGCTTGTCCTTCAACGCATCGAGAATGTCGCGGCGGGTCGCGGCCGACAGGGCCTTGAAGATCCGGTCGTTGTCCTCGTCGCTTGACATGTTATGTTTTTATAACATGATGGCCGAACCTTCAAGGAGAGCGCCATGGATCTGACGTTCAAGGTGTCTGCAAGGATTGCGAAGCCGGTGGCCGAGGTGTTCGAGGCGGTCGCCAATCCGGACGAGCTGTCGCGCTACTTCACGACCGGCGGGGCCAAGGGCCGCCTCGAAACCGGCGCGACCGTCTCGTGGGATTTCCACGACTTTCCGGGAGCCTTCCCGGTCTGGGTCGTCGAGGTGGTGCCGGAAAGGCGGATCGTCCTTCAATGGGAGGCCAATGAGGGCGACTCGATGGCCAGCTACAGAACCACCGTGACGATGACCTTCGAGCCGCTCGACGACGGGCGGACCCTGGTTTCGATTTCCGAGGAAGGCTGGCGCGAAACGAAAGACGGCCTGAAGGCGTCCTATGGCAATTGCCAGGGCTGGATGCAGATGCTCTGCGCTCTCAAGGCCTACAAGGAATACGGCATCAACCTGCGGGAAGGCATGTTCAAGTAGGAGCCTGACCGGAACGAGCCCGGGGTTCTGGGCTTATGTCTCATCCGAGACGATGATCGAGACGGGCTTCTCTTGACGGTTTTCTTCACC